>CAIOKD010000107.1 GCA_903858835.1 uncultured Verrucomicrobiota bacterium
GGCAGTACGATGTGGGGCGCCATTTCCGGCGGGTGTCTCCGAGGATGGCCAGGGTGAGGGGGCTGACGCCGTATTTGTCGAAGATGCGGTAGTGGTAGGTGAACAGGCGCTTGGGCAGGTCGGGATCGTAGTGCATCTGGACCTCGATGTGGATGTAGAGCCACTGGTCGGTGCCATCGAGGAGGCGGACTTTGAGGAGCTTGTCGACCCGCTTGGCCCCGATTTCAGAGGCCGGGGTGATTTCGTGGAGTTCCTGCTCGAGGGATACCGGTTTGAACGACCAATCGATGCCGGCAGCGACATCGGGAAAGGTGACCTCGAGCAAGGAACGTGTGAACTGGTCGATGGTGTCTTTCCAGGGGCTGTCGTGATTGAGCGGCTTGTCCATGTCTCCAGTGATTCGTTCGCTCGAGAGCCGATCTTTCAGACAATGGTAGGGCGCTTTCTCCGAAAGCGCCGAGGTGGGGCGTGGCCCGCTCTGAGAGCCGGCCTTTCCGGAGGTGTGCCTGGGCGTTTGCCGTTGCGGCCCAGATGGGCCGAAAGACGTTCCCGGGAGTTGGGTGTCATGGTCCCGACGGGGCCGAATGGGGAGACCGGTTTAGCCCTGGGGCTCAGGCGGGAGGGCGCGGCCTTGGAGGCGGGCGGAATTGAGGGCTTTCTTTTGAGGGGGAGGGGTTTTCCAATCGGTTGAGCTATGGGCGCCATGGATTTGTTGCGATTGAAGGTGAGGCCGCTGGCGGAACGCCGGAGCCTGACGCGGGTCGAGGACATCCTCATCGATCCGAGTGCTGCGCCGGCCGAATTGTCCGCAGCGCAAGCCGACACGGTCGGGGCCATGGTTGAGGCCATCGGTTCGGCTCGGAAAGCCGGTGCGCCGGTGATCCTCATGTACGGTGCCCACCTGATCCGCAATGGGGCGGTGCCATTGTTGACCGGGTTGATGGAGGCCGGGTTCATCCAGCATCTGGCCACCAACGGGGCCGGGACGATCCACGATTGGGAATACGCCTGGTTGGGGAAATCCACCGAGGGGGTCGAGGAGAACGTGGCCGCGGGTACCTTCGGGGCCTGGGACGAAACGGGCCGAAACATCCACCTGGCCTTGATGGCGGGGGCGCTTCAGGGGCTGGGCTATGGGCAGTCGCTGGGCAAGTTCATCCATGAAGATGGCTGCGAGTTGCCCGATCCCGAGACGTTGGCCCAGGTGGTGGGGCAGTTCCCGGCCGATCCCATGGCGGGGGCTTGTTGCGAGTTGTTGTCGGCGATGAGTCGGCATGGGCTGGCCGCCGGTCGCCATGCGGTGACACACGGCTGGAAGCACGCCAGTTTGCTGGCCCAGGCTTGGCGGCTGGGGGTGCCGGTGACGGTCCATCCGGGCATCGGTTACGATATCATCTCCTGTCATCCGATGTTCAACGGGGCGGTCATCGGTCGGGCCGCGGCCCTCGATTTCCGCACCTTCGCCGGGGCGGTCGAGTCGTTGGATGGCGGGGTGGTGCTGTCGATCGGTTCAGCGATCATGGCGCCCCAGGTGTTCGAGAAGAGCTTGAGCTGCGCCCACAATCTGCGGTTCCAGCAGGGCAGGGGGCCGGTGTCAGGGCATCACATCTACGTGGTGGATCTTCAGGATGGCGGGGGATGGGACTGGACGAAGGGTGAGCCTCCCAAGACGAACCCCGCCTATTATCTGCGCTTCTGCAAGAGTTTCTCCCGGATGGGTGGCTCGATGCAGTACCTGCAATGCGACAATGCCACGCTGGTGCACCACCTGCATCGGGCGCTGGTGGGGCCCGTGGCGGGGGCAAAGCCGACGGCACCATCGGTACCGGCGACGGCCTGAACGAGTTTTGGGTGCGGCCTCGTCGAGGCAGTTCAGGGGGTGGGGCGCTTTCTCCGAAAGCGCCGAGGTAGGTACGGCCCGCTCTGAGAGCCTGCACTACCGGAGGTGTCCCTGGGCAGGGTGCGGCAGGGTAGTGTGTTGTGGTGCTCGAATCCTGGTGCTCGAATCCTGGTTTGATTGCCGTCTTTTATTGGGTAGGGTCTCTTTGTGCGATCGCTCGATCCCAGGTTGCTAGAAACGGTGACTCAAAGGCTGGTCACGGAGTTTCAGCCTGAGCAGATCTGGCTTTATGGTTCGCACGCCTGGGGTCACCCGCACGAAGATAGCGATGTCGATCTTTTCGTGGTCGTGGGCGACAGCGACGAAACCCCGATTCGCCGGTCGCAACGGGCGCATCGCTGTTTGCGAGGGTTGCGATTGCCTAAAGATGTGTTGGTAGAAACTCGTCGCGAGGTCGATCGGGTCTTGGGGCTGAAGACTTCGTTGGAGACCGCCATCTTGAATCGGGGGCGGAAGCTCTATGGCTGAACCGTTCGAGGCGGAGGCCAAGGCGTGGATGGAGAAATCCTGGCGCGACTTGGAAATGGCACATCGGGCCGTGGCGGGCACGCCGCCGTTCTACGACATGGCGGTCTATCACTGTCAGCAATCCGGCGAAAAGGCCGTGAAAGCGTTCCTGGTGCTCCGAGGGATCGTTTTCGAGAAGACTCACGACATCGAAGTGCTGATCGAACTTGCGAGTGGAATCGAGCCGGGTTTCGGCGAGCTGATGGATGCCGCCGACGCGCTGACCCCATACGCCACCCGATTCCGCTACCCGAACGCGACCTTCTCAATCGAGCCACTACCCACCGAATTTGCGGAGGCCTTGGACCATGCAAAGAGCATCTTTGATTTCGTGTTGATGCTCCTTCCAGATCAGGTGCGTCCTTGACAACCGGGGTGCGAACGCCGCTGCAAGGCGAGGGATGTGACTGATCCATCACCCGTGCCTGCTCCCCGTACAACTTGCGGTTGCGGCCCTGATGGGGCGGAATGACAGACCACCCCATCCATGGCCCCCGCCGATCGCGAGGGTCCGATAGGGGTAAGGTGGCGAGTCGATCAGCCCCGGCTTGCTGAGCAAGATTCTGCGGAACGCTGAGATCTATGTAGAGGATGGGGCAGGAATCCTTGACCCGGTTTTCAGCAAACGGTTGGGTTGCCACCCATGAAGGCATTGGTCACCGGCGGGGCGGGATTCATCGGATCGCATTTGTCCGAGGCCTTGGTGCGCCGGGGGCACTCGGTGGTCATCCTCGATGATTTTTCGCTCGGTTCCCGCGACAATCTCTCATGGATCCGTCCGTCGGATCCGGTGGAGGTGATCGAGGGCGATGTCGGTGACGAGGCCCTGGTCCGCCGTGCGGTGCAGGGGTGCCACTGGGTGTTCCACGAGGCGGCGATGCCGAGCGTGCCGCGGTCGATCGCCGAGCCCGTTTCGTCCAACCACACCAACCTCACCGCGGCGGTTCAGTTGCTGGAGGCGTCGCGGGCGGCGGGAGTGCGGCGTTGGGTCTTCGCTTCGTCGTCGGCCATCTATGGCAACAACCAAACCCCGGCCAAGCACGAGGGGCTGCCGCCAGAGCCTTTGTCGCCCTACGCGCTCCAGAAGTACGCGGCCGAAACCTATGGGCGCATGTTCCATCAGTTCCACGGGTTGGCCACGGTTTCGCTGCGCTATTTCAACGTCTTCGGGCCTCGTCAGTCGTTCGATTCGCCGTATTCGGGGGTGATCGCCCGATTCTGTACCCAGGCGCTTCGGGGAGAGACGCCGGTGATGTTCGGGGATGGCCAGCAGACCCGGGATTTCGTCCACGTGTCGAATGTGGTGGCCGCCAATATTGCGGTGGCCGAGGCACCCGAGTCGGCGGTGGCGGGGCGGTTTTTCAACATCGCCCGGGGCGAGGGCGTGAGCCTGCTGCAGTTGATGAGCAGCCTGAATGCGATCCTGGGCCAGTCCATCGTGCCCGTGCATCGCGAGGCGCGGGCCGGGGATGTTCGCCATTCCCTAGCCGACATTTCAGCAGCCCGCGAGGCCTTCGGATACTCTCCGAACGTGGGCTGGGAAGAAGGCCTTCGGGATACGCTGAAGTGGTACCAGCGTTGAACGGCGGTTTTTCAGTGCCTCTCGAGAGGTCCTGACGGTTTACAGATTGGCCCACAGGTCGCCCTTCACTGGGTGGCCTGTGGGCTTTTTTGTCGAATGACCGGGTCGCCTTCGGGGCGATGGCTCAGGGTTCGGGTCTGCCGTGCCTTTCTCGATGTCCCGAAAGCCGCGAGGTGGGGCAGCCGCCTATCGGCCCGGATAACCGCGCCAGACCCAGACCAGCGTGTCGGCCAGGGTGTGCTCGAAGACCTTCGAGTCGCAGTGACCGGTGGCGCGGCTGAACACGTAGCGGTAGTGATACCCCTTGTCGCGCAGGGCCGCGGCGGTGCGTTCTCCGGCCATGACCCAGTTGTGGTAGGTTTCTTCGGCATCCTTGGCCCGCAGGTCGTTCTCCGAGACGTGCGTGAACAGGCGCAACGGTTTGCGGGGACTGTTGGCGATGAGTTTCATGCTCGAGTGGTATTCCCAGGCGCCCAGCGGAAACTTGGCCTCCTCGGGGGCGTCGTCGTCCTGCTGGTCCACGAAGGTGCCGGAGTAGGCGATGACGCGCCGGAACAGGTCGGGGCGGAACCAGGCCATGGTCATCGCGGCCGCACCGCCCGAGCTGCAACCCATGGTGGCCCGGCCCCACGGGTTGTCGGTGATGGCCAGTTTCGGATACGCGGCCCGGATCGCCGGGTTCGACACGACGGCCGGAAAGACTTCGTCGTTGATGAACCGCGCGAAGCGATCCGACATCGTGTCGTATTCGAGTCCCCGCTCGCTGTTCTTGCCGTCGTTTCCGCCGTTCTCGATCGAGACGACGATGAAGGGCGGCAGGCTCCGTTCGGGGTTCTTGGAAATCGTCAGGTTGTCGAGGGCATTGCGGACGAGCTTGAGTTGGCTGGGGCCGTCGTGGGTGACCAACACCGGGGCCGGAGTGCCGTCCCGGTAGGCGGCCGGGATGTACACGAAGATCTTCCGTTCGGTCCGCACCGCCTTCTTGGCGGGTTCCAGGGTCGGGTCGTCACCGCGGAAGATGCGGCTGTCGGCCAGGCGCATCGTGAACTCGAACTGACGCCCCTTGGGGTTGCCGCGGTCGGTCAGGTCCGGGTCGATGGGGTATTCGGGGCCTACCACGAAATGGCCGTCGCCCTGCGATCCGGGAGACTCGGGCCGGGGTCCCTGGAGGCAGCCGGCACCGCCGATCAGGCCCAGAACGAGCAGCAGGAGGGATGGAGCGACGGTGCTGGAAACCAGTCGCGACCACGGACGAAGCATCGGAGACATGGTTCTGGTTCTCGCCAAAGGCTTCCCGGCACAAGCGAAATCCTCGGGTGAGGGTCCCAGGTTTCTCTGGGGTCGCCGCTCGGGAGCAGCAGGGCGGGGGAATGGGCTGCGGTCGGTCGGGGAATTGGATTGTCAACGTGGGAGATCTGCCCCCGACACTCGGGCATGAAATCGATGACAGGGTACGGGCGCGGGGAATCCTCGGCGAACGGGGCCCGGGTGATGGTGGAGTTGAAGGCGGTGAACCGGAAGCAGTCGGAGGTGGTGGTGATGTTGCCGTCCGACTGGGAGGTCCTGGAAGGGCGGGTCCGCGACTCGGTGGCCCGGGTCGTTTCTCGGGGCCGGTGCGAGGTCCGGCTGACGTTGGATGTCGCCGAGGGAGGTGCGGCCGGGCAGCGGATCAACCGTGAGGTCGCCAAGGCCTACGCCCGCGAGTGGTCCGAGGTGGCCGCCGAGGTGGGCCTGTCGGGCGCCGCCGCCCAGGTCAGCCTCGAACTGCTGGCCCGATGTCCCGGTGTCTTGCAGGCGCGTACCGAGGCGGTGGATCCCGAAGGCGCTTGGCCTGCGGTCTCCGCGGCGTTGTCGGCCGCCCTCGAATCGTTCGACGCCATGCGCCGGCGCGAGGGCGAGGCCCTGGAGCGTGACCTCCAGGGGCGCATCGACCAGATCCGGTCGGCCCTCGAGCGCGTCCGGGCCCTGGCCCCCGAGGTCGTGGCCCGCTATCGGCAGCAGTTGGCACAACGCCTGCAAGCGGCCGGCCTTGCGGGCATCACTCTCGATGACGAGCGCATCCTCAAGGAGTTGGTGGTGTTCGCCGACCGCTCCGACATCTCCGAGGAGATCGCCCGGTTGGGCAGCCATTTCCAGCAGTACGAAGACGCCCGTGCGAGTCGCGAGGCCGTCGGTCGCAAACTGGATTTCCTGGCCCAGGAGTTCCATCGTGAGATCAACACCCTCGGATCGAAGGCCAACGACGCCCGGATCGCCGCCGAGGTGGTGCTGATGAAGACGGAACTGGAACGGTTCCGCGAACAGGTCCAGAATGTCGAATAGCCGGTGTCTCCGGCCGTTGCCATGAACGTCAGGGCTCCCTTTCTGTTGCTGATCTCCGCCCCCTCGGGCGCGGGCAAGACCACCGTGAGCCAGGGCCTCCTCAACGCCTGCCCCACGATCGGCCGCATCATCACCTGCGCCAGTCGGGCTCCTCGTCCGGGAGAGGTGCATGGGGTCGATTACCACTTCTTTTCCCGGGCCGAATTCGAGACGCGGATCGCCGCCGGGGAATTCCTCGAGTACGCCAACGTGTACGGCGATTGGAAGGGGATCCTCAAGGAGTCGGTCCGTGCCCACTGGGCCACGGGGAAGGACGCGCTGCTCAGTGTCGACGTGCAGGGGGCCGAGACCGTCCGGCGGGTGGTCGCCGCCGATCCCGCCCTGGCCGGGCGCCTTGTCACGGTGTTCATCACGCCTGTCTCCCGTGATGAACTGGAATCGCGGCTCCGGGGTCGCGATGCCGACGCGCCCGAGGCCATCGCCCGACGCCTCGACATGGCCGAACCCGAGGTCGCCCGATGGGGCGAGTTCGACTATCTTCTGATGAGTCGGAGCCGTGAGGAGGACCTGAGCCTGCTCCGCTCGATCTACGAGGCCGAATGCGCCCGGTCTGCCAGGCATTCCTTCCGTTGGTCCGCGTCACAATCGACCCCCTGCGGGTCCTGAACCAGGGTCCTGAACCATGAACATCGTCCTCGGAGTCACCGGATCGATCGCCGCCCACAAGGCCATCGACCTCGCCAGCCGGTTGACCCAGGCCGGGCACCGGGTCAACGCCGTGTTGACGGCCGATGCCCAGCGCTTCGTCACGGCGCTGCCCTTCAAGACCCTGACGCGGCAGCCGGTGGTGACCGACCTGTACGACGAGGAGGAGGGGTGGAAGCCCACCCACATCCGGCTGGCCGACGAGGCCGACCTGCTGCTCATCGCCCCGGCCACCGCCCAGACCATCGCCAAGCTGGCCCACGGGCTGGCCGACGACGCCCTGGGCTGCATCGCCCTGGCCCTTCGCCCCGAGGCGCGGGTGCTGATCGCCCCGGCCATGAATGGTCGGATGTGGATGCATCCGGCCACCCGGGCCAATGTCGCCCTGCTCGGGTCGCGCGGCGTCCGTTGGGTGGGGCCGGCCGAGGGAATGCTCTCCTGCGGTTATGAAGGCACCGGTCGACTCGCACCGATCGAGGACATCCTTCGGGAGGTGGGGGCGGTGACCGGCTGATCCTCCGGCGCATTCTCCAGCCACCCGATGCCATGACCGAAGCGACCTCACTGGATGCCCTGCGCCAGCGCTGGGGCGCGGTCCTCGAGGTGTTCAAGGCACCGCCGCCAGATCCGTTGCTCTTCCGACAGCGCGTGCGCTTCGTGGAGCGGAACATCGGTGTCTGGGTCAAGTTGGTTCTGGCGCCGGTCATCTACTGGTACCTCTTCAACCCCAACGCCTTCGGTGCCCTTTCGGTGCCCCGGGAAGACGTGCTGGGGTATCTCCGGACGTTCACTTTGATGATGACGGCGGCGAACATCGGCGCCGGCATCCTGCTCTGGGGCATGGACGAGATCTCCACGCCGTTCCTGGAACGGGTGGTTTCGGCGATCTCGCTGGTCGACACGGCGTTCTTGGCCGCGGTCACGCTCTTCTGCGGCGGCTTCGACAGCATTCTGTATTGGGTGTTTTTGGGGTTGGTGATCCGCAATGCGGCCATCATTCCCCGCACCGAGATCCAGGTGCTGGTGAACCTGTTCGTCTGCGCGCTCTACGTGTTGTCGGGCGTGCTCGAGCTGCGCCTCACCCAGGTCGAGAACCAGGTGCTCGACAGCTACACGCCTCACCTTGAATCGGGCTTGGGTTCGATCGATCCGGCCACCGAGCCCTTCGAGTCACTGATGCTCCGGGTCCTGCTGTTGCTCCTGATGACTTTGGTGTGCCTGGGTCTGCGGATCCTCATCGACCGGCAGCGGCAGCGGGAGGCCGAGGCGCAGGAGTTCGCGCTCAAGCAGGAGCAGTTGGAGGCGGCGGGGCGGCTGGCCGCCGAGATCGCCCACCAGTTGAAAAACCCGCTGGGGATCATCAACAACGCGGCCTACACGCTCCAGAAGACGGTCCGCGAGGGGAAGACCATCACCCAGCAGATCTCCATCATCCGCGAGGAGGTGGCGCGGTCCGACCGGATCATCACCGACCTCATGGGCTATGCGCGGCTGGTGGAAGGCCGCGTGGAGCGGGTGACTCTTCCCGAAATCATCGACCAGGCGTTGGCCGTGGCGCTCCCGCCGGGGGCCGGGTTCGACATCCGGGTCCATCGCGACATCCCGCCGGCGCTGCCGGTGCTCCTGGGGCAGCGGGGTCACTTCCTGGAGATCTTCACCAACCTGTTCGTCAATGCCCGCGAGGCCATGGGGACGCAGGGCGAGATCTGGATCTCGGCCCGTCCTGCCCCGGACTATGCGGTGCAGGTGAGCGTCCGCGACTCCGGCCCCGGCATCCCGGCCGACGTCATCGGGCGCATCTGGGAGTCGTATTTCACCACCAAGGATCGTGGCACCGGACTCGGGCTGACCATCGTCAAGCACACCAGCGAGATGTACGGAGGCCGGGTCCGGGTGGAATCCGAGGCTGGCAAGGGCGCGACCTTTACGGTGACCCTTCCGGCGCGCACCTTGATGCGACTGCGATGAAATTCCCCCCCCTGCTGGTCGTCGATGACGAGAAGAACATGCGCCTGTCGCTGCAGACGGTGCTGGAGGGGGAGTCCTACGAGGTGAAGCTGGCCGATTCGGCCGAGGCGGGGCTCAAGCTGATCCAGCAGGAGCCCTTCTTCATGGTCATCACCGACGCCCGCCTCGGCGGGATGAGCGGCTACGAGTTCCTCAAGGCGGTGGCCGAGAAGCGCCCGGACCTGCCGGTGATCATGATCACGGCCTACGCCACGCCGAAGCTGGCGGTCGAGGCGATCAAGTCGGGGGCCACCGACTATCTGGCCAAGCCCTTCGAGCCCGACGAGCTGCTCCATGCGGTGGGTCGCTGCGCCGAGCGGCACCGCCTACTGGCCGAGAACGCCGCGCTGAAGGCCCGTGCGGGCACCGGCATCCGGATCGAGAACATCGTGGGCGAATCACCCAAGATCCGGGAGTTGCGCCAGCTCATCCAGACCGTGGCCCCCACCGATGCCACGGTGCTGATCCTGGGCGAGAGCGGCACCGGCAAGGAGCTGATCGCCGGGGCGATCCACTTCCACAGCAACCGGGCCTCCGCGCCCTATGTCCGGCTGAACTGCGCGGCCATCCCAGAGACGCTGCTCGAGTCGGAGCTCTTCGGCTACGAGCGGGGCGCCTTCACCGGGGCCCACCGGACCAAGCGGGGGCATGTCGAAGAGGCCGACGGGGGCACCATCTTCCTCGACGAGATCGGAGACATGAGCCGGCCCCTCCAGGCCAAGCTCCTGCGCTTCCTTGAGGACGGTTCCTTCACCCGGGTGGGCGGCACCCAGGAACTGCGGGTGCAGGTGCGGTTGATCGCCGCCACCAACCGCAACATCGTGGAGGCCATCCGCAACGGCGAGTTCCGGGAAGACCTCTTCCATCGGCTCAATGTGATGCAGTTCCGTCCGCCGCCGTTGCGCGAACGGGCGACAGACATCCCCACCCTGGCCCGCAATTTCCTCCGGGGCTTCGCCGCCAAGCTGGGGCGCTCGGTGAAGGATATCTCGCCTCTGGCCATGCAGGCCCTCAAGGCCCACAGCTGGCCGGGCAATGTCCGGGAATTGCGCAACGTCATCGAGCGGGCCGTGATCCTCGAGACCTCGGAATTGATCCAGCCGTCGAGCCTGCCCGATTTCGAGGTCGAGTCGCGGTTGCGCGATGGCGTGCCCGGCCGGCCCGGGGTCGCGCCGGGGGGCTCGCTGCCCGAGGCGCTGCTCCGCTTCGAGAAGGAGATGATCCTCGAGGCCCTCGAATCCAGCGGCGGCAGTCTTTCGAAGGCCGCTGCCGCCCTAGACCTTTCGCGGCACTCCCTCCGTTACAGGATGGGACGTCTCGGGCTGGGCATGGACGGCGGCGTTGACGAAGACGCGGACCCCGGAACAGGCTCTGTCGTTCGATGAGTCCCCTGTTCAAGAAATCGATCTTCCTGTGGGCCGGCACCGTCCTGGCCAACGCCTCGGCGCCCCAGTTGCCGTCGGGCCTGAATCCGGAGACGCAGAAGGCCTTCGGCGGCTCTACCGTCGCCATTGTCGCCGGGTTGGTGGTGATGGGCCTCGGGCTCATCTGGGCCGTCTTCTTCCGCAAGTCCGACAAGCAGAAGGCCCGCGGCGTGATCACCGATGAGAAGGGGTCCGGCCGCCGCCGCCGTCGTCGTCGCAGCAAGGATCGCCCCCGCAACCCGACCCTGGCCGACACCGGTGGGCTGCCGGAGAAGGGGTCCGGCAATCTCAATCCGCCGGAGCTGTGAACGAGGGCGTCTCGGAGCAGATCACCCGCAAGAGCGCCTCGAACCTGGCCCTGGCGTTCATCCTGCTGCCGCCTGAAAAGCGGGCGGCCATGTCGGCGCTCTACGCCTTCTGCCGCCAGGTCGATGACGCCGCCGACGAGGATTCCATCCCGGTGGATGAACGCCGGCGCACCCTGGCCGCCTGGCGGGCCGACATCGCGGCCGCCTGCGAAGGCAAGGAACCCTCGATGGAGGTGAACCGCGAGTTGGCACCCCACATCCATACCTATCGGCTGCCCTTCCGGTTGTTCGACGAGCTGATCCTCGGGGTCGAGACTGATCTGGTCCAGACCCGGTACAACGATCCGGCCGAACTGGAGCTCTACTGCTATCGGGTGGCCAGCGTGGTCGGGTTGTTGAGCATCGAAATCTTCGGGTACACCGACCCGGCCTGCCGGGAATACGCCGATGCCCTGGGCAAGGCGTTGCAGTTGACCAACATCCTCCGGGACGTGGGCAACGACGCCCTGCGCGGACGCATCTACCTGCCGCTCTCGGACCTCGAGCGGTTCCGGGTCCGTCCCGAAGAGATCCTCCGTCGTGAATGGTCCGAGCGGTTCCACCAGTTGGCCCTCGAGGTCGATGGTCGTGCCCGGGGCTTCTACCGGAAGGCGCGCGCGGTGTTGCCGCCCTCGGAGCGCGCGTCGATGGTCTCGGCCGAATTGATGGGCAACGTTTATTGGCGGTTGCTCGAGCGGCTCGAACAGTCCCGTTTCCATGTGCTGGACGAGGTGCCTCAGCGCCTGAGCCGGGCCCGCAAGATCGGGATCATCCTCAAGGCCGTCGTGTGTTCCCGACTGGGGATGGGGGTCACGAGTTATGGTCGCTAGCGCTCCCGCGATGCCGACGGCGCGGTGCGCAACGCCTGCGGCAATTCCCGCCGCTGTCGTCGACGGCTGGCTTGGCGCGACCGGCCTGGGTTCCTGCAATTCCCTCCGCCCATGAGCCAGGGACAGACCGTCCGACTGATCGTCAACGCCGACGATTTCGGCATCTCCGAGAGCGCCAATCGTGCGATCGAACGCGCCCACCGCGAGGGCATCCTCACCTCGGCCAGCCTGATGGTGGCCGGCGACGCGGCCGAATCGGCCGTGCGAATCGCGCGGAGCAATCCCAGACTGGGCGTGGGCCTGCATTCGGTCTTGGTCTGCGGGCGCTCGGTGCTGCCGCCGCCAGAGATCCCGGGCTTGGTCGATGGGCAGGGGCGATTCACCGACCGACCGGTGGTGGCCGGACTGCGGTACTTCTTCTTGCCCGGGTTGCGGGAGCAGGTGCGCCGCGAGTTGTTGGCGCAGTTCGAGCGTTTCCGGGCCACCGGGCTTCCGCTGGACCATGTCAACGGGCACCTGAACTTCCAC
>CAIOKD010000108.1 GCA_903858835.1 uncultured Verrucomicrobiota bacterium
CGCCGTGCACAGGGTCATGAACCAACCCATGCCCCCGAGGTAGGAGACGAGACCCCACACGGCCAGACTCCGAAACCACCAGGGGCGGGATCGGATTTTGGAGGCCTGAGAAATCACTCGCGTAAGATCCTCCGGGGTTCAAAGGGCCGCAACCCCTCTTTTGTCACCCGTTCCCCCAGTGACTCTGGCATCCGAATCCCGATGCCGGTCCACCGGGCATACCACTCTTGCATCGCGGTCATTTCTGCCTCTGAGTTTCGGCTCTCGAGCCTCGATTCCCGAATGTCTCCCCCGTTGAACGTCTCCATCGGACACTGGCTGGGCTTCGCCGCCTTCGTGCTGGGCGCGCTGGCGCTCGATCTCGGGCTCTTCCACCGGGAGAGCCGCGAGGTCCGCGTGCGGGAAGCCCTGTTTTGGACCCTGACCTGGGCGGTCTGCGCCCTGCTGTTCGCCACCGGGGTGGCACCCCGCACCGTTCCTGGATGGGACGCCGCGACCTCGGCACTCTTCCTCACCGGTTACCTCGTGGAGCTGTGCCTCTCGATGGACAACGTCTTTGTCATCGCGATGATCTTCTCCTACTTCGGGGTACCCCGGCCTTGGCAGCACCGGGTGCTCTTCTGGGGGATCCTCGGCGCCCTGGTCCTCCGGGGCACCATGATTTGGCTCGGAGCCGAGCTGATCCTGAGGGTGCACTGGATGATGTATGTCTTCGGCGCGTTCCTCCTGTTCACCGGCGTGAAGATGCTGCGGGCTCCTGAGGAGGAAGCACCACCCGACCTGTCCAGGAACCCGGTGGTCCGCTGGGTGCGTCACTGCCTGCCCGTCAGCGACGACTTCGATCGGGAGCGGTTCACGACCCGATCCCAAGGACGATGGATGATCACCCCTCTGGCCGTGGTCCTTTTGGTGGTGGAGACGACCGACGTGGTGTTCGCCGTCGATTCGATCCCCGCCATCTTCGGCATCACGCGGGAACCGTTCCTGGTCTTCACCTCCAACATCTTCGCCATCCTCGGACTGCGATCGCTGTACTTCGTACTGGCCAGCGCCATGGGCCAGTTCCGGCACCTGAAGACGGGATTGGCCCTGGTCCTGGTCTTCATCGGGGCCAAGATGCTCGCCGAGGAACCCCTGCTGCGGTGGCTCGGGGACCGGCTCAAGTACGTCTCGCTGGCGGTGGTGGTCGGGTTGATCGGGCTGTCCATCCTGGCCTCGGTGCTCTCCAATCATCGCACCCGCGACGGTGGGAAGGATTCGGCCTCTTGAACTCGCGTTGGTTGATGGCGAACCCGCCGCCGGGAGTCGCCGACCGGCTGCGCCGCGAGCGCGGACTCACCGAATTGGTGGCCCTCTGCCTGGCCAATCGTGGGATCCATACCCCGGAGGCCGCCGACGCGTTCCTCGACCCCCGCCTGAAGTCGCTGTCGGACCCCATGATCCTGCCGGACATCGGTCCGGCCCTCCGGCGGCTGTTCCAGGCCCGCGAGCGGAATGAGACGGTGGTCATCTTCGGGGATTACGATGTCGATGGCGTCACTTCGACGGCCATCCTCACCGAGGTTCTCACCGCGCTCGGGTGGCGCTGCGCGCAATACCTGCCCCACCGTCGCGAGGAGGGGTACGGTTTGACCCAGGCCGGCGTCGAGAACTGCCTGGCCAGGCACCCCACCACGCTGCTGCTGGCGGTGGACTGCGGTTCGACGGCCGTCGAGCCGATCGCCTGGCTCAACAGCCGGGGGGTCGATGTGCTGGTCCTCGACCATCATCAACTGAGCGACCCGTTGCCACCAGCACTGGCCCTCGTGAACCCGCTCCGGTCCCCGGGTGCCGCCATCGACCCGTTCTGTTCGGCAGGGCTGGCCTTCAAGCTGGCGCACGCCCTGGTCAAGCACGGGCGCGAGGCCGGCCTGCCCGGCTTCGACACCTACAACCTCAAGCCGCTGCTCGATCTGGTGGCCCTGGGCACCGTGGCCGACCTCGTCCCCTTGGTCGGTGAGAATCGGATTCTGGTGCATGCGGGCCTCGAACGCCTCGACGGAACTTCCCGGGTCGGACTCCAGGCGCTCAAGCGGGTGGCCCGGACCCGGAGTCCCATCGGGGTGTACGAGGTGGGTTTCCAGCTCGGCCCCCGACTGAACGCCGCCGGCCGCTTGGAGACCGCCGAGGACGCCCTGCGGTTGCTGCTCTGCGACCGTGAGCCGGAAGCCCACAGCCTCGCCGAGGTTCTCGACCAGCAGAATCGGGAACGCCAGGAGGTCGAGAAACGCATCGCCCAAGAGGCCGGCGACCGGGTGCGCGACCGCTTCGATCCCGACCGGGACCGGGTGATCGTGGAAGGAGACGCCTCGTGGCACATAGGCGTGGTCGGCATCGTCGCGTCCCGTGTCCTGCGCGAGTTCCACCGTCCCACCCTGATCCTCGGCGGCGACGGCACGGTCTGGCGCGGGTCCGGCCGCAGCGTCTCCGGCTTCGACCTGGCAGGGGCTCTGCGCGAGTGCTCCGACCTGCTGGAGAAGCACGGCGGTCACGCCATGGCCGCGGGCCTTTCGATCGACCCGGCACGGCTGGAGGAGTTCCGCCAACGGATCAACGAACTGGCCCGCCAGCGGCTGCTTCCAGAGCATCTCCAGCCAGAGGTCCGCATCGATGCGTCCGTGCCGCTGGGAGCCTTGAGCCTGCCGGTGGTGGCCGACCTGCGACGCATGGAGCCCTTCGGCATGGGCAACCCGGTGGTGCACCTGGCGGTGCACGGCCTGACCCACGCGCGCACCCCGCAGCGGCTCAAGGATCAGCACTGGAAATTCTGGGTGACCGACGGCGGCCCACCGGTCGAGACGGTGTGGTGGGGCGCCGGTCAACGTCCGGTCCCCGAGGGCCGCTTCGACCTCGCCGTGATCCCCGAGGCGGGTGATTACGCGGGACGCCGTTTCCTCCAGCTGCGTTTGATCGACTGGAAACCCTCCGGCACCGCCTGAGCCGGAACGGCTGCGAGGCCGTCGTTGCCCGACCGACCCCCTCGGCTACCCTGCCCAAGCATCGCCGCCCGAAATCCATGAATGCGCCGACCGACCCAGCACCGACACGCCCGTTCACGGCCGACTACCGGACCCACCGCAACCTCCCGGCCTTGGCCGGCCTCTGCACCTTCGCCGAGGCCGGGCGCCCGGGATTATCGGTCGAGGAGAGCGTGCGGCGCCTCAAGCGCCACCACTACGCGCTGCGGCGGCTCCACGGGATCCTGACCGCGCGCATCACCTCCGAGCCGATCTACGAACTCAAGATGGCCTGGAGCCACCAGGCCTGGCTCTGCGCCGAGCAGGTCGCCGCACTCCGGGCCCGCGTGGGCGAGATGCGCGAACCCCCGCTGGGCCTCGACAAGATCCCGCACGAGGGGCTGGAACTGACCTTCGACGAACTCCGGGCGGCTCCCCGGGACGTCTTGCTGCTGGGAGTGTACGAGGTCGTGGTGCCGGCCCTGCTGCGGTCGCTGGCGGACCACGCCGCCGAGGCGCATCCGCTGGCCGACCAACCGACGGTGCGCCTGCTGCGCATCGCTCGGATGGACCTCGAAGCACTGCACCAATACGGGCGCAAGGCCGTGTCGTGCCTCGTCTCGGGCGAGGCACGTCATGCGGCCCAACCGGCACTGTCGGTGCTGTGCCAAGCCCTGGGAGCGGCCGGCGGCATGGATGGTACCCGGACCTCCGGCGAGGTTCCGAAGCTCCCGGAGCGCCTGCATTCCGCCCTGCCGTGGCGGTATGATCCGCGACCCCAACGCGACGAACGATTCCCCGACCCGTACAACATGGGAGTCAACGCGGAGGTGTTCCTCTACGATCCGAACCAATCGGCCGAGGCCAAGGTGCTGATGATGTATTACAAGCGCCTGCGGGAGATCGACGTGCCGGAGATGATGGCCAGCATCATCACCGAGACGCCGGACAAGCCCTGGGGCTACTACCGCGACATGAGCCGCCAACTCTGGGATGAGGCCCGCCATGCGATGATGGGCGAGGTGGGCTTCGCCAGCGCCGGCATCGATTGGCCCTCGAAGGTGGCGGTCAACTTCACCTGGTCTCTGGGCTTGAACACCCAACTGACGCCCAAGGAGCGCCACGCGGTTCTTTACTTCATCGAGCAGGGATTGATGCCCAAGACCGGCAAGAGGCACGAGTGGGAGACGGCCATCGCGGCCGAGAACCCCCTGGCGGCCACCTTCCAGGATTTCGACTGGGCCGACGAGGTGCTGCACGCACGCGTGGGGCGTGACTGGTACGTCTCGGACATGCCCTCGCCACACGAGGCCGTGGCCTATGGGGACGACTGCTGGAGCAAGGTGCTGATGAACTGGGAACGCTGGCGTTCCGAGGGACTCACGCAGCACGCCAACTGGTGGACCGGGGCCTACGCCCAGTACTGCGAGCGGCATGGCAAAGCCCCGGATCCGCTCGCCGCCCAATTCGCCGTGAGCTACGAGTCCATCCGAGCCGACCTGCGGGACCTGGCGCAGGCTTCAGGCTGAAGGTCATCGGGCTCGGCCTTGTCCTCATCACCGGGGCGGCTTCACCCCCGCAGGCGGAGGACCAAGGCCGCCTGCGTGAGCAGGCACAGCCCGAGCAGGATCCACAGAGCGCGCTCCCAGCCATGCAATCCCCGCTGGACCGGCGCCGCCAGGTGGAAACGGACGACCGTGGAGCCGAAGGACACCGCATCTCCCCAACGCAGGATCGATTCGCGCACCGGGACCCCATTGACGGCGACCACGGCTTCACCGAGGGCGTGGAGGGTCCATCGACCATCGGAACCGCGATCCACCTTCGCGTGATGGGCCCAGACTCCCGGGGCCGCCAATACCCAACCGTTCGACGGATCGCGGCCGACGGTCAGCACATTCCCCGTCCAGGCATGGGCCAAGGATCCGGGGAGGTGGAACTCGAACATCAGAGGATGCTGCGGACCACTTCGATCCGGTCGCCGGGGTAGAGCGGTTGGTCCAGCTCGGGCTTCTTCAGCGCGGCCTTGCAATCGACCGTGATCTGCTGGCCGTTGACGCGGGTGATGCGCACCTTTCGACGGTCGGCATATTCGGTGAATCCACCGGCGCGATTGATGGCCTTCAGCACGGTCATCCCGCCTTCGAAGGGAAACGAACCGGTTGCCCGGACTTCACCACCCACGGAAATCGTGCGACCCAGCACCTGAACGTTCACCGCCAGACGCTTGTACATCTGCTTTTTGACGGTGAACAGGTCGCGGATCTCCTTGGAGACGTCGGCGGCCATCTTACCGGCGACTTGAACCTGCTCGCCCATGTGGATGGTGACGAGCCCGGTCTCCGGCACTTGGAGCTCGGTCGCGGAGATGGGCACCGAAGCCTCGTACATCACTCGGATCACATCGCCGACGGCAATCCGGTCGATGCTGAAAACCTCGTTGGTTCCCGCCGGTGCGGCAGGCGCCGAAGCGGCGGATCCCGGAGCGGCCTTAGGCCGGGCTCCTCCGGATTCGGAACCCCCGGAAGCCGTCTCGAAACCGGTCTGACACCCGTTCCAGAAGACCGCCAGCAACAACCACCAGACGTACACTCCTTTTTGGCCGAATCGACGCATCATGTTGAAATCTCCCCGGGAATCTAATGGTCCCCGGATCACGGCTCAATACTTGGTCTCCTTGCCGGGCTTGGCCTCGGGGCTCTTGACCTCGGAGCCAGCGGCGGCGATCTCCGCGGGCTTGGACTCCGAACGCTTCTTCTTGGAGAGCTTGCGCTCGCCCTCGGGCTTGCTGTCCTCGCTCTTGGAGTAGTAGTCGTAGTAGTAACCGCTGTAGTAGTAGTAGTAGCTGTCCTGGCTGATGTTGATGTTGTTCAACACCACACCAAGGAG
>CAIOKD010000109.1 GCA_903858835.1 uncultured Verrucomicrobiota bacterium
CCAGGAGGTGGCCTACCGGATGCAGGCGTCGGTGCCCGGGTTGATGGATCTGCGGGGCGAGACCGATGCCACCCGCCGGCTCTACGGCCTCGACTCGACCAACCGGCAGAAGGCCGAGTACGCGCGGCAATGCCTGCTGGCCCGACGGTTGGTCGAGCGGGGCGTCCGGTTCGTCGAGTTGTCCTGCCTCGCCCGGCCCGCCGATCCCGGCCAGGTGGGCAACCCCTGGGACCAACACGGCAGCCTCAAGGCGGGTCATGAGGAGATGGCCTTCCAGGTGGATCAGCCCATCGCCGCCCTGCTGGCCGACCTCAAGGCCCGCGGACTGCTCGACGAGACCCTCGTGGTGTGGGCGGGCGAGTTCGGGCGCACCCCCTTCGCGCAGGGGTCCGATGGCCGCGACCACAATCCCTACGGTTTCACCGTCTGGTTGGCTGGCGGTGGCGTGAAGGGCGGGGTGGTGCACGGTGCCACCGACGAACTCGGCTACCATGCCGTGCAGGATGTCTGCACCGTGCAGGACCTCTGGGCCACCGTGTTGCAGGCGCTCGGGGTCGATCACGAACGGCTCACCTTCCGGTTCGGTGGGCGGGATTTCCGCCTGTCCGACGTCCATGGAGAGGTGATCCGGGCCGTGCTGGCCTGAAGTGGGGTGGGGTTGCCCGAAGACCCCGGGGAACACGACTCGGAAGGTCGCCAAGGGGCAGTCTGGGATGGCCATCGGGAATCCGTCGGGTCGGCCGAAACCAACGGGGCGATCGTCGCTATCTCCTGAGGACGATCCCATGGCCCATGGCACGATCCTGGGCCCTCCCTGAGGCGACTTTTTGGCCCCGAGGTTCGGCATTCCGATGTTGGCGTGATTTCGCTCCCACCCCGATCTTGCTTGACAGCGGGAAGGCCAAGGGACTAACGACAACGAAATTCCGAAGGCCCATTTCTGCAGATGAACACCCGATCCTTCCTCCGATCCGCCGCTAAGAACCGCGACGGCTTCACCCTCATCGAGCTCCTGGTGGTCATCGCCATCATCGCGATCCTGGCTGGCATGCTGCTTCCGGCGCTGGCCAAGGCCAAGTCCAAGACCCAGGGCATCCAGTGCATGAACAACGGACGCCAGATGATGATGGCCTGGCGCCTCTACGCCGAAGACCACCAGGACCTTCTGGTGGAATCGCTCGAAGGTGGCCCTGAGACCAACATCCGGCCCTTGCTCGTCGCCGGCAGCGCCAGCGACAACCCGACCAACACCATCGACAAGAGCCCGCTGGCCAAGTACCTGGGCAACACCCGGGAAGTCTGGCGGTGCCCCGCCGACCGCACCACCCGGATCGAGGCTGGCCGCAAGGTGCCCCGGACGCGCAGCCAGTCGATGAGCCAGGCCTTCGATTACGGTGGGTGGTTGCCGGCGCCGCCGTATCGCACCTATGCCCGTCTTTCGCACATCGTGAAGCCGACCCAGACCTGGGTTCTGGTCGATGAGCATCCGGACAGCATCAACGACGCCGCCTGCGCGGTCCAGATGGTCCGCCCCGAGGCCACCGGCGGCAACATCATCGACTTCCCGGCGGCCTATCACAACGGCGCCTGCGGCTTCTCCTTCGCCGATGGCCACTCCGAGATCCACCGCTGGGTTGGCAACAAGATCAAGTCCTTCGGCCGCGGTTCGAACACCGGCCTCAATGTGCCGGCCGGCGACTCGCTGGTGGATGCCAAGTGGTGGTCCAGCGTGACCACCGTTGGCCCCGGCTACGAGTGACCGAAACGGGCGGTCCTTCCGGACCGCTCCAACGCTCCCCCCGCCGACTCCCGGTAGGAGCTTTGTCGGCCCGGAAGCGGACCCTCTGTC
>CAIOKD010000110.1 GCA_903858835.1 uncultured Verrucomicrobiota bacterium
CCTCTCCACCTCCACCGGGTCGCTCTTGGCCCAGAACGATGCCCCGGCACCCCAACAGGGTGGCCAAGGCGGACAAGGTGGCCCGGGAGGTCGTCAAGGGCGCGGTAATTTCGATCCCGAGCAGATGCGCCAGCGGATGATGGAGCGTTTCCGCGAGCAACTGGGCGTGAAGGACGACGGGGAGTGGAGCCTGATCGAGGCGCGTATCAAGAAGATCAACGAATCCCGCATGGGTCGGGGCTTCGGCGGCTTCGGTGGTCCTGGCGGTCCCGGCGGCGGTCCTGGTGGTCAGGGTGGCCCCGGCGGTCGCCAGGGTCGCGGCGGTTTCGGTCAGCCCAACCCGGATGCGGAGGCCCTCCAGGCAGCCCTCGATTCGGGCGCCTCTGCCGACGACATCAAGGCCAAGTTGACCGCCTACCGCGCCGCCGCCAAGCAGAAGGAGGCCCAGCTCGAGAAGGCGCAGGACGAACTCCGCCAATTGCTCTCCGTCAGACAGGAGGCCCGTGCGGTGCTGATGGGTCTTCTCAAGTAGCCACCCGCCAGGGCGGCGACCCCGGGAGGGGCGCTTGACGGAGGGTTCGGAATGCCACGGGTCTCCACCGGGGTCTCCAGCCACTCCTTCGGGCGCCGCCTCCCGGTCTTGTTCCAGCGGATGGGCGCGAAACCTTGGCGACCATCCCCGATCAGGATCCGACCCCACTTCCATAGATACCCACCATCACCATGGCTGACGTCTCCCCGACCCCCCCGACGCTCCTCGAACGGATGATCGCCGAGAGGCAACTCTCCGCCGCCGATGCGGCCGCGTTCGTCCGGGCCCGGTCGCAGTCCGGAGGCCCCGGGGAGGGTGGCGGAGAACCCACCGAGCGGGAGGTCCTGGAATGGTTGGGCGGAGAATACGGCGTGGGCTTCCTCCCGCTCGACTCCATCGAGGCCGACCGTGAAGTCCTGTCGCTCTTCCCGGCCCGCATCCTCCTCAAGGAGGAGCTGCTGCCATTGCGCCGCGACCACGGCACCATCGAGATCGCCACCTGCCGGCTCTTCGCCACCCGCGGCCTCGACACGCTCCGGTCGCTCACCGGTCAGCGGCTGAGGGTGGTGTTGGCTCCCCGCGAGGCGCTCCTGCGGGAGATGAAGAAGAACCTCGGCGTCGGAGCCGACACCATCGGGGCCCTCGACGAGGAGAAGACCGTCCAAGTCGTCGACGAGAACGCCGATGAGTCGAACCTCGACGCGGGGGCCGAGGATGAGGCCTCGATCATCCGCTTCGTCAACCAGGTCCTGAAGGACGCCATCGAGCTGCGGGCCTCCGACATCCACCTCGAGCCCTTCGAGCACGAGTTCCGGATCCGCTACCGCATCGACGGCGAGCTCCAGGAGATCCCGCTGCCCGCGCAGCTCAAGCAGTTCCAGCCGGCGATCGTGTCGCGGGTCAAGATCTTGAGCCACCTCAACATCGCCGAGAAGCGCCTGCCGCAGGACGGCCGCATCAAGGTGCGCATCGAGGACACCGAGGTCGATATCCGTGTCTCGGTGATCCCCATGCTCCACGGTGAGGCGGTGGTCATGCGTCTCTTGCGTCAGAATTCCACCCTGCGCGGCCTGTCGCAGATCGGCCTCGGAAGCCGTGAGCTCGAATGCTTCCGCCGGGTGCTCGACCTGCCCCACGGCATCGTCCTGGTGACCGGTCCGACAGGCAGCGGCAAGACCTCGACGCTTTACACGGCGTTGAACGAGATCAACGACGAGGTGCGCAAGATCATCACCATCGAGGATCCGGTCGAGTACCAGCTCCGGGGTGTCAACCAGATCCAGGTGTCCGAGAAGGCCGGGCTCACCTTCGCCCGCGGATTGAGGTCGATCCTCCGCCACGATCCGGATGTCGTGCTGATCGGCGAGATCCGCGACCGCGAAACCGCCCAGATCGCGGTGCAGGCATCGCTGACCGGTCACCTGGTGTTCTCAACCCTGCACACCAACGACGCCCCGGGTGCCCTCACTCGCTTGGTGGACATGGGTGTGGAGCCGTACCTGGTGGCCTCCTCGCTCGAGGCCGTGTTGGCCCAACGGTTGGTCCGGGTCCTATGCCCCCACTGCAAGGTCCCCGACACCTCCGCCAATGCCCGGGCCTTCCGGTCGCGCATGGGTATCGGGTCCGAGGTGCCCCTCTACAAGGCGGTGGGTTGTCGAGAGTGTCGGCAGACCGGGTTCTTTGGCCGACACGCGATCTTCGAGTGGATGGACACCGACGAGACCATCCGACGCCTGATCCTCGAGAACGCCTCCACCGATCAGATCCGTGCGGCCGCGCGGGCCGCTGGAATGAGGACGTTGGCTGAGGACGGCTGGCGCCTGGTGGCACAAGGCATCACCACAGTCGAGGAGGTTTTGAGCGTCACCACCGACAAGGAGAGCCCCAGGCCCGACGCGGCTCCTGAAGCGGCCGATTCGACCGAGGGAACCGAGTCCAGTGACCGGTCCCCAGCGACGTCTTCGCGTTCGCGTTCCTGAACCATGCCGACCTTTTCCTACAAGGCATTGCAGGCCGATGGACGGATGGCCAACGGCACCACCGAGGCCGCCAGCCGGCCCGAGGCCCTGCGCGCCCTCGAGGTCCGGGGCCTTCGCCCGGTCAGTGTCACAGAGGCCCCGGGTCGTGGCGGTCGCCAGGTGCCCTCCTCCGGAGCGGCGGCGGCCGGGGCCCAGAGTCTACCGGGATTCGCTCTCGGTGCTTCCCGCGTCAGTTCGGTCGAGCTGGAGAATTTCACCCGGCTGCTCTCGAGCCTGCTTGCGGCCGGAGTGCCGCTGAGCCGAGCGCTGACGATTCTCGGAAAGGAGGCCTCCTCGCCGGTGGCCGCGGCCAAGTGGCAGGAGATCCATGGACTGGTGGTCGACGGCATGTCGCTCGCCAACGCGATGGCACGTTCTCCGGACACCTTCCCCAAGGTCTACACCGCGATGGTCGAGGCCGGCGAGGCCGGCGGATTCCTCGATGTGGTGCTGGCGCAGATCGCCGACTTCCAGTCCCGCGAGAAGGAGCTTCGGTCCAAGGTCCTCACGGCGATGATCTATCCGGCAGTCCTGCTGCTGATGGCCCTCGTGGTGCTGACCGTCCTGCTGGTGTTCTTCATCCCGAAGTTCCAGAAGGTGTTCACCAGCGTGAAGGGAGCCCTGCCCCTCATCACCCGGATCATCATCGGTGCCAGCGACATCCTGCGGTCATACGGACTGCTGGTGGCCGTGGGCGTGGTGCTTGGAGCGTTCTTCCTGCGGACGTGGATCCTGTCGCCGGCGGGTCGTCGCGTCTGGGAGGGTCTGACTTTGAGGGCCCCGGTCGTGGGGCCCCTCAGCGCCCGGTTCGCCATGGCCCGGTTCTGCCGCATGTTGGGCACCCTCATCGGGGCCGATGTGCAGCTGGTGCAGGCGTTGAATGTCGCGCGGCGGTCCATCGGCAACCAGATCCTCGTCGATGCGGTTGCCCGGTCGATCGACCAAGTCCAGCAGGGCGGTCGCCTGGGCCAGAGCCTGGCCGAGTGCCCCACCCTCTTCAGCGGCTCGGTGATGGAGATGATCTCGGTCGCCGAGGAAAGTGGACGACTCGATGTTGAATTGATCCGCATCGCCAACGTCACGGAAAGCGAACTGGACCGTCGCCTCAAGACCGCGGTGGCCCTGGCCGAGCCGCTGCTCCTGTTCCTGATCGCCGGTTTCATCGGCTTCATCTTCATCGGCATGCTGCTCCCCGTGTTCTCGCTGCAAGACTACATCAAGTGATCCCCAACGTTTCCATGAACCTGAACCTCCTTCCCCCCCTTCGCCCGACAGGCCTTGCCGCCCGCCGGTCCCGCCACCACCGGGGCTTCACCCTGGTCGAGATGCTGCTGGTCATCACCATCATCGGCATCCTCGCCGCGCTCGTGGTGCCCAAGATGATGGGGCGCAGCGAGCAGGCCCGCCAGGCGGCGGCCCGTGCCGATATCGCCTCGATCAAGACCGCGCTCGACGCCTACGAGGTCGACAACGGGGGCTATCCGAAGGCCCTGGCCGACCTCCTTCAGGCGCCCCGCCAGGCCCGCAACTGGCGCGGCCCGTACCTCGACAAGATCCCTCAGGATCCCTGGGGCAACGAGTACCAGTACGCCCAGCCGGGGCGGCAGAACGCCAACTCCTTCGACCTGTCCTCCATCGGGCCGGACGGCAAGGCGGGAACCGAGGACGACTTTGGCAACTGGACGGCCAAGTGATTCACCGGCCCCCGCGGCCCGTCGGCGTACCGTTCGCGGGGCTGCCCGGTCGCCGGTGGGTCGCCGTGCCTTCAGCCTGATCGAGATGATCCTCGTGATGGCCCTGCTGGTGATTGCCGTGTCGATGGTGTCCCCGCGCCTCGCGGGCTTCATCCGGGGTCGCGCCGTCGAATCGGAAGCCCGACGATTGCTGGCCGTGACCCATGCGGCCCGGAGCCGCGCCATCGCCGAGAGCCTTCCGGTCTTGCTGTGGCTCGACGCAGCGACCGGGCGCTATGGCATCGAGCGCGAGAGCCGCGGCGCGAATGGCGACCCGCTGTCCCAGGAGTTCGCGGTCGATGACTCGCTCCGGGTCCAGTTCGACCAAGCCCAGCGGCTCGTCGGCCAGACCCTGACCGGCACCCGCACCCCGACCCTCATCCCAGGATTCTCCAACACCCAGAGGCCGGTCGGATCCCGGACCGAACCTTCGATCCGATGGCTCCCCGACGGAACCATCGACGAGGACAGCCCGAACGCCATCCGCGTCGAGGATGCCGACGGGGCCGTGCTCTGGCTCCTCGAGGGCTCTGACCGCCGTCATTATGAAATCCGGACCGGTCTCCAATAATCGCGCGTCCCGCCGTCGGCGACAGCAGGGCTACACGCTGGCCGAGACCCTGGCCGCGCTGTTGTTTCTGGCCATCGTCATCCCGGCGGTGGTCGAGGCGCTGCATGTGGCGGGTCGTGCGGGTACCGTTTCGGTCCGTCGCGCGGTGGCTGCACGCATCGCCGAGAGGGTCCTCACCGAGGCGACGCTCCAGACCAATCTCAACACCACCGCGCAGAGTGGGACCCAGGTCGAGGGCGGTGTGGACTACCCGTGGACCCTGACCCGGGAGAACTGGGTTCAGAGCACCCAACTGCCCCAGCTCACCGCCGAAGTGCGATTCCTCACCCAGGGCCAGGAGTCGTCGGTGCGCCTGTCCACCCTGGGTCATCCGGTGGATGCCATCCCGGGCGGCAGCCCGACCACCACCCGATGACGCTCCCGTTCCCAACCCGTCGCCGCACCCGATCGGGCTTCACCCTGATTGAGCTGGTGCTCTCCATCGGTGCGGCGGCGCTGATCCTCATCGTTGCCAACCAGGTGCTCTTCACCAGCCTGCGGCTGCGCGACCGGGTCTCCGATGCCGTCGAGGCGTCCGGGCCTCTGGAGCTTGCCCTCGATACCCTTCGCCTGGACCTACAGGGCGCGGTGACTCCGAAGACCAACGGGCTCATGTCCGGATCGTTCCGGGCGGGCGCCCTGTCGAGCACGACGGATTCCCGGCCGGTGTCCCTCGAGTTCAACACCACCACCGGGACGATGCGCCCGGCCGAGCCCTGGGGCGCGGTCCAGAGGGTCCTGTACGGACTGAGGACTTCGGTGGATGGAGGTCCCGGTTCCATGGATCTGTACCGAGGGATCAGCCGCAACCTGCTGGCGCTGTCGACGCCCCAGATCGAGGACCAGTTGCTCCTGCGCGATGTCGCGAGGATCGACGTGGAGTCTTTCGACGGCGTGCAGTGGCAGCCCCAATGGGATACCAGCGACACCTCGGGCAGTACGACCAACCTGCCGGTGGCCGTCCGGGTCCGGCTGTTGCGGGGCGTATCCTGGGGAGCCGATGCGGGGCCCATCGAATTGCTGGTGCCGTTGAGTTCCCAGAGCCGGACCAATTCCACCAGCACGGTCGGAGGATGACCATGGTTGCTCGATCCATCCCCAGAGAGGCGGGCCTCGAACCGTTGGCCACGTCGCGGTCCCGCCGTGCCGCCCGCGCCTCGGTATTGGTGGTGGTGCTGTGGATCACCGCGGGGCTGACGGCCCTGGTGCTCTACTTCGCCGCCTCGATGGGCCTGGAGCTTCGGGCCTCGGCCAATCGCGCGGCCGACCTGGCGGCGGGCCAAGCCATCGAGGGGGCCGCCCGCTATGTCGGATGGGCGCTCGCGAGCTTCGCCACCAACGGCATGATGACCACGAACTCGCAGTTCGTATGCGAGTCGCTGCCCATCGGCGACTCCCGGGTCTGGGTCCTGGGCCGCAATCCGGCCGCCTCCGAGACCGGGCTCAACCAGGTGGTGTTCCAACTGCTCGACGAATCCGCGAAGCTGAACCTCAACCGTGCCAATTCCAATGCTCTGTCGATGTTGCCCGGGATGACGACCGAACTGGCGGCGGCCATCGTGGACTGGCGCAGCACCAACGGGATCCTGCAGCTGGGCTACTCGAGTTTCGGATACGATGCCAAACGAGGGCCCTTCGAGACCGTCGATGAACTGAGGCTCGTCCAGGGCATCACGCTCGATCATCTGTATGGCGACGACCGGAACCTGAACGGGATTCTCGACGTGGGCGAACCGAGTCTGACGGGGTCCCTGTTTTCGACGCCCGGCTTGCTCGACACCACCACGGTCTTCAGCCGGGAGCCCAATTTCCACGCCGACGGGACCCTCCTCACCAACGTCAACACCCGGGCCCAGATCCAAAGCCTTCTCGAATCGGCCTTCGGCACCGGCCGCAGCCGTGAAATCCTGACCCGACTCGGATTCACCCAGAATCAGGGCGGCGGGGGCGGTGGTGCGGCCGCCAACCCCAATTTCCCCAGCCTGCTCCGCTTCTACCTCAGCAGCGGCCTCAGCCAGGACGACTTCGAGCGGATCGCCCCGGAGCTGTGCGTGACCACCAACGCCTACACCTATGGTCGGGTGAACCTCAACACCGCCAGCGCCACGGTGCTGTCGGCGCTGTTCGTTGGCTCGGGTCTCTCACAGCAGGCGGCCGAGGGTGCCGCCTCGACCCTGGTCCGTTATCGGGACCAGAATCCCTTGGGCCTGAACTCCATCGCCTGGATGGTGGCGGCACTGGGTCGGGATCATCAGGCCGTAACCACTTTGGCTGGCCGCGATCTCCTTACGACGCGGAGCTTCCAATATGGAGCCGACCTGGTGGCCGTGGGGCCCTTGGGGCGCGGCTACCGTCGGGTGAGGCTCGTGTTCGACATCAGCGATGGAGTGCCGAAGATCATCCACCGTCAGGATCTCAGCCGTCTGGGCTGGGCATTGGGCGACCGTGTCCGTCAACAGATCGCCGATCAGAATGGCGTGCAGGCATTGGCCCAAACGCCTGGTCCAAACTCCGGGCCGAAATAACGGGGCCGAAAAGACCGGGCCCAGATGACCCCATGATGAATCTTCTCAAATCGGTTTCCCGTCCGCGCAAGGCCCCTCAGGCCTTGCTGGGCCTTTCCTGGGAAGGACGTCGCATCGAGGGCAGCCTCCTGCGCCGCACGCCGTCCGGGCTGCAGAAGGTGTCCGGGTTTGAGGCCGAGTTGTCGGTGGACCTCGATTCAGGCGACCCGGAAACCATCGGACGCGAATTGCGTTCCCAGCTCGATCAGGCCGGAATTCGGGAGCGGATGTGCGCGGTCGTCGTGCCGGTCTCAAGCCTGCTGGTCACGCAGACCGAGATCCCCGTTCTTCCCGAGGCCGATGCGCAAAGCCTGCTGCAGATCGAGGCCGAAAAGGGTTTCCACGCCGATCCCTCCACCCTCCAGATCGCCGATTCTCGGTGCGCCCGGGGCGAGGGTGCCCAATGGGTCACCTTGGCGGCGCTTTCCCAGACGCGGTTGGCCTCGCTGGAGCGTTGGGCGAGCGCTGCCCGACTCAAGTTGGTCGGTGTTTCCTCCACGCTCTGCGAACTCCAGCCGGCCGGGGATCCCGCCTCAGAAGGAGTGGTTGCTCTGCATCTAGGGTCTGGACCGGGTCCGGTGACCCTTCAGGTGAGCGCTGGTGGCGGCGTTCTGGCCCTGCGTTCGTTCGAAGGTGTCTCCGAAGATGCCTCCGGTCAACCCGCCCTCCATGCCGACAGCGTGGCCCGCGAAGTACGGATCACTTTGGGGCAACTCCCGGAACCCTGGAACGATGCCATCCGCAAGGTCCTGATCTTCGGTCCTCAGGCCTTGGCCGAATCGCTGGCCGGTGCTCTTTCGTCGCGGTGGGCGGTTTCGGGCTTCCGGGTCGAGGTCCGCTCGCCGGAGATTCCCGGGCTCCCGACGCAACCCGCTCCCGCGCCTTCGGCTGTCGTGGCCGCCCGTATTCTCGCAGGGCGCCCGGCGACCCTCGAGTTTCTGCCGCCGAAGCCCTCGGTGTTCCGGCAATTCCTCGCCCGCCACGCCCAGGGACCGCGTCGCACGGTCTGGACGGTCGCCGGAGCGGTGACCGCGGTGGTGGTTTTGGCTTTCCTGGTCCAGCAGGTCCAACTGTCGCTGCTCGAGTCCCGCTGGGCGGCGTTGTCCGGCAAGGTCCGCGAACTGGAACGCATCCAGCAGGAATTGCGTCAGTACCGCCCCTGGACGCCCGAGGCGGCCCGCGGATTGGCCATACTCGAGGCGCTCTCCAACGCCTTCCCCGAGAACGGATCGGTGACGGCCAAGGTGGTGGAGATCCGCGAATCTGGCGAGGTCGTCTGCAGCGGCACGGCCACCGACAGCCCGGCCTTCCTGGCGATGACGTCCCGCCTGAGCGCCCTGCCCGGGGTGAGCAAGGTCCACCACGATCAATCCAGGGGCACCTCGCCCATGCAGTTCAACCTGACCTTCGTATGGAACGGAGGAACGGCCCGATGAATCCTGCCCAGCGCCAGCGGATGCTGATGATCCTGACCCTCGCCGTCGTGGGTCTGTACCTTGCCGACCTGATTGTTTTCACCCCGCTGGGCCGACTCTGGTCGGAACGATCGGCGCGCATCGCCACTCTTCGGCGTCAAGTCGCCGACGGACGAGCCCTGATCCAGCGCGAGCGAGGCCTGCGCGAGCGTTGGGACCAGCTGCGGACCAACGCCCTGCCCCACGAACCGTCCCAGGCCGAGCAGCGGTTGCTCCGAGCCTGCGACGAATGGGCCAAGGCCTCGGGTGCCCAGATCGTGGACCGCATGCCGCAGTGGAAGGGCGACGAAACGGCCTACCAGGTGCTCCGATGCCGCCTTGAGACCTCGGGTTCGCTTTCGAGCCTGACCCAATTCCTCCAACGACTCGAGGAAGGCCCGCTGGCGGTCAAGCTCGACAGCCTCCAGTTGGTGAGTCGGGATCCGTCCGGGCGACAGATGACCCTGGGCCTTCAGATCAACGGCCTCGTCCTCAACCCTCCCGCCAAGCCATGAAGTCGACCCGAATGCTCTGGAAGGTTCTGGCGTGGCTGTGCCTCGCCGAAGCGGGCTTGGCCTTGCATGCGGAGGTCTCCTCCAATGCCGGCCCGGTCTCTGCGACGAACGCGGCCGTGACGAACACCGCTGTGACGAACACGGTGGCCAACAAGGCCTCGGCCAACACCTCCTCGAACGCGTCGACCCGAGAGGCCTCCGCCCCCGACACCCGCCCGCCCGCCCGCCTCGACGCCCGGGCGCTGGCCCGGAAGGTGGCCGATCGCAACATCTTCGATCCGGACCGCCAACCGAGGGTCCGCGGCGAGTCTCGTCCGCAGACCCGGCCCAGGCCGGTGGTTCCGGCCGACGCACCGGAGCTGGGCCTGGTCGGTGTCCTGCGTTTCGAGCGCGGTACCTTCGCTTTCTTCGATGGCAATGCCTCGGAGTATCGGAAGACCCTTCAGGTCGACTCGGTGATCGCGGGCCACACGGTGGGTGCCATCACGCCGCAGTTGGTCACGCTGTCGGTGTCCAACCGGCCGCCGATCCAGCTTCGGGTGGGTCAGCGCCTGCGCAAGGATTCGGAGGGAGCCTGGCAACTCGTCGCGTCGGCCGGAGCCTCGGACGGATTCAGCCGTTCGAGCGGTTCGGGCAGCGCCTCGAGCAGCGGATCGACCGGCTCCGGCGCCGCCGCAAGCACCACGACGACCATGGGCGACGATCCCCCAGGATCTGACGAGATCCTGAAGCGGCTTTTGAAGAAACGGGAACAGGAGATGAAATGAAGACCTTGATCATTCGAGCATTCGCCACCGCCTGTGCCTTGGGCAGTCTCTCGGCCCGGCTGATGGCCCAGGATACCACCGCGAAGACCACCGAGGCCAAGGCCGCCGCGCCTGCGGCGACTCCGTCCGCCCCCGCGGCGACGCCGGTTGCAGCGGGTGGCGCGGGCATCCAGATGAACTTCAGGAATGCGCCGTTGGAGCAGGTCCTGGAGTACCTCAGCGAGGCCGCGGGATTCGTCATCGTTCTCGACGCGCCGGTGAAGGGCACGGTCAACGTCATCAGTGCCCAGCCCATGAGCCGGGACGAGGCCGTCGATTTCCTCAACTCGGTCCTCAACAAGAACGGTCTGGCGGCCATCCGGGACGGACGGACCCTGACCATCGTGGACCGCGCCGCGGCCAAGACCCGGGATATCCCGGTGAAGGTCAACAACGACCCGCGGATGATCCCGAAGAACGACGAGATCGTGACCCAGATCATCCCGATCCGCTACGTCGAGGCCGACCAGCTGGCCAAGGATCTCGCGTCGTTCATCTCACCCCAGGCCACCTTCGTGGCCAACGCAGCCGGCAATTCCATCGTGATGACCGACACCCAGGCCAACATCCGGCACATGGTGGAGATCATCAAGGCCATCGACTCCAGCGCGGAGGCCGAGACCGAGATCCGCGTGTTCCATCTCACCCATGCCAGTCCGACCGATGTGGCGACCGCCCTTTCCGGGGTGTTCCCGAGCAGCAGCGGCTCGGGTGGCAACAACAATCAGGCACCGGTGCGCTTCGGCGGCGGTCCCTTCGGCGGTGGCGGTGGGTTTGCCGCGATGATGGGTGGTTTCGGTGGTGCCGGTGGTGGCGGTCGTGGCGGCGGCGGTGGCGGTGGCGGTGGCGGCCGAGGAGGGTCCTCCTCCTCCGGGCAGAACGACCGGATCCGGCGCGCCTCCCAGGTGCTGGCGGTCGCGGATGCGCGCACCTCCTCGATCATCGTCACGGCCTCCAAGGACCTGATGGGTCAGATCGCGGGCATGGTCCGTGAACTCGATGTGCCCTCCACGCGCGACCAGCAGGTGCATGTGTTCCGCATGAACAACGGCGATCCGCAGCAGGCGGTGCAGGTGCTCCAGAACATGTTCCAGAGCACCACCTCGGGCCGCACCGGCACCAGCGGCACCTCCCAGAACAGCGCCCTGATGCAACGCCAGCAGAACAACAACCAGACCATGGGCAACAGCTCCAGCGGCTCCGGCTCCTTCGGCAACAGCGGAGGCGGACGCTCCGGTGGACAGCTGTTCTGAACCCCGACGAACCCGAGAACCTTGAACGATTCGACAATGAAAACCAGCGGTTCGAACCTCTTCAGACTCCTCTCCCATCCGCCGACCTCCCGGATCCTGGCGGCCATCCTTGGATTGGCCTTGGCCCTGCCGGCGGTCGCCCAACAGCGTGGTGGTGGCGGTGGTGGTGGTTTCGGTGGCTTTGGCGGCGGCGGCGGCTTCGGAGGAGGAGGCGGTTTTGGGGGTGCCGGCGGCGGCGCCAATCGTGGTGCCCAGGGCCTCTACAACAACAACGGCACCGTGGGCAACGCCCTGATCTCTGTCGATCCGCAGACCCACAATCTGGTGGTCATTGCCGATGCCCAGACGGCGCTCCAGATCAGCAACGTCATCCGCAACCTGGATTCGGCCAAGCCCCAGGTGCTCATCAAGGTGGTCTTCATGGAGGTCCAGCGGAACAATGGCTCCGAACTCGGGGTCGAGGGAGCCTGGGCCAAGAACAACATCGGCAACAACGTCAGCAGCGGCGGCGGCACGGTCCTGGGCCTCTCCGGGGTCAACAATGTCACCACCAACCTCAATGGACTCGGCCAATCGATGGGTACGGCGCTGACCCCCTCCTCGACCGGCTCCGGGGCCGGCGGCCTCTACCAGATCGCCGGTTCCGAGTTCCAGGCGACCCTCCGGGCGGTGGCGACCTCGGGCAAGGCGCAGATCCTGTCCCGCCCCTCGATCATCGCCCGCGATGGTCAGTTGGCCCGCATCGTCGTCGGCCAGCAGGTGCCGTTGCCAAGCGGCGTCTCGTACGCCACCTCCGGCGGCAACACCATTCCGATCATCAACGTGACCTACAACGACGTGGGCATCATCCTGAACGTCACCCCGTTCATCGCCTCCAACGGCCAGGTCGAGATGATCGTCCAGCCGCAGATCTCGTCCGTGTCGCCGACGGAGCGGCAGTCGCTGTCGGAGGACGTCTCGGCGCCGTACATCAACGTCCGCTCGGCCGACACCGTGGTGGTCACGCCGCATGCCGAGACGGTCGTGATCGGAGGGCTCATCTCGAACAACCAGTCGCAGAGCGAGAAGAAGGTACCCTACCTCGGAGACATCCCGGTGTTGGGGAATCTCTTCAAGACCAAGGCCAAGAGCGACGCCAAGACGGAGCTTCTGATCTTCCTCACGCCCTACATCCTCCAGGCTCCGTCCCAACTGGCCCAGTTGACTCCCCAAGAGACCCATCGGGCTTCGATGATCACCAACTCTGTCACCGAGGCCGACCTCAACCGGTTCCTGGAACGCGTCCCGGTCAAGCCCGAGTCGCCCCCGGCCACCGCGCCCAAGTCCAAGGGGTTGTTCAAGAAGTGATCGGACAGGCCCGACGGTCGGGTCCCCAATGCATCGTTGACGGCGATTGGACCCGCCAACAGGGTCCGCGCCGGAGCGCGCGGAGGCCCTGTTCCGGGTCCCTTCGTCCGCTCGCTCCTCCTTGATTTATGAGCACACTCGATTCCGTCTACGCGAAACTTCAGGTCAAGACCGGGGCCAAGATGGCCCTCATCGTCTTGGACGGTCTGGGCGATCTGGCGACCCGTTCCCAAAACTGGCTGACCCCGCTGGAGGCGGCCAAGACGCCGAACCTCGACGCCCTGACCCAATCCGGCTGCGCCCAGGGGCGCATGATCCCGGTCGCCCCGGGCATCACGCCCGGATCCGGCCCCGGACACCTGGCGCTCTTCGGTTACGATCCCATCGAGTGGGAGGTCGGACGCGGAGTCATCGAGACCTTGGGTCTGGGTATCGAACTCAAGAACGGCGATGTCGCCGCCCGCGCCAACTTCTGCACCCTGGATGCCAAGGGCATCGTCACCGACCGACGCGCCGGCCGCATCCCGACCGAGGTCTGCGAGCGTCTATGCGGCATCCTCGCTTCCAAAATCCGGAAGATCGGTTCCACCGAGGTCCACATCTACCCCGGCAAGGAGCACCGCTTCGTCGTGGTGTTCCGGGGTCAGGGACTCGAGGGCCCGTTGACCGACACCGATCCCAACCGCGAGGGCCTGCCGATTTCCGAGGCCAAGCCGGTGAACCCGGAGAACGCTGGTCAGAAGAAGGTCGCCAAGCTGATCGCCGACTTCTACAAGCTGGCCCTCCCGCTCCTCGCCGGCGAGAAGACGGCCAACGGCTTCCTGATGCGCGGCGTGGCCCACCAGCCCGACATCCCCACCTTCGAGCAGCGGTATGGTCTGAAGGCTGCGGCCATCGCGGTCTATCCCATGTACAAGGGCCTCAGCCAGTTGGTCGGCATGGTGAAGATCGAGGGACCCGAAACGATCGCCCAGCAGTTCGAGCGGTACGTCAAGGAATACGACCAGTACGACTTCTTCTTCATCCACTACAAGTACACCGACAAGGCCGGCGAGGACGGCAACTTCGCCGCCAAGGTCAAGGCGATCGAGGACTTCGATGCCGCTCTGCCGATCCTCCTGGCCAAGAAGCCGGACGTGCTGGCCATCACGGGCGACCACTCCACGCCTGTGGCTGTCAAGGGGCACTCCTGGCATCCCCAGCCGGTGCTGCTGCATTCGGAAATCAGCGGCAGCGACAAGCTGCAGCGCTTCACCGAGACCGGGGCGAACTCCGGATCGCTGGGGATCTTCGAGGCCAAGTACCTGATCCGCCTCATGCAGGCCAACGGCCGCATGTTCGACAAGTACGGCGCCTGAGCCGGGCCGATTTCGAGGGGACGGGGCGGGCCGGGGGCCTGTCCCGTCCTTTCAAGTTTCTGGGCTCGGGATTCTTGCGGGGCCCTGCGGGTGCGGAGCCGTTCCGGAGACAGACCTTCCGGGCACGTTCGCGGCAAGGCCGACCCGGAAAATGGCAGGGGAGGCCCGTTCCTGGCGCTTGATCGGATTCGATGGCCGGCCCATTTTTTGCGCATGAGCCCGCAGTTGCCGACGCCCCTCCTGGAATCCCTCAAGGCCTCCACCCGGCGCCGCTTCTTCCGCGACTGCGGCACAGGCATCGGCGCCCTCGCCCTGGGCAGCCTGCTGAATCCCTCGCTGCAGGCGGCGGCACCGGACGCTGGCCCGGCGCTGAAGACGCTGCACTTCGCCCCGAAGGCCAAGAACATCATCTACCTCTTCCAGTCGGGCGGACCGTCGCACCTCGACCTGTTCGATCCCAAGCCCGAGCTCTCCAAGCGCGACGGCCAGAAGGTGCCCGAGGAGCTGGTGAAGAACATCCGCCTGGCGCAGATCGGCAAGGAATCCAAACTGCTGGCCTCCCCGTATCGGTTCGCCCAGCACGGCAAGTCCGGGGCCTGGATCAGCGAACTGTTGCCGCACCTCGGATCCATCGCCGACGACGTCTGCTTCGTGAAGGGGTTCCACTCCGAGGCCTTCAACCACGACCCGGCCACCCTCTTCATGAACACCGGGGCCCAGCTGGCTGGCCGGCCCGGCATGGGTTCGTGGTTCAGCTACGGCCTCGGCAGCGTGAACAAGGACCTTCCCGCCTTTGTCGTCCTGATGACCGGGGTGGGTCAGCCCCTCACCAACGCCGCCTGGGGCAGCGGTTTCCTGCCCACGGTCCACCAAGGGGTCACCCTGCGCTCGCAGGGTGATCCGGTGCTCTTCGTCGGCAATCCCCCGGGCATGGACCGGAAGCGGCGCCGTCAGACGCTGGACGTGCTCAAGGATCTCAACCAGGCGCGCCACGACGTGCTCCAGGATCCGGAGATCCAGACCCGCATCGCGTCCTACGAATTGGCCTACCGCATGCAGACCAGCGTGCCTGAGGTCATGGACATCTCGGGCGAGCCGGCGAAGGTCCACGAGGCCTACGGCACCACTCCGGGACGGGCTTCCTTCGCCAACAATTGCCTCCTGGCCCGCCGGTTGGTCGAGCGCGGGGTGCGTTTCGTGCAGCTCTACCACCGGGGCTGGGATCACCACGGCGGTCCCGATGGCAACCTGGTGTTCGACCTCAAAAAGCGCTGCGCCGAGACCGACCAGCCCTCGGTGGCGCTGATCCGGGACCTCAAGCAGCGGGGCCTGCTCGACGAGACCCTGGTGCTGTGGGGTGGCGAGTTCGGCCGCACGCCCATGATGCAGGGGGCCCTCAAGCCCGACCAGATCGGCCGCGACCACCATCCGCACGGCTACACCATCTGGATGGCCGGCGGTGGCATCA
>CAIOKD010000111.1 GCA_903858835.1 uncultured Verrucomicrobiota bacterium
GCAGGGCACCGATTACACCAACTGCGGCCGCCCCTGCGACAAGCACGCGGTGAAGCTCCGGGACCGCACGGGGGCCGAGCACCCGCTCAAGGCCGACAGCGGCTGCCGCAATACGGTCTTCAATGCGCGGGCACAGACCGGGGCCGAGTCACTGGAACGCTTCCTCGACCTGGGCGCGCGGATCTTCCGGATCGAGTTCGTCGACGAGACCCCCGAACAGGTGACCCTGGTGATCGGGCGCTACCGGGCGTTGCTGCGCGGGGAGATCACCGGCCGGGCGTTGTGGCAGGAACTCAAGCTCTCCAGCCAGCTCGGCGTGACGCGGGGCCAGTTCGAAACGACCGAGGCGCGGAAGGTGTTCCCCCGCGCCCCGGCAACCGCATCTTGAAAAACTCCGGCTTGAGAGCCGGGCTCCGAATCCCCTCGGGTCAGTTCAGGGGCTTCCAGTTCACGTAGCGGTAGCGGTCCCAGACCCAGCGGAAGTCGGGGTTCTTGGAAGTGCCGCCCGACCAGAAGAAGCTCTCCTTGCCGGCCCCGGAGTCCTTGGCCGCCTTGATGGTCGCGCCATCCACCCACTTGTGGTTCTCGGAGTGGCCGTCCTGGAAGCCGAAGGTGCTCACCTGGCCATGGAAGATGGTGAAGGGATCGACCCATCCCGGGGGCGCGGTGTTGATGACCCAGGTGCCCATGTTGTAGCTGCGGGGGTCGGCCTCCTCGACGAAGACCATGGTCTCGGACGGGTTGGTGACCTCGGCCTCCTTCTTGTATGGCACGGCGGAATCCCAACCGATGCCGTTCATGCCATTGGCCTTCGAGTAGCTGTCGAAGGCCCAGCCCTTGCCCGGCGCGAGCTTCATACGGGTGTCACCTGGGCAGTGGTACACCTGATAGCCGGAGCAATACTGCTGAAGCGGCGAATTGCTCATGCCGTTGTAGGCACGACGCAGCGCCTCGGCCTGGGTGATGCCGGCGGAGATCCCGGGGGTTGGGCTGCGCCAGTAGCCGCCACCGACCAGGTCGACCAGGGCATTGTTGATGCGGATCTGGGTGGGCATCAGGTCCGACTGGTTGTCGTTGGAGTAGAGGATCCACCCCAGGACCAGTTGCTTCTGGTTGCTCACGCAGTTGGCCCCGGTGGCCTTGAGGCGGGCCCGGGCCAGGGCCGGCAGGAGCATGCCCGCGAGGATCGCGATGATCGCGACCACCACGAGGAGTTCGATCAGGGTGAAGCCGCCACGGCGGCGCGGAAGGAACGTCATCTTCATGGGATTGCTTCTAGCCAAGACCTCTCCGTTTTCCCGGGCAAGCCAAAATCGGCGATCAAGTACGGTCCAGTTTCACAGCTCCCACAAATACGGAATCGGGTAGACCTCCAAGACCCGCTCAACACCGCCTGGGCCCAGTACCTTGTCCAGGCGTTCGCGGAGTTCTCGGGGATAGGGATCTCCCGGCGGTAGACGAGTTCCCCGGCGGAAGCTCCGGGCCTCGGCCTCGACCACCAGGTCGACCGAGGCGTCCAGGGCTTGGGCCGGCAGCTTCAACTGCTCGACCACCCGGGCCATCTTGCGATAGGCCGGTTGCTCGGTCCGCAGGTAAGTCTTGAAGCGATCGGGCCCCAAGGCCGACTCGAGCCCGCCCCGCACCGCATGGATGCCATCGATCAGGGCGAAGTCCGCTTTCCGGCTCTCATCGGTGAGTTCCGGCAATGGCACCGCTCCACCCGGTGCTTTGGCGGTGAAGATCGCGCGGAACTCCTTCTCGTTCGGCTGGAAATGGCGCAACTCATGAGCCAACGATCGGGCCCGGATCGAATGGCGCAATTCAAATTCGGCCAAGGCTTCCTTGGATACCTCCTGGGCGGCGGCCGCGAAGAACTCCTGCTCGGCCGCCTGCACGGCCAGCTCCCATTCCCGCGGCCGCGCCGGGTCGAACGGAATCGACTGATGCAACCGATCCAACCGCTCGGCCAAGGCCGGGAGCATCTCGCCGGCCGGCACCGCCTCGTCCTGCCAGCCGATCTCCGCCAACAAGTCAGCCGTGACCTTCTGACGCTCCTGTTCC
>CAIOKD010000112.1 GCA_903858835.1 uncultured Verrucomicrobiota bacterium
GTCGGCAAACCCGGGGTTTCACCCCGGGCTGATATGCGGTGCCCCGTTGGGGCACTCCCCACCAACGCCAAGGCCCCCAGAATATCCAACCCATCTTCATGTCCACGTCCCACGAGGCCGATCTCGCTGCAACCGTTTCTCGCCTCAGATCTGACCACGCCAAATCCGCGGGTCGGCGCTCCATCGGTTTTCCATGTCATCCGCTACGGGATGTTCTTGGCATGGAATCTGACCATGGGTGCCTGCGGCTGACTCCTGAAGGTCTCACTCCTTACGCAGGGATTTGGGCCGCAGGAACGGAGCGGTGCGACTCTCGGCTACCGACGCGACGTGGTCCGGCGGTCCTGCCGCCACGATGCGCCCTCCTGCGTCGCCGGATTCGGGCCCAAGGTCGATCAACCAATCCACGCACCGCAGCAGTTCGATGTGGTGTTCGATGAGGATCACCGAATGGCCTTGGTCCACCAGGCGCTGGAATACCGTGAGCAGGATCCGGACATCTTCGAGATGCAGGCCCGTGGTGGGTTCGTCCAACAGGAAGAGGGTCGGCTTGGGACCGGCCTGAGCCTCGGCGTCAGGACCTCCCCGGCGCCGGGGAGACTTCGATGCCGATGCACCATCGCTCCCCTGGGTGACCGCCGCGCTCGTCGCCAGGTGGCTGACCAATTTGAGCCGCTGACTCTCGCCGCCCGATAGCGTGTTGAGCGGTTGGCCCAGGCGCAGGTAGCCCAGCCCGACTTCGCCCAACAACGCCAGCTTCGCCAGCGCCCTCCGGGCCGGCTTAGAATCCGGAAAGGCGCCCAGGAACCGCACGGCCTCGTCGACGGTCGCATCGAGCAGGTCGGAGATCGATAGCGGTGCGAGACCGGAATCCTGGGGTGGGGAGACCTTCACCGCGGCGACGCGGGCCTGATAGCGGCGTCCGCCACAGGCGGCGCAGCGGATCATGACATCGCTCAGGAACTGCATCTCGATCTTCTCGAAACCCGCCCCGCGGCAGGTCTCGCACTGCCCCCGCTTGGAATTGAAACTGAAGCATCCGGCGGGAAGCTCCTGGGCCACCGCCTCGGGACTGGCGGCATAGAAATCACGGATGTCATCGAACGCGCCGATGTACACGGCCGGATTGGAGCGGGGGGTCCGTCCGAGCAGGGACTGGTCCACCAGCACCACCGCGCCCAGGTGTTCGGCACCCTCCAGTTCCGCGGTCTGAAGTGCAGCCCGGGCCTCGCCGATCGATTCGCCATCGACCTCCTCCTCGAGCGTCGCCCCCGGATTGCCCGATTCGAGCCGCGACTCCAACAAGGGCAGGAGCAATTCGCGGATCAACGTGGTCTTCCCGGAACCGCTCACGCCACTGACGCCGACGAGCCGCCCGAGGGGAAAGGCCACCGTGACCTCGCGCAGGCAGTGGGCGGAAGCACCGCGCAACACCAGCATCGGGAAACGGGTCGAGTAGCCGGGGCTGGGCAACGCATCCCGCAGGACCGGTCCGTGCATCGGAGCATCCATCGGGGTGCTTTGCGGCGTCCCCACGAGGTCCAAAGGCACATGGCGACGCCGGGATTCGCCGACGCTGCGACGACCGGACAGGTGGTCCGCCGTCAGCGAACCCACCGCCGCCCGGAGCGCACGGGGCGAACCCTGGAACACCACCCGCCCTCCCTGGGCGCCCTGCCCCGGCCCGATGTCCACGATCTGGTCGGCCGCACCCATCACCTCCGGCTCATGCTCGACCACGACCAGAGTGTTTCCTGCATCGCGGAGGGTCTGAAGCACGCGGATCAACCGCTGGCTGTCGCGCGGGTGCA
>CAIOKD010000113.1 GCA_903858835.1 uncultured Verrucomicrobiota bacterium
GAACCGGGCAACGGGGTGATCCTCCAGCGCCTGGCCGGCGAATTGGGGCGCGCCGATCGTCCTGCCCAGGCGGAGGCGGTGCTGCGTCGCGCTGCGCAGGCCGACCCGCAGAACGTGTCCCTCCGAGTCGACCTGGGCGTGGCCCTGGCACGGCAGACGCGGTTTGCCGATGCCATCGTGGAGTTCGAGACGGCCCTGAGGCTCCAGCCGGGCAACGCCTCGGCCCGGACCTACCTCGAGCGGGCCCGCGCCATGCTGTCCACCGCACCGCCATCGTCCAACACCCGCAAACGCTGATGTGGTCCCTCCTCCAAGATTTCGCCCGCTTCCTGGGGCGCGAGAAGAAATGGTGGTTGCTGCCGCTGATCCTGATCCTGTTGCTGCTCGGGGCGGTGGTGGTGTTCTCCTCCAGTTCCGCGGTGGCCCCGTTCCTGTATCCCTTCCTCTGACCCGCCGACACGAGGCCGACCATGCGATACGTTCTGGGCATCTCGGGCCTCTACCACGACTCGGCAGCCGCCCTTTTGGGTGACGGCCGAATCCTGGCGGCGGTGCAGGAGGAGCGTCTCTCGCGTCGCAAGAATGATGCCCGGTTTCCGTTGAGGGCCATCCGTTCCTGCCTCGACCAGGCGGGCATCGAGGCCGCGGATCTCTCGGCCGTGGCGTTCTACGAGAAACCCATCCTCAAGTTCAGCCGCACCCTCGAGGTGTTCCTGGGATGGGCTCCCCGTGGAGGCCGGGCCTTCGCCCGGACCATTCCCGACTGGTTGGGCGGTCGTCTGGACATCCGCGGCCGCATCCGTGCATCCCTGCCCGGGCTGCCCTCCGGTTGCCCCCTCCTGTTCACCACCCACCACGAGGCGCATGCGGCCAGCGCCTTCCTGCCGTCGCCGTTCCCCGAGGCGGCCATCCTGACCGTCGACGGGGTGGGGGAGTGGGCGACGACTGCCATCGCCCGCGGATCGGGAGGCGGGATCGAGCCCATCGAAGAGATTCGGTTCCCCCACTCTCTGGGCCTCCTGTATTCGGCCTTCACCGCCTACTGCGGGTTCCGGGTCAATTCCGGCGAGTACAAGCTCATGGGGTTGGCGCCTTACGGCGAACCGACCTGGGTCGAAACCATCCTCGACGAGTTGGTCTGCCTGAACGACGACGGCTCCTTCCGCCTCAATCTCGAATACCTCGATCCGCTGGCCGACAACCACCTCACCCAGGAGCGTTTCCATGAGCGGTTCGGCGGGCCGCCGCGCCGCCCGGAGGATTCCTTGGAACGCCGCCATTTGGACCTGGCCCGGTCCATCCAGGTCGTGACCGAGCGGGCGATGTTGGGTTTGGCTCGTCGTGCCCACGAGCAGACGGGCGCCCGGCACTTGTGCCTGGCCGGGGGGGTGGCGTTGAACTGTGTGGCCAATGGTCGGTTGCTGCGCGAGGGGCCCTTCGAAGGCCTGTGGATCCAGCCCGCGGCCGGTGATGCTGGTGCGGCCCTGGGTGCGGCGTTGGCCGCCTGGCACGGCCCGCTGGAACGCGGCGGGTTGGCCGCCCCCCGCACGCCGTCTCCCTCCGATGCCATGGAGGGTGGATTCCTCGGCCCGGAAGAGACCCCCGAAGCCATCGAAACCTGCCTGAAGGGATGGGATGCCGTCTGGGAACGTCTCGGCACCGACGCCCTGCTGGATCGCGTGGTCGAGGCCCTGATCGCCGGGCGGGTGGTGGGTTGGGTTCAGGGACGCCTGGAATTCGGTCCCCGGGCCCTCGGGCACCGTTCGATCCTGGGGGACCCACGAAGCCCGGACATGCAGTCCCGCATGAATCTGAAGGTCAAATTTCGGGAGTCCTTCCGGCCGTTCGCGCCGGCGGTCCTGGCCGAGCGTGTTTCGGAATTCTTCGGGCTCGAGGGCGAATCCCCCTACATGCTTCTGGTGGCGCCGGTGGCCGAATCGCAACGGATCCCGGTGGCCCACGAGGCCGAGGGTCTGGATCGACTCAAGCAACTCCGCTCCCGCCTGCCCGCGGTCACCCATGTGGATGGATCGGCGCGGGTCCAGACGGTCGATCCCGCACGCAACCCGCTGTTCCACGCGCTGCTCCGGCGCTTCGAGTCGGCGACGGGATGCCCGGTGCTGATCAACACCTCCTTCAATGTCCGGGGCGAACCGGTGGTGTTGTCGACCGACGATGCCTACCGGTGTTTCATCAACTCGCGGATCGATGTGCTTGTGGTGGGCCCCTGCTTCCTGGAGCGCGAGCGCCAACCCCACACCTCGCTGCCCGGGAGCTTCGAGGCCCTTCCCGATTGACCATGAGCGCCCGGCCTCCAGTCCACCGTCTCCGCGACCGGTTCGCCATCGGAGCCTCGCTGCTCCCCCCGGTGGCCCTCCTGATGCTGGCGGCCCGTTGGGGTTGGGTGTCTGTCTCTCCCCGGAATTGCCTGGTGGCCATGCCGCTGGTGCTGGGCCTGGGGATGCTGCTTCCGGCGGTCTTCGAGCCCTGGCACCGGTGGCTTTCGCGGGTGCAGGCCTGGTGCGGACGACGCCTGGTCTTCGGAGTGCTGCTCGGGGTGTATGCGTTGGCGCTGGTTCCGATCGCACTCCTCATGCGATGGGCTGGCCAGCGCCCCCTCGACCTGTCCCGTTCGGGGTCCAGTTGGGTGAAGTCCAAGGGCTATGGGTCCCTCCGGGATCCGTTCTGATCGGTTCTGATCCTCGACAGAATTCGATCGGCCGTTGAAGCTCCTCCGGTCGCCTATGAAGACCTCCCTCCCCCTGGCCTTGGCGTGCGCCGCCCTGGCTTCCGCCCCTGTTCTCCTGGCCCATGACACGGGATCCGCTCCCCATGACCATGGACCGTCGGCCGTGCCCGTGACCTTCCAGGTCGAGAAGAAGGGGCCGGTGAAGGCTCCCGCCGCGCAGGACAAGTCGGCCGTGCCGCAGGTCAGCGGCCAGGGCTTCTGGAAGTTCGCCCCGGTCGCCACGGCGATGCCCGTTCCCGCCGAGGCCCAGCCCTATGTGAAGGGCGCCCACGGCACGCTCATCGTCGACAGCGAGCGCGACGTGGTCTACTGGGGTCTCGAGAAGGTCGGTTGGATCGGCTTCAGCGACCGCCTCAAGACCTCGTGGGTGGTGAAGGGCGACCCGTCCATCGCCTCGGGCAACCTGCATGGCGCGGACATCCTGCCCCGCAAGGGACAGCTTCCCCTGGTGATCGCCGCCGACAACGTCGAGGGCGAGATCCTGCTGTCCGACACGACCTTCCGCACGGTGGAGAAGCTCAAGATCCCGGATGGCGGCCCCTATGCCGACAAGAAGGGCTGGGCGCCGACCGATGCCGCCTTCGCCGGTGACAAGACCCTCTGGGTGACCGATGGCTACGGCCGCCACTGGTTCATGGACGCAGACGCCAAGCCCATGAAGTACCGGGGCAACTTCTATGGCGGCGACAGCATGAGCCAGACGCCGCACGGCATCACCTTCGACCCGAAGCGCAACGAGTTGTACGTCTCGGCCCGTCCGGAAGCCCAGGTCCATGAGTGGTCTCCCAAGACCCGAAAGACTCTGGCGGTGCATCAGTTGCCCAAGGGCAGCGCGGCCTGCGACACCGACCTTTGGGGCGACTACCTGCTGGTGCCCTGCCTCACCGGCCCGAACAACACCCCGGGCCCGATCTACATCATCAACCTGAAGACCAAGGCCGTGGTCAGCACCATCAAGCCCAAGGAGGAACTGGGCTACGGCTACGCCCAGCACATGCATGACGCCTGCTGGTACGTGGTCGGCAAGGGTCGCAGCGCCAAGGTGTACATCCTGTTCACCGCCTGGAATCCGGGTGGCGTGGGTGCCTTGGAACTGGTCAACCTGAAGGACTGATCGCTCGGCCTCAGGGACACCTCGCCTCGATGCGCGCCTATCACGATCTGCTCCGGCTGGTCCTCGATCAGGGGACCTTCAAGGCGGACCGCACCGGCACGGGAACCCACTCGGTCTTCGGGGCGCAGACGCGCTTCCGTTTGTCCGAGGGGTTCCCGCTGGTCACCACCAAGAAGGTTCACTTCAAGAGCGTCGCCTACGAACTGCTCTGGTTCCTCCGTGGCGACACCAACGTGCGTTGGTTGCAGGAGCACGGGGTGAGCATCTGGAACGAGTGGGCCGATGCCGACGGCAACCTGGGCCGCGTGTACGGGGCCCAGTGGACCGATTGGCGCGGCGCCGACGGCCGATCGATCCACCAGATCGACAACGTCGTGGCCCAGATCCGCAGGAATCCCGACAGCCGCCGGCTCATCGTCAGCGCCTGGAATCCATCCGAGGTCGATGCCATGGCGCTGCCGCCGTGCCACACGCTCTTCCAGTTCTACGTCAGCGAGGGGAAGTTGAGCTGCCAGCTCTACCAGCGCAGTGCCGACCTCTTCCTGGGGGTGCCCTTCAATATCGCCAGCTACGCGCTGCTGACCCACATGGTGGCCCAGGTCACGGGGCTGAAGCCGGGCGATTTCGTGCACACCTTCGGTGATCTGCATCTCTACTCCAACCACCTCGAGCAGGTGAAGGAGCAGTTGTCCCGCGAGCCGCGCGCGCTACCCACCCTGGCCCTGAATCCGGAGCGGAAGGAACTCCGCGACTTCGTCTACGAGGATTTCGTTCTGTCCGGCTATGATCCGCATCCGGCCATCAAGGCGCCGGTGGCGGTGTGAACCCGAGGAGACTCCGTGAGGCGCCTCGGCCGACTTCGGTTCCCTTTGTTCCTTTGGATTGTCGCATGAATCTTGAACTCCAGGACCGAGTGGTGCTTATCACCGGTGGGGCCGCGGGCATCGGCGAGGCCGCCGTGCGGGCCTTTGCCGCCGAGGGCGCGATCGTCTGGTTCGCCGACCGCAATGCCGAGCGCGGCCGCGCGCTGGCCACCGAGGTGCCACGTTCGGTCTTCGCCGAGGGCGATCTCGCCGACCCGATGTTCTGCGCGGAGCTGATCTCGTCCGTGCTTCGCGAGGCCGGTGGCCTCGACGTCCTGATCAACAACGCGGGCGTCAATGATGGCGTGCCCCTCACGGGATCCCCGGCCGACTTCATGGCGTCGTTGCGACGCAACCTGCTGCATGTCTTCGCCCTCGCGCACCATGCCCACGAGGCGCTCTGCCGGTCCCGGGGGTGCATCCTCAACATCAGCTCCAAGGTCGCAGAGACGGGGCAGGGGAGCACCTCGGGCTACGCGGCCGCCAAAGGGGCCGTGAATGCGCTGACGCGGGAATGGGCCGTCGCCCTGGCGCCGCACGGGGTCCGGGTCAATTGCGTGATTCCGGCCGAATGTGACACCGAGCAGTACCAGAAGTGGTTCGCGTCGCAGCCCGATCCGGAAGCCGCCCGCGGGACCATCGAGCGGATGGTGCCCCTCGGCCGCCGGTTGACCTTTCCGGCCGAGATCGCCGCGACCCTGGTGTTCCTGGCCTCTCCCCGTGCGGGTCACATCACGGGCCAGTGGATCCATGTCGATGGCGGCTACACCCACCTCGACCGTGCGATGACCGGCGGCCACCCCGGATGGTGAGCCTCTTCGAGATCCTGCACGAGGATGCCGACCTCCTGGTGCTGCGCAAACCGGCCGGATTGGTCTGCCATCCGACCAAGGGAGACGAATATTCCAGCTTGGTCAGTCGGGTGCGGATCCATCTGGGGTTCGAGCCGCACATGATCCACCGGCTCGATCGGGAGACCGGCGGGGTGATGGTCTTCGCCAAGACCGACGAAGCCGGGGCCGACCTGCGCGCGCTCTGGGCGGCCGGGTTGGTCTCCAAGGAGTATGTCGCGCTGGTCCGGGGCCGTATGCCCGAGGGCGACGGGTTCATCGATGCCCCGCTGGGTCGCGAGGTTTCCAGTGCGGTGGCTATCAAGGATTGCGTCCGGGCCGACGGCGTATCCGCGCGGACCCGCTGGCGCTGCGAACGGCATTTCGACCGCCGGGATGGTGCCTATTCCCGGGTCCGCGTCTGGTTGGACACCGGGCGCAAGCACCAGATCCGCATCCACCTCGCCCACCTGGGTCATCCGATCGTGGGGGACAAGCTCTACGGAGGAGATGAGCGCATCTACCTGGATTTTGTCGGTGGGCATCTGTCCGACGCGCAGCGCGGCTTCCTCCAGGTGCCGTTCCATGCCCTCCATGCCGAACGCCTGTGGTTTCCTTGGAAGGGATTGGAACTGGGGTTCGACGCTGGGCCCGAGTCCTGGTTCGTGGACTTCGCGGCGGGACGCGAGGTGCCCTGGTTCGAGGACCCCTTCGCACCGCCGCCCGGATCGAGAGGTTCCCGCTCAGCGGGCGCGGGCGCGGTCGTCCCAGGATCGGATGCCCAGGAGGGGTAGTGCGAAGGCGAAGGCCGCGTCGCGGTCCGGAGTGTCGGCCTTGCGGAACACCTCGTAGATCGGCTTGCGGCGGTCGGGCGTGGCCACCGATCCCGGTGCGCGGGTCCACAGTCCCAGGCGCAGGCCGCCCTCATGCGCGTGGTCCACATGCCGGTGGAGGATGAAGGCGTCGATCCCCGGTTCGGCGGCCACCTGATGCCAGGCGTAGCAGTAGGCCGCGGCTTGCACGGCTTCGCCATCGGATCCGTCGGGGGTGTGGAAGCCTTGTTCGCTCAGGATGACCCGCCGGGGCCGTCCCTCGGATCGGAGTTCGGGTTGGTCGAGGAAGGCACCCAGCGCCGCAAGGTTGCGGAAGGTGATCCGCGGGGTGGTCCTCCAGTCGGGAGTCGCCGAGGTGTCCCGCCAGGAACGCGGATTGAAAAGATCCTCTGGATAGGGGTGGAAGGCCAGATGCCAGTCGTAGTCGCCCCCGGATCGCGCGATTCGTGCGAAGTGCTCCAGGAACGGGCGTCCTGGGAAGACCTGCCCAACCTTCCCGCCGGGATAGGCGATGTTCCAATGATGCTCCAGCGACAGGAAGACCCGGCCGTTCTGGGAATGCCTCCGGACGGCGCGGTGGGTCAGGCGCACGGTCCGTTCATAGTCGCTTGCGAACGCCTCGGAGGTGCTTGGGCCCAGGTTGGACCAGAACCAATGGGAGTTGACCTCGTTGCCGACGATCCAATTCCAGACTCGCCCGTGGCGCCCGTCAGGACGGCTCCACCGTTCGGCCAAAAAATCCATCGACGCCTCGTACCAGGCCCGCCCCTCGGGCGTCACCGTGTTGAAGGCCGACAGGTGGTTGGGGCAGTTCGTGCTGTAGCCGGGGTGGAGGAGGATGCGCCGCAATTCCGGATCGGCGCTCTCGTAGTTGAGCAGGATCAACGAGACCACGATGCCCCGCTCGGACAGGGTGCGGATCTGCCGGTCCATGGCCTCGAGGTAGCCCCGCTGGAACCGGTGGGTCCGACCCTCGCGCACCACCCCGGGATTGTTGGTGTCGCCCCGGGGATCCACCAATTGGGCCAGGTTGAAGTTGAGCGCGGCGTGCCGGATGCCCAGGGCGATGGCATCGTCCACCATTTGCACCTGCAGGCCCTTCTTGGAGGAGGGGCTGGGATAGGGCTCCGAGTTGGCAGCGGCGATGGCCGACAGGCACAGCACCAGCGACGCGGCGAGGATCCGCAAGCCGGCCAGAAAAGACCGCGGGCCCCGGCAGCGGTCCGCTCTCATGGGGCAGGGCGCAGGCGCTTGATGAGCACCTTGGACTTGCGTCCGCTCGCCTCATAGCGCTCGCGGCGGGAGGCTGGCAGGTCGTCCGGGCTTCCCTCGATGAACCCGCCCTTCGAGATAAAGTAGGTGAAGGCCTGGGTGCTGAGGGTGATCAGCGCGGCCAGGCCCTGTTCGCGGGCCCGCGCCTCGACGAACTGGATGAGCTTCGAACCGATGCCCATGTTCTCATGGCTGGGGGCCACGTACAGGAAGGCCAGCTCGCCCTTGTTCTGCTCCGGGTAGGTGTGCAGGGCCACGCAGGCCACCGGATTCTTGTCGATCTCGTACAGGTAGTAGTCGCCCACCTGCTTCTCCACGGCCGTCCGGGTGCGCTTGACCAGTTCCTCGGAGGCGACCGAGTTCTTGGTGAGGTTGAGGAGCGCGCGGATGTCCTTTTTCAGGGCGCGCCGGATCTGGGTGTACTCGTTGGCGTACACCAGAGTGCCGATGCCTTCGTTGCTGAAGACTTCCGCCAGGAGGCCCTCGTCCACCTCGCCGTTGATGATGTGGACCCGCGGAACCCCCGCCTCGCAGGCGGCCACGGCCTGACGGGCCTTGGAGATCAGGTTCACCGGCCAATCCGCCGGCACCGGGGTCAGCATCTGCTTGAGTTCGCCCACGATGATCTGACGGATCAGGGTGCCACCGCGGGTCAGGCCGTCCACGGTGGTCAGGAAGAGGAGCTTGGTGGCCTTGAGTTGGTCGGCCAGCGCGAATGCGATGGTGTCCGAATTCACCCGGTACGTCTTGCCATCACCGTCGAACCCCAGGGGCGGGATCACCGGCACGATGCCCTGGCCGAGGAGCGCCTGGAGCATCTCCACGTCGATGCGCTCGACCTTGCCCGTGAACTGATGGTCGATGCCGCCGACGATGCCGAGCGGGTGTGCGATCACCGCGTTGGTGGACACCGCTCGGAGGTCGTTGGCCGAGAGCCCCTCGAGGATCTCATGGGTCAGGCGGTTCGCGGCGTTGAGCGACAGTTGGAGGGTCTCGGCGTCGGTGATGCCCGTGCCGTCGAGGTTCGAGGCTTTGACCCCGCGCTCCACGGCCAGGGCGGCGATCTGCTTGGCCGCCCCGTGGACCAACACGATCCGGATGTTCAGCGAGCGCAGGACCGCGATGTCGAGCAGGAGGTTGGGGAAGTTGTCGTCGGTGACGATGGATCCGTCGATGGCCAGGACGAAGACCTTCTCCCGGAATCTCGGAATGTAGCGGAGGATGCCCCGCAGGTCGGTGGGTTTCACGTCGTGATGTCGAGTCGGCGCGCTGCCGGATGCCAAAGAACAGGCAGGAGGGGCGCCGCTGCAATGAAGAAATCACGAAGGCCACCGCCTTCGGGTCCCGGGAGTCCCTCCTGGAACGGTGCCACAGAGCCGAAGGGGTGCCTGAGCCGAAGGAGGGCTTGATCCGAAGGCATGTGGCAGGGTAGGCGAGAGAGACCCGATCCGTTCTGATGCAACTCCCTGGTCGGGACCGATCTCCGAGCGGTCCGTCCTGCCTGACCGTGGCGCTTTTGGAGAAATCGCCCCATCCACAGAGCCGAAGGGGTGCCTGAGCCGAAGAACCACCGGGCAGGGGGCTTGACTTCCGGGTTGTCGGGCATTTCTGTATCGACAGAAATGAAGGCGCTGAACCAGCTCTCGAACGCCGAACGGCGCTTCATCCTGCACTGGGGAGAGATGGGTACCAAGTGGGGCATCAACCGCACCGTCGCCCAGGTGCACGCCCTGCTCTACCTGGCACCGGGACCCCTGAACGCGGAGCAGATTCAAGAGGTGCTGGAGGTAGCCCGCTCGAATGTCAGTACGAGCCTCAAGGAACTCCAGGGCTGGGGCATCGTCCGCCTCGTCCACCTGCCCGGGGACCGCCGGGACCATTTCGAGAGCCTCAAGGACGTCTGGGAGATGTTCCGCATCGTTCTGGACGAGCGGAAGCGCCGGGAGTTCGACCCCACCATGGCCGTGCTCCGCGAGTGCATCGCCGAGGCCGAGGCCGCCGCCGACACCGATCGGTACAGCGAGGACCGCCTCCGCGAGATGCACAACTTCCTCGCCACCACGGCCGGGTGGTACGCCACCTTCCGGGGATGGCCCACCTCGGTGCTGAAGCGCTTCTTCAGCATGGGTGACAAGGCTCGTAAGTTGCTTGGTTTGACCTCCGAATGAACCGGCACGTCTGGCAAATCATTTCTGCGATGACTGAAAACAACGTCCAGATCGCGCCAGGCAAGGGAGCCTGGGCGTTTTATGATCATCGCTGCCCGGTGTGCCGTGCGACGGTAGGGCGGTGGCGTCGGGTCTTCGAGGCGCGCGGCATCGAGTTCGCCGCCCTCCAGTCCCCCTGGGTGAGGGAGCGGTTGGGATTGGCCTCCGGCGAGCTGCCCGACGAGATGAAATTGCTGACGCCCGACGGACGCATCCTTGGTGGGCCGATCGCCATCGCCTGGATGTGCCGGAAGGTACTCTGGTTGTGGCTCCTGGGAGTGTTGATGGTCATCCCAGGGCTCGATGTGGTGACCCGCTGGACCTATCAGTGGGTGGCCCGAAATCGCTACTGCCTGGGGGACGTGTGTACGCTACCACCGATCTCCGAGGATCGCCGCCGCCATCTCGCCGCCACCACCTTCCTGGAGACCCCGTGAGGTCCCTCGGACCCCTGGCGGGCCAGCATTGAAAGAATCTCCCTTTTCCGTGGCCAAACCCCGGGCGTGACCGATATTCGGGCAACGAGAGTCATGGCCAACACCCCGGACGTCCCCAACGCCACCACGATCACCACCGAGACCCTCCACTTCGAGAACGCCCGCGCAGCGCTCCAGTTGCTGGGCGGCGACGAGCGCAATCTCCATGCGCTGGAGAAGGAACTCGGGCTCAAGGCCGCGGCGCGGGACGGGTGGATCCGGCTCGAGGGGCCGGTCGACGCCGTGGCCCGCGGAGTGAAACTGTTCCGCTTGCTGGAGGCGGCGCAGAAGGACGGATCCCAGGTCAAGTCCCGTGACTTCACGCACGCCCTGCACGTCGTCCGGCACGACGGGGCCGAGGCGTTGCAGGCGCTGTTCCACCAGAAGATCAGCACCTCGCCCAAGAAGGCGTCAATCACTCCCAAGACCGTGGGCCAGCAGCGCTATGTGGCGGCGATCCGGGAGCATGACGTGACCTTCGGCATCGGGCCGGCCGGCACGGGCAAGACCTACCTGGCCATGGCCATGGCGGTGAACGCCCTCAAGGAGTCCCGCGTGGGCCGCATCATCCTGACGCGCCCTGCCGTCGAGGCGGGCGAGGCCCTGGGGTTCCTGCCCGGAGACCTGTATCAGAAGCTTGATCCCTACCTGCGTCCGCTGCACGACGCGCTTCAGGACATGATGCCGGCCGAAGAGATCCAGAAGAACATGGAGCGGGGCATCATCGAGATCGCCCCGCTGGCCTACATGCGCGGCCGCACCTTGAACCAGTCCTTCATCGTGCTGGACGAGGCGCAGAACACCACCGCCGAGCAGATGCTGATGTTCCTGACCCGTCTGGGCTTCGGTTCGAAGGCGGTCATCACGGGAGACCCTTCCCAGATCGATCTGCCGAACAGCAAGCGCAGCGGGTTGGTCGAGGCCGAGACGGCCCTGCAGGGGGTCGAAGGGGTGTCGTTGATCCGCTTCGAGAAGAAGGACGTGGTGCGCCACCCGCTGGTCCAGCGCATCGTCCACGCCTACGAGCGGCATCGCGGGACCCAGCGCGGGTAGCCGCGGCGTCCATGCGCTCGATCACAGGTTCCGGAGGATGCCGAAGCCGACGATCAGCGCCATCACCACCATCCACGAGTGCCGCATCCCGAGCGGATGGGGCACCCGGAGTCCACGCCAGCGCTCCACGATCAGGGCCAGGCCCGACCAGGCGACCAGTGGCAGCGCGGCCACCAGCAACGGGTTGAATTGCCAGGCATTTGCTACGTTCCCGTGGAGAAGTTCATGGGTCGCCCTAAGGCCTCCGCATCCGGGGCACTGGAGGCCGGTCCAAGAGTGAAAGGTGCAACGCGGGAAGAAGAACTGACCCTGCGGTTTGTGGTTCCACAGCAGGGCCAGTCCGACCAGGCCCGAGAACGAAAGGAGGGCCACCAGGGCCTCGATCCAGGGCCCCGTGCCCTGACCTCCCAGGGGTCGACGTTCTGGTTCCGATAGCGAAGTCCCGGACGCCGCCTCGCGCGGGGGATCGGAAAGCACGGGAGGCGCCTTCATGGGCGTGCGACCGGATCGGTGTTCAGCGGAAGGAATCCCGGATCTCCGGCTTGGTCAGGAGCACCAGGGCCCAGATGCCGAAGGGGAGGCCGGTGCAGCAGCACGGACTCAAGCAGGGGAGCATGCCGACAATCACGCCGATCATCACGAGGGTATAGGAGCGCCGTTGCAGCATCTTGATCCCGGCCAGCAGCGTGAGCGCGCCCATGAGCAGGGCCAGCAGATTCAAGGGCAGGTTGATCGCCTCCATGGCGCCCATGAGGCTTTTGACCATTCGCTCCGCTTCCGGGGAGCCCATCCCGGAAGGGATCTCGGTCTTCTTCGCCGATCCGGTCAGGCTGGCGAAGACGCCATAGAGCGACAGGAATGTGCCCAGCACGCCAGTGATGAGGATGCCGATGGTCGGCACCCGCAATTGCTCGTCCACGGCCGCCTCGGGAAGCCCGGAAGCCGAAGGCTGGAACCCTGGGTAGGCATGGGTCGCCGTGTTGCCGACCGGCGGTGCGGTGGGCGCCTCCGGGGCTGCGGGCGGTGCGGACGTTCCGAGCGCCTCGGCGAACTCGGGGAAGTCTCCCAGGGTCTTCCAAAGGGCTTCCCCCTCGGCCCGGGCCGGTGAGAACCGGTTGAGACGGTTCTCGGAGATCCATTGGCGGAGTTGGTCTGCGGAGACCGGTCCGTATTCCTTCTGGTCGGCACCTTGAATGTAGTACATGGCGGGCTCTGGACGTGTTGTTGCCGGTGGAAAGGTGGTCCGTTGTGTCTCGCAAATCAATGGGGGCCGATCAATGGGAGGAGCCGCCCGGAGTCGTTTCGGCCGTTTCGTGGTACCGGTACCGCAGGGCCACGAAGACGAACCCGATGGCAACGACCGCCAACATCGCGGCGCAGAGGTTGAAAAAACTCACTCCGGAGATGTGCAACACCTCGGTGCCGTCGGCCAGGCGCTCCTTCACGTTGAGACCGAAGACCTTGGCGATGGCCAGGTTGCCCAGTGCCGTGGTCAGCAACCAGAAGCTCATCATGGTGCTGCGCATGGAGGCGGGCGCTTCACGGAAGGCGAACTCGAGACCGGTGTTCGAGACGAGTACCTCGCCCGCGGTCAGGACGAGGTATGGCAGGGTCTGCCAGAGGACGCTGAGCTTTTCACCCGCGGTCACCCGTTGCTCGATGAGGGCAACCATGATGAACGAGATGGAGGTCAGGAAGAGGCCGAGGCCCATGCGGCGCAGGGTCGTGACTCTGAGGCCCGACTTCTCGGTCACCGGGAACAGCACGTAGGTGAACACCGGTACCATGAGCATGACCAGCAGGGCGTTCATCGACTGCATCTGCTCGGCACCGATGCGGTCGCCGATGATGAAGCGCACCACGGGGCCCAGGATCGGAAGGTTCAGGGTGCCTTCGCTGAAGAGGTATGGGGTCATCTTGTCGCCCTGGAGCACCCAGGTGGTGCTGTTCTGGTCCCAGAGCGCCCAGAAAAACGGGATCAGCGCGAACACCGCGGCCACCTTCGTGGCTGATTTCGCGGCGTGCACCTGCTCGAAGGAATACCGGTGTTCGCAGGCGCTCCAGAAGCCGCCTCCCTGCCGGCGGTTGGCCGGATGTGTCAGGGCATGCCACAGCATCTCCCAGAAACTCCCCCCCTGCGGACCCGATGGGGGTACGTGCACGTAGTGCTTCCTTCCCATCCAGAAAAAGAACGTGGCCAAGCCCATGAAGATGCCCGGCACGCCGAAGGCCCAGCCGTATCCGTAATCCTTGGCGATGCGCGGGATGATCAGGAACGAGAAGAAGGAACCGAAGTTGATGCTCCAGTAGAACAGTCCGTAGGCGCGCTGGAGCAGGTGCCCCTGGCCCGCGTGGAACTGGTCACCGACGAAGGCCGAGACGCAGGGCTTGATGCCGCCGCCGCCGAAGGAGATCAGCGCCAGGCCCGCGTAGAGGAGCCACAGCTTCTGCTCGCGGGTGTCGACCAGGTCGGCCAGGGCCAGGACGCCATGCCCGAGGCAATAGAACAGCGAGATGTAGAGGATGGTCTTGTATCGGCCCAGGACGCGGTCGGAGAGCCAGGCCCCGAACAGCGGCATGAAATACACGCCGAAGACGAACAGATGGACGATCTCCGAGGCGGTCGATGATCCCTGGCCCAGGTGCTTGGCGATGTAAAGGGTCAGGATGCTGCGCATCCCGTAGAAACTGAATCGCTCGCAGGCCTCGTTGCTGATGATGTACTTGATCTGCGGCGGGAACGAATCGTCCGAAGCGGACCGGGTCGAAGCCGTGGGATGAGCGGAGGACACGCCGACGGTTTAGCCAACACGCCCCGCAAGACCAAGCAGCGAGTGATGTCTGGGGAGTTTTTCTTCCGCCTTCGGTCGAGAAAGTCGATCCGTGGCCGGTGCGCCCCCGGAAGGGGCGGCCCGGTGCGGGCGTGATTCAGGCCTTGTCCTGGATGAGCTCGCGGCGGGCGCCGCCGAGGAACCGCTCCACGAAGTTGGTCGTGTAGTTGCCCCGGCGGAAGTCAGGGTCCTGCAGGATGGCCAGCTCGAAGGGGATGGTCGTCTTGACGCCGGTCACCATGAACTCGCTGAGGGCGCGGGCCATCTTGTTGAGGGCGTCGGTGCGGTCCTTGCCCACGGCGATGAGCTTGCCGATCATCGAGTCGTAGTAGGGCGGGATCGTGTAGCCCGCGTAGGCATGGGAATCGAGGCGGATGCCGGGGCCGCCCGGCGGATAGTACATCTCGATGCGACCCGGGCTGGGGCGGAAGTCGTTGAAGGGGTCCTCGGCGTTGATCCGGCACTCGATGGCGTGCCCCTTGAGGGTGACGTCGCTCTGGCTGATCGTCAGTTTTTCGCCCGCGGCGATGAGGATCTGCTGTTTGACCAGGTCCACCCCCGTGACCTCCTCGGTGATGGGGTGTTCCACCTGGATGCGCTTGTTGACCTCCAGGAAGTAGAAGTTGCCGTTGTCGTCGGCGATGAACTCCACGGTGCCGGCGTTCGAGTAGCCGGCCATCTCGGCGATGGCCAGCGCCGCCTTGCCCATCTTCTTGCGGAGGTCCTTGAGGTCCTTGCGGTCGAGCAGGGGTGAAGGAGTCTCTTCGATGACCTTTTGGTTTCGGCGCTGGATGGAACAGTCGCGCTCCCCCAGGTGAATGATGTTTCCCCGGGTGTCGCCGAGGATCTGGAACTCGATGTGGTGGGGGTTCTCGATGAACTTCTCGATGTAGACCCCGGAATTGCCGAAGGCTTTCTCGGCCTCGGTGCGTGCCGTGTGGTATCCCTTGACCAGCGAGATGTCGTTGTGGGCGGCGCGCATGCCCCGACCGCCGCCGCCGGCGATGGCCTTGATCATCACCGGATAGCCGATGCGCTTGGCCACAGCCAGGGCTTCCTGCTCGGTCCCGACCAGGCCGTCGGAGCCCGGGGGCGTCGGCACCTTCGCCCGCTTGGCCAGGTCGCGGCTGCTGGACTTGTCGTGCAGCGCATTCATGGCGGCCGAGCGAGGGCCAATGAAACGGATGTTGCAGCTCTCGCAGACGTCCGCGAAGTGGGCGTTCTCGCTGAGGAAACCGTAACCGGGATGGATGGCGTCGACGTCTGTGATCTCGGCTGCGGAGATGAGGCGGTCGATCCGGAGGTAGCTGTCGGTCGAGGGGCCATCCCCGATGCAGATGGCCTCGTCGGCGACCTGCACGTGCATGGAGTTGGCGTCGGCCTTCGAATAGACGGCCACCGTCTTGATGTTCATCTCGCGGCACGCGCGGATGATGCGCATGGCGATTTCACCGCGGTTGGCGATCAGGATCTTTTCAAACATGACGTTGACGGGTCGTTCGGTGCCCGACCGAATGACGCTCTAGGGGCTTGGGCTCTGGGCTCGTGCGGAAAAATGGGCTCGGATGTCGCTCTCGGGGCTGGGCCTTGGGGCTGGGCCTTGGGGCTGGGCCTCGGGGATCGGTTCCGAGACTCACCGGGCACATTGCCAAGAGGGACCTGGCTCAAAGCGGGCGAATCTTGAACAAAACCTGCCCGAACTCAACCGGTTTGCCGTTCTCGGCGACCATCGCCGTGATGACGCCCCGGGTCTCGGCCTTGATTTCGTTCATGACCTTCATGGCCTCGAGGATGCACACCACCGTGTCGGGGCCCACCTCGCTGCCCACCTCGACGTACGGAGCCGCGTCCGGAGATGGGGAGCTGTAGAAAGTGCCGATCATGGGGCTCTTGATCTCCGATTCCGGTCCCGACGGTACCGGAGCGGCGGCAGGCGCTGGATTTGCCGCGGCCGCGGATTGACGGGCCAGGGCCGAGTAGGCGGTCAACTCTGGATCGTCGACCGGTCCGCCCAAGAGTGGGGCTGATCCCCCGCCGATGGGGCGCTTGAGCTTGATTTTGAAGTCCTTCTCCTCGAGTTCGAACTCCGAGAGGGAGTTCTTCTTCATCAGGTCGATGATCGATTTGATTTCTTTCAGGTCCACGGTGCTTCTGGGGTTGGGTCCGGGCCCGGAGGGGCTTGCGGATCTCCACGGAGATGTTCCCGGCGACACGAACCTGGTCTTCCCGGAATTGTGACCGGAATTCGACGGTTCCGTGTCGAACGAGGGGGGCAACCTACGGACAACCGGTTCTCCAGGTCAAGCGGCAGTTCAGCGTGTTTTTGCGTCAACTTGACCTAAAAATCAGGTTTACGCGGTTTTGCAAACGTTAACGGCTGCTTCGAGAGCCAGAATATAGGAGAAAGCGCCGAAGCCGCTGATCTGTCCGCGACATACTGGGGCGATCATCGAGTGGTGCCGGAATGACTCCCGAGCATGGATGTTGGACAGGTGCAGTTCGACGACCGGCACCCCGACGGCGGAGATGGCGTCGCGCAAGGCGATGCTCGTATGGGTGTAGGCGGCCGCGTTGAGGGCGATGGCTTGGGCCGTGCCCCGGGCCTCCTGGATCCAACTCACCAATTGTCCCTCGTCATTGGTTTGGCGGAATTCCACCGAGACCCCGAGTGCTTGGGCCCGTTCCCGGACAGAGGTCTCGATGCTGGCCAGGGTGTCCCGGCCGTAGATCTCCGGCTGGCGGGTGCCCAGCAGGTTCAGGTTTGGACCGTTGAGGAAGAGGATCTTCATCGCACTGGGCTCGAGGTTAGGGATTGGCTGGCGAATCTCCAGACGGGAATTGGGGCCCGTAGTTTGGGGCCGGTGGCGGGTGCGAGTCAGAGACGGCGGCCGAGGTTGAGGGTCATGGTGCCCCCCAGAAAGTTCACGATCCGGGTCTCGGCATAGCCCAATTCCCTGAGGGCCGCGTCCACCCCGTGTTGGGCGGGGTAGGCTTTCAGGGAGTCCAGGATGTAGCCATGGGTGTCGCCGTCCCCGCAGAAGATCCGACCGAACAGGGGGCAGATCCGCTCGAGATATTGGAAATAGACCCATCGCCACGGCAGGAAGTCTGGCTTGCCGAAGTCGAGGACCAGCAGGCGCCCCCCGGGCTTGAGCACCCGGGTGAGTTCGCGGAGGCCCCGGTGGAAATCGGCGAGGTTGCGGAGGCCGTAACTGATGGTCACCACGTCGAAGGAGCGGTCGGGGAAGGGCAGATCCAGCGCGTCACCCTGCTGAAACCGGACCGTTCCCGATCCGGCAGGGAGGGGGTCGCGGGATGCGCGCTCCGCCGCGACGGCCAGCATCGGATGGCTGAAATCGAAGCCCACGGCATCGGCTCCACGGGTGGCCAGCCCGAAGGCGACATCCCCGGTGCCGCAGCAGACGTCCAGGGCGCGCTGGCCCGGGGCGGGCGCGGCCTCGGCGATCAGGCACCGTTTCCAGAACCGGTGCATCCCCAGGCTCTGGAGGTCGTTGATGAGGTCGTAACGGGGTGCGATGGCCGCGAATAGGTCGTTCACTCCGGGCGCGCGCCCCGTTCCGGGGACGAAGTACTTGCTGGCCATGGTCTTCTGGGGTTCAGCGTCGCCGCCGGTGGAACTCTTCGGCCTGTTCCCGGGCCGTCACGGGGCGCCATGCGGCGCCAGTGGTGAGCCGGATCTGGGTGGCTTGGCTCAGCTTTTGGAGGCGCTGCTGGAGCGCGTCCCGCTCCTCCTCGAGCTTGCGGACCCGGGTCTCCATCTTGGCCAGCGCCCGGGTGGTCTCCCCGGCACTGGCCGGGGCCTCCGCGGCGGGTCCGGCCTTGAGCGCGGCGGCGAGACGTTTTTCGAGGGTGGTCTTCTCCTTGGCCAGTCGTTCGCGGAATTCCCGTTCGGTGGTCAGAGCGCTCCGGAGTTCGGCCTCCCGGGACGATCCCTCCTTCAGGGTGGTGCGTAGCTTCCAGACCTCGGTTCTCAAGGTGGCCAGTTCGGCGGTGCGGACGCTGGCATCCACGGCGGTGGTGTTGGTCGCGGCTGCGGTCGCGGCAGCCAACTTGCGCTCGGTGGCGGCGAGCGTTGCGCGGACGGCTTCCCGTTCGGCCTTCTCGGCGGCCAGCGCCGACTCCAGGTTCTTTACCGCCTCGGCGCGTTGTTCGGCCCCCCGTGTCAGTTCGCCGACCTTGGTCTTGAGCGACTGGTTGGCCAGTTCGAGGTCGGTGCGGGCCTGGCGCTCTTTGGCGAGGGTCCCGGCGATCACCTCGGCCTGGGAGAGGCTGCGCTCGGCGTTGGCCTTGGCCAGGGCCAGCGACGACTCGAGTTGTCGGATCTTGGTCAGACTCTCCTCGGACGAACGCGCCTGCAAGTCAGCCAGTTGCTTCTCGAGGCCGGCCTTCTCGGAGGCGAGGGTCGAGTTGCGCTTTTTGGTGTCCTCCAGGTCGAGTTGGAGTTGGCTGAGTCGGGCGGAAAGATCGGCCACCTGCTTGCCCCGTTCGGTGTCGGATTTGAGTTCGCCGACCTGCTGTTTGAGCGTGGTATTCTCTTTTTGCAGATTTTGGAGCGTCCCGGCCTGGAGCTCCTTGAGCCGGGTCTCGATCTCCTGCTTCTGCTTCTCGATGCGTCCTGCGGCCACCTTCTGCTCGAGCAGGCTTTTGTTGGCCTCGTCGAGGGCGGCCCGGGCCTCGTCGGCCACCACCTTGTCGACCAGGTTGCGGCGCTCGGCCTGCTGCCGTTCGAGGCTGGCCATGAGCACCTTGTTGGTGGTCTGGAGCGCGGTGATCCGCTCGATGGCCGCCTGGAATTCCCGGGGATCCACAGGGGCGGGCTGGGCCGTCAGCGCCTCGCGGAGCTTCGCCTCGAGCAACTGCTTATCGGCAGCCAGACGCTGGATCTGCAGGTTGAGTTGCTCGAACTGGGCCACCACCTCGCCGTTGGGGGCCAAGGCAGGGGCGTGGGACTCGCCGGCGGGAGCCTTCGAGGCGGCCGGTTTTTTTTCGGGGGTCTTTTCCGCGGGGGCGGGGGCTGATTCCAGGGTCTTGAGCCGTTCCCCGACGTAGCGGATCCGGTAGGCCACCACCCGTTCGTTCCACGTCGGGTAGTTCCGCTGGAGCACCTCCAGGCCGGCCTTGGCCTCGGTGTAGGCTTCGCGGGCGTCCGACCATTGGCCGGTCTCGCGATGGGCGTCTGCCTGCTGGATGAGGTTGTAGATTCGGATGAAGGCGTCATCGGCGCCATCGGCATGGATCTCGATCGCACCGAGGCAGAGCCAGAGGGCTAGGTGGAAGAGGAATCTCCGGAAACGGATCATCGGGGGACAGGCTATTCCAGGTTCAGAGGAGGGGCCAGTGGGTCTAAGGGACGGTCGTTCGACGCCGGGCGGGACCCTACTTCAGTTCGCGGATGCGGATGCTGCGGAATTCGACCGCGTCGCTGTGGTCTTGGAGCAGGATGGGGGTCGGGAAGCGCGTGCCCCACTTGGGCTCGTTCTTGAACTTGCTGGCGGCCTTGGCCGCGGCCAATTCCGGCGAGCCGATGCGGTATTTCAGCACGCAATCCCCGTTGAGCCAGTGCTCGACCGCATCGCCCTTCACGACAATGGCCGATTGATTGACCTGGCCGGCCGGTTTCACCTTCGGAGATCCGGCCGGAAGCGCGTCGTAAAGGGCGGCCGTCTGCCGCTTGGGGCCGACCTTGGCATCGGGATGCGCGGCATCGTCGATGATCTGGTATTCGTGGCCGATGGCGGCCTTGCGGGCCTCGTCGATGAAGTACTTCACGCCGCTGTTGCCGCCGGCGGAGATCCTCCATTCGAACCGCAATTCGAAATCGGTGAAGAGCCGGTCGGTGATGATGTCTCCGCCGCCTCCCTTGGCGACATGGGTGAGCCAGCCGTCCTTCACGGTCCATCCCTGCTCGGGAAACGACGGCTTTCCGAAGCCGCGCCAGCCACGGGTCGATGTCCCGTCGAAGAGGGCCACCCAGGAGCCGGATGGGCCGGATTCCTTGCCTTTCGGGGCATCCGCGGCCCGGGAGATGGAGGCGAAACCCAGGCACAGGAGGAGAGCGGTGACGGAAGCGGTGTTCATGCCCCGACGCTGGACCGTCTCCCGCCACCGACGCAACACCGGAGAGGGAATCCCCAGGAAATCCCGCGATGGGCGTCGATCGTGGGAAACCTCGAGACCGGGGATGTCCCCCTCAGGAAAGCGCCTTTTGGGCGGCGACGATGTCCCGGCCGATCTGGGCTTTCAGCGCGTCGAGGTGCGCGAATCGGCGCTCCGGGCGCAGGAAGCGCACCAGTTCCACCGACAGTTCCCGGCCATACAGGTCTCCCTCATGGCCGATGAGGTGGGTCTCGAAGCGGAGTTGGGGCTGGGAGGACCGGAGGGTCGGGCGCAGGCCCAGGTTGACCGCCGCCGGGAATTCGCCGCCGGAGTGCCGCGCCCGGGCCGCGTAGACCCCGAACGGAGGCAATTCCAAGCCCTCGACATCGATGTTGGCCGTGGGAAATCCCAGGGATTGGCCGAGTTGGTCGCCTCGCACGACCTGCCCGACGATGCTGTAGGGTCGCCCCAGCAACTCGGCCACCAGGCCCAGCTTGCCGTCACGCAGGGCGCCCCGGACCCGGGTGCTGCTGACCACTTCGGGCC
>CAIOKD010000114.1 GCA_903858835.1 uncultured Verrucomicrobiota bacterium
AGGCGTCTTCGAAACCAAGCAAGGCCAAGACCTCGACTGGGTATGGCCCCCGAACCAAGCGACCGAAGAACGCCGGTTGTTCTGAGGGCGCTGTCGGAGCGTTCGTCACGAACGGAGGGAACGAGCATCTACACGAGGCCGTCCCGTCATCGGCAATTATCCCCGGTCGCTGTCCAAAGGTTTCTGCAAGATCCAAGAGATCCCGAGCGAATCCCCAGGGACGGCCGATCTTGCGTTGGCCGCCATCCCATGAGCTTCGCCAACAACATCAAAACTCTTAATCCACGATTAGACATTGATTCTCCATCATGGCAATTTGCCATCATGATCAAGACGCAAGTTCAAATCCCGGATGACTTGTTCCGTCGAGCGAAAGCCGTGGCCGCCGAGCGGGAATGGTCGTTCGCGGAGGTGGTGCGCCGCGGGCTCGAGTACATCACCGCGGTCCATCCGCCGGGCCGAACCCCAGGTAGCGAGTGGAACCTCCCCCCTGCAGAGGACTTGGGATCGTTTCTCGCTCCGGAGGAACAGTGGACGGAACTGTCCCACGAGCAGCCATGATCTCGTTCGATACGAACCTGGTGATCTACGCGGCCAACGCCAGCGCGACGGAACAACCGGCTGCGGCAGGGTTCCTCCAGTCGCTTGGAAGGAGGCGCGATGTGGTGGTCTGCGAACTCATGCTGGTGGAGGTGTATCTCAAACTTCGCAACGCGCGGATCCTGAGCCAACCCATGACCGCTGGGAGAGCCGCCGCCTACTGCGCCGCATTGCGCGGCAACGCCAACTGGGCCGTGGTCGAGTCGGCACCGGTGATGGAATCCGTTTGGAAGATGGCCGCGGCAACGGATTTCGCCCTCCGACGGATCGTGAATGCCCGATTGGCGCTGACCCTGCGCCATCACGGCGTCACCGAATTCGCCACGTCCAACGTGAAGGATTTCGAGGGCTTCGGTTTCACTCGGGTCTGGAACCCGTTGGTCGCCGCGTGACGTGGACAACGATTGAAAGACAGGCATTGACGCTCATGCGCCTGAGTCAAATTCGGAAATCGTTCCCTGACCCCTGACCTGACCCCTGACTGACCCCTGACCTGCGAACTCCCCCAGACCCGTTCCCAAGGCCAAAGGCCCACCGGTGACTACAGGGGTAACTGGAACCTGCCGGCGACGACGCCGGGAACCGTGAGATCCTCGTCCAATTCCTCCCAACGAAGGGCGTATCCATCCAGTTCCAACTGGACCTTCGCCAACTGATCTTCCGTGGCGCCGGCGAGGATCCGGAATCTGTCCGCAGGGAATCCAACGATCCGTCCGTCGTGAAGTTCGACGAACACGATGCGCCCTTCGGTCCACGCGCGCACGGCCGTGGGCTCCGTCGACTGCGCTATTTCAACGGTTGTGGTGCTCATGGAAGGCGCGGTCATTCCCGGTGACTCAACACTTTTGTGTCACCTCGGAGCCACGAGGACCCGCAGGGACGAGGCGGCGTTGGCGGCGCGGTACACCCGTTGGGTGGCGGTGCGGTAGTCCGCAGGCTTCGCGCGGTAGATGTCGCAGAAGGTCTGGGGATTGCGGTCGATGTAGGGGAACCAACTGCTCTGCACCTGCACCATGATGCGATGCCCGGTGCGGAAGGTGTGGCAGACGTCGGGCATCACCCACTCGAGTCGGGTCACACGGCCCGGCTCGAGGGGCTTCGGCCGGTCGAGTCCGTCCCGGAACTTGGCGCGCAGCGGCTCGCCACGCACCAATTGCTGGTAATGCCCGAGCTTCACCTGGGCCGGGTTCGGCTGAGGGTCCGGATGGTCGGCGGTGTACACGTCGATGAGCTTCACCACGAAGTCGGAATCGGTCCCGGTGCTGGAGACATGAAGGCTGGCGGTGATCGGTCCCACGATGGTGACGTCCTCGGTCAGCGGCTCCGTCTCGAACACCAGCACGTCGGGCCGACGCGCGGCGAACCGCTGGTCCTCCACCATGTAGGTGGCCGGCATGCCGGTGGTGATTCGCTGGGTGAAGGGCACCGGTCGGGACGGGTCGCTCACGTAGGGGTCGAAGGCGGTCTTGGCGTCCTCGGCCCGGGGCGGCTCGAACGACAAGCGGCCACCGGCATGGAAATACAGGCTCTTGGACACCGCATTCGTCGGGGGCCAGGCTGCCTCCTTGCGCCATTCGCAGGTGCCCGTCTCGAAGATGTGGGCCTCGGTCACCGCGAGGTTGGTCTGCCCCTTGAGGAAGCGCCGCCAGAAGGGCAGTTCAATCTCGTTGCGGTAGAATTCGGCCGTTTTGGAGTGGAACGGCACGGGGCCAAGCGACGATCCGTCGCCGCCATGCCAACCTCCATGCGACCACGGCCCCATCACCAGCGTATTGACGATGCCCGGGTTCTGCCGCTCGGTGGCCCGATACGTCTTGAGCGCCCCGGAAAGATCCTCGGCATCGAACCACCCACCCACGGTCATCACCGCGGCGCGCACGTTCTTCAGGTGGGGCGTGATGTCGTGACGTGCACACCAGGCGGCGTTGGTGATGTTGCCGATGAGGTTGTCCCAGAAATCGATCTTGCCCTTGTAATACCGGTCGCCCAGGTCTCCGACCGCCCCGCCCCGCAGGAAGAAGTCGTATCCGTCGGGTGTGCCGTAGTCGAAGGGCACGGGGTCCTGGCGCAGCGGGTTCTGCAGCTTCTGGCCGAAGAAGTTGAAGAAGCCGAAGTTGTGGGCCAGCAGGAACGCCCCGCCGTGCAGGGTATCATCACCGTCGAAGATGGCGGCCACCGGGGCCTGCGGGGACACGGCTTTCAGGGCCGGGTGCGAATCGATCATGCCCATGGCCGCGAAGAATCCCGGGTATGAGATGCCGTCCATGCCCACGTTGCCGTTGTTGTGGCGCACGTTCTTGACCAACCAGTCGATGGTGTCCCAGGTGTCGGTGCTCTCGTCGGTGTCCTTGGGACCGTTCTTCACCGGTCGGTGCGGACGGATGTCCACGAAGGCCCCCTCGGAGGCGAAACGCCCGCGCACATCCTGGCGCACGAAGATGAACTTCTCGCGAACGAGCCCATCACCAAAGCCCGGATTGCCAGCGGCATCGACCGTGTAGGGCTTGAGGTTGTAAGGAGTCCGGCGAAGCAGGATCGGGTACTGGCCGGGTTCCTTGGGCGTGTACACCACGGCGAAGAGGCTGACCCCGTCGCGCATGGGAATCCTCACCTCGCGCTTGGTGTAGTTGGCCTCGAACCCGCCGGCATCGTCGGCCCGTCCCAACAGAGCACCCACGATCAGGAGGATCGGACCGAGCCACCGGTCCCAGAACGCACGACGATGAACAGCCATGCGCCCGAGACTGTCGCCTCCCCTCACCCGAGTCGATGCCCCAGAACGACGCCCGGAGGTGTCAATGAAGAGAGTCCGGCGGCTCAGGCGGACCAAAGATTCCACTCATGGCACGAAGGCGTTGACCAAGGCGTTGCCGATGCCGATGAGGGCTGCGCCCGAGATCAGGCCGGCGCAGATGGGTTCGCACCCCTCCACCCAGAGTTCGTGCTTCCGGGTGCCGGCGACGGCCTTGCGTCCCATCCACCAGAACACGAAGGCACCGATCCACATGGCCAACGTGGACTCCGGCGGCAGCACGACCCCGAGCCCGATCGACACCGCCGACAACGGGAAGCGCCCCCGCGAGCGGATCCGCAGCACCTCGAAGACCACCGCCGTCACCGCGGCGACCGCCATTGCCACCATGGCCGAAACGGGCAGGCTGCCCAGGCCCTTGGCGATCAGGTCCGCGACGCCCTTCCACTGGACGGCCGCTGGCATGGCGAATCGATCGGTGACCAACGTGGCCGTCGAACGGACACCCGAGGCATCAGGCTGCAGGAAGAGCAGGTAGAACAGCGGTGTTGCTGCCAGTGAACCGGCCACGATGCCGATGACATGCCCCACCGCCTGCTGCCGGGGTTTGGCGCCCAACATGTAGCCGGGCTTGATGTCCGAGAGCAGGTTGGCCGCGTTGGACGACACCTCAGCGGTCATGCCGGCCGGGATGAGGTTGCTGGCCGGGTTGGAGCGGTCGAGGGCCCCGATGGTGAACTGGGTGATCTTCGAGAGCGCTCCGGTGGGAGTCCATGAGGTGAGGGCCATGGAGTTGGTGCAGATCACCGACAGCACCAGGATCAACGGAAGCGACAGCAGTCCCGCCAGCCAGGGAACGCCGAAGAAGGCCTGTCCCATCCACACGCCGAGGAACCCAAACACCGGCACACCGACGTAAGACCATCCAAGGGGCAGCTCGATGTCGCGGAGCGGATCGACATCGGAAGCGCCTTGGGTGGGAGTGCGCTTGCGGAGCATCCGCCACACGCCCTGGAACAGATCCGGGCGGGCGAAGAGCGACACCAGCGATCCCACCACCATCATCGAGACGCCCCACCACAGGGCCCATTGGTTGACGATCTCCGCCCGCGAGATGTCCACCACCTTGCCCGCCGAATTGGTGTAACTGCGGATCTCCCCGCGCTGGATCATGATCGGTGCGAGCACGGCGAAGTTGACGATCGCACCGATCAGACACGAGGTTGCCACACGGATGCCGATGAGTCCGCCCACGCCCATGAGCGCGGCATCGACCGTGAAGCGGAGCCCCAATTGCCGGATGTCGGTACCGAGGATGCGCGGGATGGCCCCCGACGCCTTCGCGGCCCAGGTGTAGTAATAGGTGTCGAACCGCTCTTGGAGATGCCACGCCTCGCGCATGCCCGCCCATCGGTCCATGCGCAGCACCTTGAATTGCAACAACCGCATCCAGCCATCGCTCATCAAGAATTGAACGAAGGCGGTGAGGCCGGTCGTGAGGGTGAGCAGCCGCGTCTTGAAGAGACCGGCCTCGGCCGAGCCCGTGTACAACGCATCGAGCACCACACCACAGGCGCGCCCCTCGGGGAACGGCAGTTGTTCGTCGTTGATGAAGCGTCGTTTCAGAGGGAACGCCACCAGCACTCCCAGGACGGAGATCACGATCATCCAGAGGATCATCTGCCAGGCCGGCAGGACCTTGCCGGTCACCAGCATGTAGGCGGCGAAGCTGGAGGTCAGCGGCGTCACCACGTAGCCCGCCGCCGTGGTGATCGACTGCGTGCAGTTGTTCTCCAGGATCGTGAAGCCGCCGCCCAGCGGGGTCTTGGCGAGCAGGCGGAACAGCGCGAAGGTGATCAACACCGAGGTGAGGCCCACGCCGATGGAGATGCCGGTCTTGGCCCCGATGTAGAGCGAGGTGGCCGCCAGCGCGCCGCCCAACAGGAATCCCGTGAGCGCCGAGCGGACCGTGAGTTGGGGCATGTCGCCCCGGAAGACATGGTCCAGCCACCATTGGTCCTTCTGGGAACGGCTCAGGGTCCGGACCTGCTCGTCGGAGAGCGTGGGGAGTGCCATGGGACGACGGTGCCCCAGTCCGCGCTCGGCGTTCAACCCCCGCCTGACTCGCGGGCAGCACGGACGCTGCAACCAACCCGACACTCAAGGCTTCACCCAACGGACGCGCACCTCGGTCTGATCGGGACGCAACGGAACCACCTGCTCCCGTCCTCCGGGCCAACGGACCCAGACGTCGGTCGCCGGCGACGGCATGCCCAGCACCAGCGATGACGCATCCTGGGAACCGAAACCACTGCCTCCTTGGATGGCTCGAACCGGCCCCTGACGCCCTTCCGGATACCTCAGGCGAACCTGCGCCCCGATCGCCTCGGGATTGGCCGGGGGCCCTTCGAGGAGAACCCGGAGCCCCGGCCGGGCCCGCCGATTGGCCCAGAGCACGGTCGGTCCGTTGATCTGCGAGACGACCACATCGATGCGCCGATCATGATCGAAGTCGGCCAGCGCCGCGGCCCGCTGCTCCCCATCGATGCGGATGCCCGACACGGTGGGGTCGAGGGCTTGGAAACTCCCGTCGCCCAAGCCCCGCAGCCAGAGACCGGTGCCGGAGTCGTCACGGGACCATTCCGGCAGCAGGTCGGAGCGGTTCTGGCTCAGGAAGACATCGTCCACGCCGTCCCCATCGACATCCGCGACATTCACCGAGGACGCGGGCGACCATTGGGCCTCCCGCGGGAACGGTCGCCATTCGAAGCGGTTGGTCCGGTTGAGAAGGACGCCAGAATCGAACTCCACGACCTCGAGAAACCCTGCACGCGCCGCCCAGTCGCCGAGGACTCGGGGCACATCGGCACGGCCGAAGGCCTCGTGGCTCGGGAAGCGGGCCGGAAGGTCTGGAATCCCCACCATCAACTGGGTTCGATTTTTGATCGGCAGCCAAGTGCCGTCGCGCTGCCAGGCTTCCAGCAGGTCGACACGGCCCGAACCGCTCCACTCGCCATGATACAGGCGGATGGGGCCCGGGCCATACATCGCATAGGCGGTGTTGCGACCGACATTGGCCACCGCGAGGTCCATGCGCCCGTCGCCATCGAAATCGCCGGCGGCGAGCCCCTGCCACCAACCCGTGCGGCCAGCCAGACGCATGGGCGTGGTGATGTCGCGGAACTGCCCGCCTTCGTTGCGGAAAAGGCGCACCGGCTCCCATTCGACGGCCATGGCCAGGTCGAGGTCGCCGTCGGCGTCGAGGTCCACGAGCGTGGCTCCATTCACGCAGCCGGCACGAGCCAAGGGCCGGCCCCACGCGGGCGATCCCTGCAAGGCTCCCCCCTCGTTGATCCAGACCGTGGAGGGAACCGCCTCGGGATAGCGGCCGAGTCGGAACTGACCGGCCACCACCACGTCGAGGTCGCCGTCGCCATCCAGGTCGCCCACCGCCAGGGGGCCGTTGAAGTCGGGCCCGACCTCGATGGTCCGCGAAGCCGCTCCGGATGCCGCTGGATTCACGATCAACTGACCCACAGTCTCGCCCCGAGCATTGAGGTGCACGGCGGTGGTCAGCCAATGTCGGCCGGCCTGGCCATCGGACCAAGCCACCACGCCGCGCTGTCCCCCGGGCGACTCAGGGCCCTCGATGCGGTCGAAGCCCTTGCCCTGGCGATTCCGGAAGACGATCGGTCGGCCGCCTCGACGCGCACCCTGCACCAGGTCCTCCCAGCCATCCCCATCGAGGTCGGTCCAGGCAAGACCGGGTCCCTGCCGGCTGACGCGGCGAGGGATCAGCGGCTGGACCAGTGTGTCGTCAAACGCTTCGCCGGCGGGAGCCGCCCCCAAGAGCGCGCTCACGTCTTCGAAGAGCGGCACGGGCAAGGCTGGCGGCGCTCCCGGTGCGGTCGACGAAGAACCCGGGGTCGCATCGACGGGCTCGGACACCTCGTATCGACGATGGGGCTCGGGCGATTCGATGCGCGTCACAGCACCGCTGCGCCACCGGACCTCGAGCGCCGACGGCTTGGCCGCGCCCGCGAAGACCCGAAAGGATTGGTCTCCGGAAAGATAGCGACCACCGGCGACCATCTCCTGGGACTGGGTCAGGGAAGGACCGATCAAGCGAATCCGGGCGCCGATGCCCGCGGTGTTGGGGGCCCTGCCCTTCAGTTGGACGGCAATGCGCGGTGCCGTCGCGTCATTGCGATGCAATTCGACCGACGCATTGATCCGGTTCACCACCACGTCGAGGTCCCCATCCTGGTCCAAGTCGCCCAAGGCCATGCCGAAGGCCAGGCCTTCTTCATGGAATCCCCATTCGGCGGACTTCGGCTCGAAGGTCCCGTCACCCCGATTGCGGAAGGCCAGGTTGGCGGTGCGCCACTCGGGATAGAGCTTCATCCAGCGCTTCATCTGCTCGGGAGAAAGGGTGTGCCTGGGGTCCTTGACCCGGTCTTGCGTGTCCTGGTCCATCAGGTCGTATTCGAAGCCATTCGAAATGAGGAGATCCTCGTGGCCGTCGAGATCGACATCGAGGAACACCGGGCACCAACTCCAATCGCTGGCGGCGATGCCGGCGTTCAGGGCCGCCTCCACGAACCGCCCCCCGGGTCGCCCGAGGAAGAGCATGTTCCGGTTGAACTGGGGCCGGCCGGTGATGCTTTCCCGGGCGCGCGGGTCCGGCGGGGTCTTGCCCAACTGGCGCATCCGCCGCTCCTGTCGGGTGGCCAGGAGGTCCACGACCAGGAGGTCGTCGCGGCCATCGCGATCCACGTCGGCCACGTCGATGCCCATGGAGTTGAAGCAGGTGTGGCGCAGCGCCTGCGACGGAGCGGCCCGGAAATGCCCTCGGCCGTCGTTGAACCAAAGCCGGTCGGGGGAGGCGAAATCATTCGAGACATACAGGTCGGGGAATCCGTCTCCATCGAGATCGCGGAAGACCACGGCCAACCCCCACTCCCGCAGCAGGGGCGCGGGCTTTCCCTGCTCGTCCAGGAAGACCCCGGGCTGATCCTGCACCGCCGTGAACCGTCCCTGGCCCTCGTTGCGATACAACGCGTCGGCCTCCGGAAGCTCCACCACCTCGCCATCGGGCATCACCTCGAACCGATTCCGGAACCTCGGATCAGTGGCGGGGATGCCGTTGACCTGACCGACCACCCACTTCCCGTCCTGCTGGCGCATCGAGAAGCGCGTGCTCGGGTCGATGAGATGCATCACATCGATGTAGTGGGCGCAGTACAGGTCGAGGTCGCCATCGCCATCCATGTCGGCCAGCGCCATGGAGGTGCCC
>CAIOKD010000115.1 GCA_903858835.1 uncultured Verrucomicrobiota bacterium
CAGGTTCAGGGCACGGCCCGCAGTCGCTTCAACCCCGACAGCCGCCTGACGCCCTCGGCCACCCAGGCCGCATGGTTTCGCACCCGGTTCGTGGTGCCGCCCGCTTGGGTCCATGCCCGGCTGAAGCTGCGCACCGTCTATGACGACGGGGCCGCGTTCTATCTGAACGGCCAAGAAATCCATCGGGACAACCTGCCGTCGGGCACACTCCAACCAGAGACCCCCGCCCTGGTTTCCCGCCCAGGAATTCCCGAGGCCGTCGAGATCCTGATTCCTCCAGGCGCCCTCTCGAGTGGCACGAATTTCCTGGCCGCCGAGGTGCACCAGGCGATCGATGGGATCGAGGACCTCTGGTTCGAGGCGGAGCTGTCGGTGGTGGACCTACCCGACCCATTGCAGGCCGGCCTTCGGCTCAATGAAGTGACGGAGTCGGGCCCTGCATTCTCGGTCGAAGTCGCCAACACCACCGGCGAAACCCTGCCCATCGAAGGTTTTCGGATCCTTCGCACCGGTGGCGCGGATGGCCTGTACACCTTCCCAGCGGGGACGACGCTGCCGCCCCGGGGTCTCCTCGCGGTCTCCGCGACCGCGCTGGGGTTCCGCCCCGCCCTCGGCGATCACCTGATCCTCTCGCCGGCCGGCGGCGATGCCGTGGTCGACGCTCTGGTGACCGGTCCGCGTCCCCGGGCACGGTATCCCGATGGCACCGGGCCCTGGCATTTCCCCGAGGCACCCACTCCAGGCCAGACCAATCGGGTTCGTCTCCAGCGGGAGGTGGTGATGAACGAGATCTTCTATCATCCCCCTGACGGCACAAACTCGGGCACGTGGATCGAATTGCTGAACCGGAGCGGTTCCGACGTCGATCTCTCGGGATGGGCGATGACCGACGGCATCCGCTTCCGGTTTCCCGCAGGCACCCTCCTGAAGGCCGGTGAATTCCTCGTGCTGGCCGAGGATCCCGAAGCCCTGCGGGCGGAAAACCCTGGAATCCGCGTCCTGGGTCCTTTCACCGGGCGATTGTCCGGATCGGGGGAACGGCTGGTCCTGAGCGATGCCGACGGCAATCCGGCCGACGTCGTCGAGTACGCCGACGCGGGACGCTGGCCCGAGGCTGCCGATGGCGGTGGCTCCAGCCTGGAGCTGAAGGACCCCTGGGCCGACAACGCCTCGCCCGAGGCCTGGGCGGCGAGTGATGAGTCCTCCCGCTCGACCTGGGTCCGACACGCCTACCGGGCGAAGGCGGTCTCCGCTCCCGGACCCACCCTGTGGAACGAATGGGTGATGGGGCTCCTCGATGCTGGCGAATGCCTGATCGACGATCTCCAGGTGGTGGAGTCACCCGGCACCGCCACGGCGGTTTCGCTGCTAAAGAATGGCGACTTCGAGAACGGACTCACCGCATGGCGCTGCCTCGGGACCCATCGCCTCACCCGGGTCATCGAGGACCCGAATCAACCGGGAAACCACGTCCTGCACCTGATGGCCACCGGTCCCACCGAGCACATGCACAACCACCTCGAGACCACCCTCGCCAACAACAAGGCGGTGGTGAATGGGCGCGAGTACGAAGTGAGTTTCCGTGCCCGCTTCCTGAAGGGATGCCCCCGATTGAACACCCGGCTCTACTTCAACCGGGTGGCCAAGACCACCGAACTGCCCCGCCCGACCCGCCATGGAACCCCGGGCGCCCCCAATGGCACCCGGGTGGCCCACCTGGGCCCCACCTTCGAATCCCTGACTCACAGCCCGGCGGTGCCCGCCGCGGGGCAACCCGTCACGGTGACCGCGATTGCGACGGCTGCCGATGGGCTCACCGAAGCCCATCTGCACTGGTCGATCAATGGTGGGGCGTGGCAATCCAAGGCAGCCACTTGGGACGAGGCGGGACGCCTCAACGCCACCCTCCCGGGATCACCGGCCGGTGCCGTCGTGCAGTTCCATCTTTCAGCCACCGACACCCGCGGAACCACCACGTGGTGCCCGGTGGCCGGTCCTGGATCACGCGCACTGATCGGCGTGGCCGACGGCCGTGAACGCCTGGGACCGCTCCACAACCTGCGGGTGCTCATGACCCCGGCCGACCGGACCCTACTGCACGCCGAAACCAACGTCATGAGCAACGAATTCCTCGGTGGCACGGTGATCCATGATGAGCAGGAGATCTTTTATGACGTCGGGGTGCACCTGCAGGGGAGCCAGCGCGGACGACTGGATACCGGACGGGTGGGGCTCACCCTGAACTTCCCGCCGGACC
>CAIOKD010000116.1 GCA_903858835.1 uncultured Verrucomicrobiota bacterium
AAGACGTGCGTCACCAGCTGACCGGGACGGAGCACGCAGATCCCCTGCTCTTCGGTCTTGGGAGAGACAAAGAAGTACTCGAGGGGGAGCAGGGCCACTTCATCGGCGTGCGGCCCGACGATGCGGACCTTGGCGTTGAGCGCGATGAGCGCCGGTGCGAGCCGGGAGGCCGAGACGAACTTCGCCGGTCCCTGGTTCCCCAGGATCGCGTGGTAATCGCTCCGCCCCTCGGCGGGGAGAGATTCGCCCCGGTCCTGGGCCAGCAGCCCATACCCGTTGCGGAAGTACCAGCAGTTGGGGAGGTGGCAGAGATCGCCACCGAGGGTTCCCTGGGCCAGCACCTGGATGGCGTGGACCCCATCGGCGGCCTGGGCCACCGCGGGAAACGCCGCCAGCAGCGGATGAATCCGCAACTCTTCCAGGGAGGTCAGGGCGCCGATCATCAGGCCACCGGTGACGGCGGTGACCCCTTTCAGCGACTCGATCCGCGTGATGTCGACCACCCGCCGGGGGTTGACGACACCACTCTTCAGCAGGCTGACCAGGTCGGTGCCACCGGCGAGCACGGTGGTCGCGCCGACCGGCTCACGCAGCAGTTCAACCGCCTCGGCCTCGGTGTGGGGGCTGGCAAATTCGAAGGAACTCATGCGTTGCCTCCTGTCTTGAGGGCCTCGAGGACGCGTTTCGGAGTCAGCGGAATCACCGGCACCCGAACACCGATGGCGTTCGCCACCGCGTTCGAGATCGCCGCTCCCGGAGCAATGACCGGGGGTTCCCCCAGCCCGACCACCCCGCGGTCGTATTCACTGGCGGGCTGGTGCATGATCGCCACCAGTTCGCCAATGTCGCCGATGCGGGGGAGCTTGTAGTTCTTCAGGTCGGCATTGATGTACCGCCCGGTCTTGTTGTCCATGATCCGCTCTTCGCTCAGCGAGTAGGCAATGCCCATGATGAGCGAGCCCAGCACCTGGCTGCGAGCGGTCAGTTCGTCGAGGATCAGACCGCAGTCTTGAACACAGACGAACTTGTTGATCCGGATGTTGCCCGTCTCGGTGTCGACCGAGAGGTCCACCATCTGGACCCCGCCCACCTGGTCGGCGGTCAGGCCATCCTTCTTCGGGCCTTCGCCCTTGACCACCAGGGGCATCAGCCCCAGCAGCTGGCAGGCTTCCTTCCAGGTGCAGACCACCTTGGTCCCGTTCAGGATCTTCCCGTCCTTGGCCGACAGCCCGGCGGCTTCGACCTTGTACTTGTCGGCGACCTTGTCGAACAGCGTCCAGAGGGCGTCCTGGGCGGCCCGTCGATGGGCTCCCGAGACACCGCCCACCGTGATGCTGCCCCCCGAGGCGGCCGAGGTCGGGTACTTGCTCGACCCCAGGTTCACCTTCACTCCCGAGAGTGGCAGGCCAAACGTTTCGGCCAGCACAATCGAGATGATGGTCCGCGTCCCGGTGCCGATGTCCTGGCTTCCCAGGAACGTCTCGACCGAGCCGTCGGGATGAACCTTCAGCTCACAGGTGCAGGGACCAGCGCCCCCGCCCCAGCGGTGGAGGGCCATGCCCAGGCCCCGCTTGACCGGCCCCTTGCCCCCCTGGCCGCGGGGATGCCACTTCTCTTGCCAGCCAATCGCCTTGGCGGCGATTTCCATTTCGTCGGCGTAGGTCGCCGCCTTGTCATTCAGGGTGAACTCGAGGTTCTTCTTGAAGAAGTCGTACGAGTTCATTCCCAGCTTGGCGGCGAGGTCGTCGAGCGCGGTCTGGGTCATGGCGCACAA
>CAIOKD010000117.1 GCA_903858835.1 uncultured Verrucomicrobiota bacterium
AAGGAGTGATCGCTTCCAGAGCTCGCTCCGGCCCGGTCCCACGGCTGGGTGTGTGTGGGGGGATCGGGCGCTGCGCTCGCAGGGAAGCTTGGGGGAGGATGAGGCTTTCGCGCTGTGCGCGAGGGGAAGGAGTGATCGCTTCCAGAGCTCGCTCCGGCCCGGTCCTACGGCTGGGTGTGTGTGGGGGGATCGGGCGCTGCGCTCGCAGGGAAGCTCGGGCCCGATCCCTCGGCTGCGACGTTGGGTGCATGGGTGATGGTTTTTCAGGTCCAGATCTGGCGGTCGAGGGACCGATATTGGATCGCCTCGGCGACGTGCTCGGAGGTGACGCCCGCGGAGCCGGCGAGGTCGGCGATGGTCCGGGCGACTTTGAGGACCCGATGGTAGGCCCTAGCCGAGAGGTTTAGTTCCGCAACGGCGTGCTTGAGGAGACGGAGCGCGGGTTCCTCGAGACGGACGAATTGCTGAAGGTCGCGGGGTCCCAGGCGGGCATTGCAGGCGATGGATCTGCCGGCCATCCGGTGACGCTGGATCGCGCGGGCCGACTCGACTCGTTGGCGGATCCGCTCGCTCGACTCCCCGGGCCTGGCCCGCTCCAGCTCGGTGAACCGAACGGCGGGCACCTCGACGTGCAGGTCGATGCGATCCAGCAGGGGACCCGAGATGCGCCCGAGGTAGGCGCGGATCTCTCGATGAGTGGAGCGGGATTCGGCCGGCATCTTGCCGTCGGGCGTGGGGTTCATGGCCGCGACGAGCATGAACTGGGCGGGGAATGTGACGGTTCCCGCGGCGCGGCTGATGGTGACCCGCCCCTCTTCCAGCGGTTGCCGTAGCGTCTCGAGGACGGTCCGCCGGAACTCGGGCAGTTCATCGAGGAAGAGCACGCCATGGTGGGCGAGCGAGATCTCCCCGGGGGTGGGTTGGGTATTCCCGCCGAGAAGGCCAGCGTCACTGGCCGTGTGGTGAGGGGAGCGGAAGGGGCGCCGCGTGACCAGGGCCTGCCCCGGGCCCAGCTGGCCGACGACGCTGTGGATCTGGGTGGCCTCCAGGGCCTCGGCCAGCGTGAGTGGCGGCAGGATGGTGGCGAGCCTGCGAGCGAGCATGGATTTCCCGGTCCCGGGTGGACCGATGAGCAGGATGTTGTGGGATCCGGCGGCGGCGATCTCGAGGGCGCGCTTCACCGACTCCTGGCCGCGGACCTCGTCCATGTCGGCTGCCTCATCGCCTGTCGAGGCGAACAGGGCTGCGGTATCGACCGTGAGCGGGCAGATCGGCGCCTCCCCGGCGAGGAACCGGGCCGCTTCGTGGAGGCTGCGGATGGGAATGATGTCGAGGCCATCCACCACGGCGGCCTCCGGCGCATTCTCAGCGGGCAGGAGGATGCCGCGAAGCCCCTCGGTCCGCGCGCGGAGGGCCAGCCCCAGCGCACCCTTCACCGGACGCACCGCGCCGGTGAGCGCCAGTTCGCCGACCATCGCGAAGGCCGTGAGGTCGACGGGGACCACCTGGCGGCTGGCTGCGAGGATACCTACCGCGATGGGAAGATCGAAGCTGGGGCCTTCCTTGCGGATGTCTGCAGGGGCGAGGTTGATGGTGGTGCGTCCGGGCGGGAATCGGAATCCGCTGTGGACGATGGCCGTGCCCACGCGGTCGCGGGATTCGCGGACGGCGGCGTCGGGCAGTCCCACGAGGACGATCTGCTGGGGACCGGGGCCGGAGTCGACCTCGACTTCGACGGGGAAGGCGTCGATGCCCTGGATGGATGCGGAGCGGATCTGAGCGAGCATGGGATCGTGACGGGCGCGTTCTCACAACCGCCCACGGGAGTCTTCGGGCCTCGGTGAGCGATCCTTTCAACGGAGTTGCACCGAGGATGTCTAGGGGCCTGTCCCTCGGGGTGGCCGCGGCGCCCGAATCCATCCGGGTGGGCACTCGGGCATCGATGACCGACCGGTGATCAAACCATGGGCAATTGACCGTTGCGGGAGTCGCCGCGGGTGTCGTAGCGTCCCTAAATCGCCGGTTCACCGGCGATGGTGCGGACAACGGAGAACCAACATTCCGTCCGCCCGTTCCGGGTCGGGTGCACTCGTTTCAGCAGGGTTCTCCACCCTCGCCTCCTTGGTGTGTCCGGCCCGGAACTCCTTTTTCTTCTGAAAGTTCGAGATTCCAGCGACCGGGGGGGTATCTGCAGTGCCGGGATGCGTGCCTTTCCCGGGAATCAGCGGAATAATTGGCGGAAGGCGTCGGGTTTCAATTGGATCACCTTGAACAGGAGCGCCAGCAACAAGACCATGGACAAACCGAACAGGCCGAGTGCCACGGCCCGGAATCTGCGGACCTTGCGTTGGAACTCCTCGTTCTCCTGCTCGCGTTGCGTTTTCCACAGAGCCAACTCCCGCTTCACCAACTGGTCGGCCTGGGCGGGTTCGGGTTGACGAAAGTACAGCCACCCCTCTTCCCGTGGCACGAAGGAGGGCAACTCCGCCGGCAGTTCCCGCGCGGGCAATGGATCGAACCCGCAGGTGCCCCAATACGCCGCATCTTCGCGGGTCCAGATCCGGCGGATTCCTTGGTTTCGCGACAGAATGCCGAGCCGTTTCCAGGCCAGGGCCCGGCATGCGTCGGGATCGTCGGGCGGTGGGCAACCGAGGGCTTCGCTGTGGAGGAGCGCCTGGCCTTCCTCCGCCAACAACCCGATCGAGTAGATGAGCCGGCCCGACGGTTCGGTCACCACCTGGAATTCATTCAGGAATCTGACGAGGTCGTCCGCGGGCAGACCGGATGCGGACCACAGGTCCCGCAGCGATTCCAGATCCTCGACGGTTGCACGTCGGCATTCCAAGGGCACGGGCTCCATGGTTGAAAGAGTATCCCGGGACGCGGCGCTTTCAACGGCCCGTCCGGAACATCAGTTCAGGACGATGCCGAGGCGCAGGTAGGTCGGGACGTCGAGGTCCACTCCCTTGTGGCGATTGCGTTCGGTGTTGTCGAAGCGACCCCGCTGCGCGATGTCGAAGTTCATCAGCATCTGCGAATCGGGCCGTCGGCGGGAAGGCTTGTTGCGCTGGCGGCTCAAGATGCGCTGGCGCTGCTCGATGTTGAGTTCCGGGGGTGGTGGAATGAAGCGAGAGTCGGCCACCGCTCGCCCCTCGGACTCCCGGCTGAAATCCTCGCCATTGAAGCGGTCGCCCGCGGCGGACGGCACATCTGAGGACTCCATCGCCGGTGTTGGCTCCGGATCGTTCCGGGCAAAGCCCGAGCCGACCCAGGCGGTCACCGCCGGAGCCGAGGGGCGGGTCGTGATCGCCGTGACATGGAGGTTCCCCGTGAGCGTACGGTCGATCGATGCACCGACGATGAACTCGGCCGTGGGACACCGGGCCTGGAGGGTCTCCACCAGACGCTCGACCTCGCCGATCTGGAGGTCATCGCCCCCGGCGACGCTCACCAGGACCTGGTGCGCGGAGGCGAGGGCAGCGCCGGTGTCGAGGAACGGATGTGTGAGCAATTGCTCCGCCGCGGCATGGGCCCGGTTCTCGCCCGTGGCCTGAACGGCCGCGAAGGCGCTCTCGGAATGACGGCCCCGCAGCAGGCGCTCGATGTGGGCGAACTCCAGGGGGATCAGACCCGGGGAATCGAGCAGACGCCAGAGGCCCTGAAGGGTCTGCCCGAGGAGTTCGTTGGCGAACTGGTAGAGCTCGTGAGGGTGGGTCCGGTCGTCATGCATGCGGCGGACCCGCTGGTTGGAGATGGCCAGCACGGCGTCGGCCGCGACCTTCAGTCGCTCCAGGGACTCCTGGGCGTAGGCCACGCGGCGCCGTTCGAAGTCGAACGGGGTGGTCGCGATCACCAGGACCAGGGCTCCCGATTCGCGGGCGGCCCTGGCGATGACCGGTGCCGCACCGGAGCCCGTACCGCCGCCCAGGCCGGCGACCACGAAGACCAACCTGGCTCCCTGCGTGAACTCCCGGATGGCGGACAGGTCGGCCTCGGCGCTCAACCGGCCGATGTCGGGATCACCGCCGGCCCCGAGGCCGTGGCTCACCGAGAGACCCAGAGTGATCCTCCGGTCGATCGGCGAGGTGCGCAGCGACTCCGGGCTGGTGTCCGCGTGGGCGCACTCCAGCGTGCTCCCGGACCGTGTGCGCAGGCCGTTCAGGATCTGGGCGCCGGCGTGACCGACGGCGAGGAATCGGATGGAGGCGTCGTTCATGGGCGGGCGGGTCAGCGGAGGAAGGGCAGGACGTTGCGCAGGCTGAAGCGCGGGCGCGGCCGGTTGCGCAGCCGCATCCCGCCGTAGCGGGCGATGCCGATGGCCGTGGCGAATTCGGGGTGGCCCAGGGTGGCCGAGTTTCCCGTGATGTTTCGGCAGGTCGCCCGGGTGACCGGGAGCCGGAAGATGCGCTGGGCCAGGGTGTCGATCCCGGGGATGTGGGAGCATCCGCCCGACAGGAAGACCCCGGCCCGAGCCTCGTCGAGCAGGCAGGCCTCGGAGCAGCGCTCGGCGATCAGTTCAAGGAGTTCCTGCAGCCGTGCGGACATGATCCGGTGAAGGTGCTCGAGGCTGACCTCCCGCTGGGAGAGCCCGAGGTCGTCGTCCCCGAGCCTGACCGACCGTCCCCGGGAATCGGCACCGACCACGGCGGCGCCATGCTGGATCTTCAGCCGCTCGGCCAGGCCGATGTTGATCTTCAGCCCCAGAGCGATGTCGTTGCTGACATGGTCGCCCCCGATGGCGAACACCCCCGATTGCCGGATCGCCTGTCCCTGCTGGAAGACGAACTCGGTGGCTCCGCCCCCGATGTCGATGACCAGGGCCCCGTTCTCCTTGTCCTCCGGGCTCAACACCGCCTGGGCGTTGGCCAGGCCGTTGAACACGGGCTGGTTGACCTCGATCGACAGGGCCTGCACCAGGCGCATCGAGTTCTGGATCCGCAGGGAGTTGCCATGGATGACGTGAACGTGGGCTTCCACCTTGCGTCCCAGCATGCCGACCGGTTTGTCGGCGATTTCGATCCCGTCGAGGCAGATCCGCTGGCGGATCGTGTGGAGGATGGTGTGTTCGGCCGGGAGGGTGATCGCCTTGGCGTTGTTGGCGGCATCGGCGACATCCTGCGCTGTAACCAACCGGTCGTCGGAGGCCACGGGGTGCATCCCCATGTTGTTGAAGCCCTCGATGTGACGCCCGGTGACCCCGAGGAAGAGATTGCGCACCATCACCTGCGCCTGCTCCTCGGCGTTGCCGAGGGCCGCGCGGACATCCTCTTGCGCCTTGGCCGGGTCCACGATCTCCCCCTTGCGCACGCCGTGCGACTTGGCCTGCCCGATGCCGAGCAGGGTGAATTCGCCGCGTTCGTTCTCCTCGCCGATGGCGGCGCAGATCTTCGAGGTTCCGATCTCGAGTCCGACCAGGATGGGGGATTCCTTAGGCATGGGATCTTCGGGGCAGGCGCTTGGGTCTGGGTCTGGGGCCCCGTTCGGGGTTCTCGGGGCCTTCGGGAGAGTTGCCGGCGGCGGTCGGTTCGTTCCACCGGATGGGGGAGTTCTGGGAAACGCTCAGGTCGAGGCTCCGGATGGTGCGCGATTCCTTGAGCGCCTCGAGTTGGTGCAGGATATCGCCCCACCGTCGGAGTTGGGTCGCGTAGTCGCGGGCTGCGAAGGTCACCTCGCCCGAGCTGGCGGTGGCCACGACCAGGACGCCGGGTTCGGCGATGGACACCGAGCGGATCTCCGGCAGCGAGCCGGCGGGCGCTGCCTCGTAGGCCCGGATGAAGTCGAGCGCCCTCAGGGTGTCGGCCCGCGCCGTGGGCCTGCGGGGATCGTGCCCGAGGAGCAGGGGCAACGCCGCCTCGGCGGCGAGTGCCTCGGCCGGGGCGCTGGACGGTTCCAGGGGGAGCAGCAGGTGGCCGGTCTCGTCGAGCAGATAGCGCGCCTGGAGGCCGTTGCGTGAGAGCGGCTCCACCGCCAGCAGTGGCAGGCGTTCACGGATCCGGATCAGCAGGGTGCCGGGGAACTCGGAGATGATCCGAGCCGAGGCGATGCGCGGGTGGTTCTGCAGCCGGTCGCGGAGTTGCGGTAGGTCGATCGAGAGGATGTTTCTCCCGATCGGTACCCCGGCCAGTCGGCGGACCTCGTCGGGCGAAAGCACTCCGTCGACCTCGACGACGACCTCGCGGACGGCGAGCGACGGGATCCGGTGGAACCAGTGCTCGCGGACCCACCAGGCGCCCGCCGCGACCGCGGCGCAGAGGAGGAGGGTTGTCGCGGTCCGTAGGAGCCACCGACGGGACCGTGGCGCGGAGCCGCCCTCGGAGTCGGCGCGAAGGCGCGCCTCCAGCACGGTTCCGGTCCTGGGTCTCCTACGGTTCTCTTGGTGGCTTCCGAACATGGTCAACCGGTTCTGGATCTTCGAGCGAGCGCCAGGCGCAGCATCCGTTCGCAGAGGTCGGTGAAGGAGATTCCTGCTGCCGCCGCCGCCTTGGGCAGCAGGCTGGTCTCGGTCATGCCGGGCAAGGTGTTCACTTCAAGGACCACCGGTGAACCGTCGGGGCGGACCATCACGTCGACCCTCGCGTAGTCGCGGCCCCCGATCGCCTCGAAAGCCGACATCGCGGCCCCCTGGATCATCCGGGTGATGGAGGCATCGAAGTCGGCGGGGCAGAAATACTCGGTGCAGCCGGGGGTGTACTTGTTGGCGTAGTCGTAGGAGCCGGCCTTGGGACGGACTTCCACGATGGGCAGTGGGGAACCATCAAGGATGCCAACGGTCGTCTCGCGTCCGAGGATCCGCTCCTCCATGAGAACCTCGCCGCCGTGGCCGAGCGACTCGGCCAGGGCCCGCGGGAAATCCTCGATGCGGTCCACGAATCGGAGCCCGACACTCGAGCCCTGTCGGACGGGCTTCAGGACGACTGGGGGCTCCCAACCCCCGGGCCATGGGGCGGAGGCGTCGATGAAGCGCTCGAACCGGGCCGTGGGGACACCGGCCTTCAGGCAGCGGCGTTTGGTCAGGATCTTGTCGAAGGCGTACAGCGAGGCCCGGACGCCGCAACCGGTGTAGGGCAGCCCGAGTTCCTCGAGCTCGGACTGCACGGTGCCGTCCTCGCCGTAGGTGCCGTGGAGCGCCAGGAAGACGGCCTGGGTTCCCGCAGGGATGCGCAGGTCGCCCGGGATCGGATCCACCTCGTCGACCTTGTGCCCCAGCGAGCGGAGCGCTTTGGCGACGGCGGCGCCGGAGCGCAACGAGACTTCCCGTTCGGCCGAGGGGCCTCCGCGGAGCACGGTGATGTGGAGGGGATCGGTCATGCGTCCTCGCCCACGATCTCGACCTCAGTCTCAAGTTCGACACCACGTTCCTCCCGGGCGCGGGCCCGGACCCGTTCGATCAATGCCAGGATGTCGGCCGCCTTGGCCTGCCCGAGGTTCACGAAGAAGTTGGCGTGCACGTCGCTGACCATGGCGTCCCCGACCCGGGCCCCCTTGAGGCCCAGTTCATCGAGCAGCCGGCCGGCCGGCAAGGTGGGCTGCGGGTTCTTGAAGGTGCACCCGGCGCTCGGTTGGTTGGGTTGGCTGGTCCAGCGCTTGTTCGAGAACTGGTCCATCCTCGAACGGATGGCGTCGGCGTCCTCGGGGCGACCGCGGAGGACGGCCCCCAGGGCGATGTGTGTCTGCAGCAGCGGACAGGCGCGGTACTCGACGGGCACCTCGCGTGCCGGGAGCGTCAGGATCGCGCCCGAGCGGCTCATGCAGCGCAGCTCCTCGACCGCGTCAAAGGTCCACGCTCCCATGGCCCCGGCGTTCATCCGGAGCGCCCCGCCCAGGGAGCCGGGGATCCCCTCGAAGAACTCGAGGCCTCCCATCCCTGCCCGCCGGGCCTCGTGGGCGATGTTCTTCAGCCGTGCGCCGGCCCCGGCGGTGATCCGTTCCCCGTCGATCTCGATCCGGGAGAAGTGGGGGTGGGCCAGAGAGAGGACGATGCCGCGGATGCCCCCGTCGCGCACCAGCAGGTTGGAACCGCGACCCAGGATGAACACCGGGATGCCGCGCAGGTGCGCGATCTCGAGGGTACTGGCTAGGGCGTTGTCGGAGCCGGGCTCGATGTACAGGTCGGCCGGGCCGCCGACCCGCAGCGTGGTGCGCCGCGCCAGGGGTTCGTCGCGCCGGATCACCGTGTCGGGCGGCAGAACGATCTGCAGGTCGCGGAAGACGTTCGAGATGTCCTCGGCGTGCGCCGCGGCGGCCTCGATGGATGCCTCCACCGGTTCGGGGCTCAGTCGCAGGGGATTCTTCATGCGGCCTCCTTGAAGGGGATCCATCGGGTGGGCAGCGGCAATCCGCGGGCGGAGGTCCCCCTCCGGGCGGCCTGGGTGAACGGTTGGCGAAGATGCTCGAGGATGCACTCGGCGATGGTCGCCGCCGCCTCCGGGTGGTCGAGGGCCCCGAGCGCGGTCCGCATCGAATCCCTGAGCGCCGCGTCCTTCAGCACGGCCAGGATGCCCCCCTGCAATCGTGCCGGGTCCGGGTTGGACTGCTCCATGAGGAGCGCCGCACCGGCGCGGGACAGCACGGCGGCGTTGTGGTATTGGTGGTTGTCCTGGGCCGTCGGCAACGGGATGAGCACCGAGGGCAGGCGCAGGGCGGCCAATTCGGCCAGGGAGGACGCGCCGGCCCGGCTGACCACCGCGTCGGCGGCCTCGAGGGCGAGGTGCATCTCCTGGAGGAACGGGAGGACCACCGACCGGAGTCCCAGCGCCCGATGGGCGGCCTGGACCTCGGGGAGATCGGGCGTTCCGGACAGGTGGATGAACTGGAGGTCCGGCGCCGCGGCTGCCAGGCCAGGAAGCGTGTCGCAGACCCAACGATTCAACCCGCGGGCCCCTTGGCTGCCGCCGGTCACCAGCAGGACCGGCCTTTCGGGCTCTAATCCCAGGGCGGTCTTGGCAGCCCGGGGGTCGCGGATTGGGCGCAGCCGGGCGATGGCCTCGCGGACCGGGGTGCCCGTGAACGTTACGGGGGTTCGGCCCCAGCGCCCGCCCGTCTCCTCGAACCCGGTGAACGACTCCCGGGTCCAACGGGCCAGCATCCGGTTGGCCCGACCCGGGACCGTGTTCGATTCGTGGAGGAAGGTCGCCGCGCCAAGTCGCCGTCCGGCCAGCATCGGTGGCGCGGCCGTGAAGCCTCCCATGCCGAGGACGGCCTCGGGAGGGCGGGGGGATAACGACCGGTCTGAAAAGCATCGGTGCGCCGCCCTCCAAGCCATCATGAAGCCCATCAGGAAGGATCCGTAATTGCGGCCCTGCAGCCCCACGGCCGGCAGCGTGGCCGTCCGAAGGTCACCCAACCCTTGGACGGCCGCCTGGTCCACCTCCTTCGGCGAAATCAGCAGCGTGACCTGGGTTCCCCTGGCTGCGAGTTCCCGGCCCACGGCAAGCCCGGGAAAGAGATGCCCACCGGTGCCGCCGCAGGCGATGGCCACATGGAGGGAGGAAACGGGGGGTCTCATCGGGCGGGCAGGGATTCGAGGTCCGGGCTGTGGAAAGGATTGGGGCTGCCCCTGTGGGAGGCCTGCGAGTTCTCGGGTGCGCGCCGGGCGATCGACAACAGCAACCCGACCATCACCAGCATGCTCACGGCGCTGGAGCCGCCGCGGCTGACGAACGGCAGCGGCATGCCCTTGTTGATCATCGAGTTGGTCACCACCGCGATGTTGATCATGGCCTGGCAGGCGATCAGGAACCCGATGCCGCCGGCCAGTAGGCGGCCCTCGACATCGGCCGCGCGCGAGGCGATCCGCACGGAGCAGAGCAGGATGACCACGAATGCGATCAGCACCCCGAGCGTGAAGAACAGCCCGAGTTCTTCGCCGATCACCGGAAGAATGAAATCGGTGTGTTGCTCGGGGATGGTGAGCTTGATGACCCCGGATCCGAGGCCGACTCCCTCGAGGCCCCCTTCGCGGAGCGCCGCCAGCGATTTCAACGCCTGGGATCCGGTCGTCTGCGGGTACAGTTCCGGGTGGAGGAAGGCGTCCATCCGGTCACGGACCATCTTGCTGGAATTGTAAAAATGTACGCCCAGCCCCGCCCCGAGGAGGGCGGGGATGATCGCGAACCGCTTGGGCATACCGCTCAGGAGCAGCACCACCACCGTCACCAACCCGAAGAGCGCCATGGTACCCCGGTCCGGTTGCTTGTAGAGAAGACCCAGGAACGGGACGACCACCAGTCCCGGGAGCAACAACCCCCAGACGAAGGTCGAGATGGTGCTACCGAAGCGCATGCGCGGACCGAACCTGGAGCCCCAGGCGGCCAGGGTCAGCAGGAGCGGAACTTTAGAGAATTCGGCGGGTTGGAGGCCGAAGACCCAGCGTTGCGCGCCGTTGCGATAAGTGCCCAGCGGGGAGAGCACCAGCACCAGGCTGACGATGGATAGCCCATAAAGCCACCAGTGGCGTTCGAGCCAAAAGCGGTAATCCTTCCGCCACAGGGCGCACATCAGTCCGACGCCCCCGAGGATCGCCACCGCCTGGGTCGTCACCAGGCTGGAGAAGCGCGAATCCATCATCACGGCGCTGGCCAGCATGGTGAAGCTCAGGGCGAGCAGCAGGCCGACCGTCAGCAGCAGCAGGATGGAGGTGGAGCGCATCGTGGTGGAGTCTTGGAGGGGGCGTCGGGATCCCCGGGTGCCGGGCACCCGGGCCCGGCACCCGATCCCGACCGGGATCAGCGGCCGGTTCCGGCGGGCGGGGCGACCGCCGGCGTCGTCGTTCCGGGCAACGCGTCGGCAGGCGCCTTGGGAGCCGTCTCGACAGGCTCGGTGTTTCCGGACTTGGCCTGGATCTTGAGCTTCTGGCCGACGTTGATCTTGTCGCTGGTCAGGTTGTTGGCGGAACGGAGGGCCTTGACGGTCGTTCCGTTCTTCTTGGCGATCTTGGCCAGCGTGTCGCCGCCCTTGACCGTGTAGGTGCCGGTCGCGCCCGTGGCGGCCGATTCATCGGAGGCGCCCGCCTTGCCCGAGGCCGCCGGTGCCTGGGCCGACTTGGCCGCACCGCCGGCCGGCAACTGGATGGTCTGGCCCACCTTCAGTTTGCCCAGGTCCACGTTCGGATTGGCGTCCTTGAGGGCTTTGAGAGAGATTCCATGGGTCTTGGCGATGTTGAAGGCGATGTCGCCGCTCTTGACCTTGTACTCGGAGCCCGCGCCCGCGGCCTCCTGATGCGCAGTCCCCGCACCCGGGGTTCCGGGAATCGGTTCCGGCGCCGGAATCGCCGGCACAAGGGCATTGGTATTGGCCGCGAGGTTGCCAGGGAAGGTCACGGCCCCGCCGGGAGGCGTCGCCGCGGTGTTGGTGTCCAAGCCGTGCGGGGCAGACGGAGAATTGGTGTCACCGGTCCCGGTGGCGGGCTGCACGGCGAGGTCCGTCTGGTTGGTGGCGGCCGGCGGCTCGGTGCCGGTGGTCGCGCTCTCCTTGTTGCAACCGTTGAGCAGCACCACCAGGAACACCGCCACGTGGGCGCTGAAGATGAAGGCGGCGATGCTGAAGGTCGATTTGCTCTTGGCGGCCTGTTCCAGTTTGGAGCCGGGCAGCAGCGGGGAGTTGGGCATGCTCATGGAGTGGTGCGGGGGGTCAGTGCTTCGTGGGTCGAGGAGGGTGTGGTGTCGGATTCATCCCGAACCGGGTCCTCCACCCGGGTCGGGACGAAATTGGGATGGACCGCCGTGAGGACGGCCTGAAAACCGTGTGCAGGACGGCTTTCGGAGCCAGGCCGGAGGCCGGGATGGCCGGTGCCTGGGAACGGGACGGTTTGAATGCTTGGGTGCGCAGGGTTTGCACGGATCGCCGCGGCGCGACGGCGATGGGTCCGCAAGGGTGTCGATCGCCGACGACAAGCATCCATTAAACAAGCGGGATCACGGCGATCAAGGAACATCCGGAGTCGATCACAGGAGGTGTCGTCGGGACCGGTTCGACCGGGGGGCTGGGGATGTGGGATCGGCGCGATCATCGGATCTTGAGGGTGCTCAAGGCCACCACGGCGCAGAGGATTCCGGCGATGTAGAATCGGGTGACGACCTTGGACTCCTTCCAGCCCAGTTTCTGGAAGTGGTGGTGCAGCGGGGCCATGCGGAAGATCCGGCGGCCCTCCCCGAATTTGCGGCGGGTGTATTTGAACCATCCCACCTGGAGCATCACGCTGCCGGCCTCGGCGACGAATACCCCGCCGGCGATCAGCAGCACGAACGGTTGGTGGATCAGGACGGCCATGATGCCGAGTGCGCCCCCCAGGGCCAGTGAGCCGGTGTCTCCCATGAACACCTCGGCCGGGTGGCAGTTGAACCAGAGGAAGCCCAGCGAGGCGCCGACGAAGGCGGCGCAGATCACGGTCAGCTCGCTGGCCCCGCGCACGTGAGGGATCTGGAGGTAGGTGGCCAGCTTCACGTTGTCGGCCAGATAGGTCAGAATCAACATGACCATGGCCACGATCAGGGTGCAGCCGATGGCCAGCCCGTCCATGCCGTCGGTCAGGTTCACCGCATTCGAGCTGCCGATGATGGTCAGGGCCACCAGAGGGATGCCGATCCAGGGCACGGCCCGGAAGACGGGGTCTTTGAAGAAGGGGACCTGGACGTCGGTGACCAGGGCGCGTGTCGAGGGCAGTTGCCAGAGGTAGATTCCGACCCCCAGGGCCAACAGCCCTTGGACGATCCACTTGACCCTCGATTTCGCACCCGCCGCGTTTTGCCGGCTGACCTTCAGCCAGTCGTCGTAGAACCCGAGGAAGGCCAGCACCATCAGCGAGAGCATGGTCAAGAGCACCAGGGCGTTCGGCCGCGCCCAGAGCAGGACCGAGATGTCCAACACCAGCAGGATCAGGACCCCGCCCATCGTCGGTGTGCCGCGCTTGGCCAGGTCGGCCGAGGCCGCGGATGCGTCGGCGGGGCTCCGGACATCCTTCGGTTGGTAGTCCTGGCGGAACCGCAGGTTGCGCAGGCCTTCGATCACCCGGGGCCCCAGGATCCAACTCAGCACCAGGGCTGTGATCGCCGCGCCGGCGCTCCGGAAGGTGACGTACTTGAACACCGTCCAGGGGACCGTCGGGAACAGTTCTGGGAGTTTGTAGAGCATGGTTCGATCAGTCCCGGGGAGCGGATGCGTCCTCGTTCTTCAGGGCCTCGAAGATCCTCTCCAGACGGCTGCTGCGTGAGGCCTTCGCCAGGACGCAGTCGCCAGCGCGGAGGAGGGGTCGCAGGGCGGGAACAGCGCTCTCAACGTCGGGGAATTGCAGCAGGCCGGGGATGCCCCGTGCACCGAGGGCTGTGTGGGCGGCGGATCGACCGACGCAGACCAGGATGTCGATGCCCAGGCGACGGGCCGCGGCGCCGACCTCGCGATGCGCCTCGGCCGTGTGCTCGCCGAGTTCGGCCATGTCGCCCAGCACCGCGACCCGCCGACCGCCGCACGGGAGATCGGAGAGCGTCTGGAGCGAGGCCAGCGTGGAGTCGGCGTTGGCGTTGTAGGTGTCGTCGAGCCAGCGGATCCCGCGCCCCTCCGACCATTGGAGGCGTTGCCGGGCCCCATGGAAACGGGCCAGGCCCTCCCGTGCTGGGGAGGGTTCGATGCCCAGTTCGGCCGCGGTCGCCAGGGCCAGCAAGGCGTTGGAGACCATGTGGCGACCAGGCATGCCGATCCCGAAGGTTCCGCACCAGCGAGGGTCCGGGGCCGAGACCTCGAACCGGGTAGCGTCCCAGCCCGCTTCGACGATGCGGGCGTGCCAGTCGTTGCTCGGGCCGAAACCCGCCCGGATCACCCGGGCCCGGGTGCGGGTGGCGACGGCCCCGGCCGCCTCGCAGTCGCCGTTGACGAAAAGGATGCCGTCATCCGGGAGGTTCTCGCCGAGGGCGCTCTCCTCCTCGACCACTCCCTCGAGGCTTCCGAAATGCTCGAGATGCTCGCGGCCCACCTGGGGGATCACCCCGTACCGCGGCGCGATCATGCGCACCAGAGGGGCGAGTTCGCCCGGGTGGTTGGTGCCGGCTTCCAGCACGGCGGTTTCGTGCGAGGCCTCGATGCCCAGGAGGCTCAGCGGCACGCCGATGTCGTTGTTGAAGCTCGCCTCCGATCGCAGCGTCCGAAAGCGGGTCGAGAGCAGGGCCGCGAGCAGTTCCTTGGTCGTGGTCTTTCCGTTGGAGCCCGCCACGCAGACGACCGGCAGGGCGAAGCGGGCCCGGTGCGCGGCCGCGATGGCTCCGAGGGCCTTGCGCGTGTCCGCGACCGCGACGGCCGGGATGCCCGGCGGCAGGTCGGAAAGGCGGTCCCGGGAGACGAGCACCGCCGCGGCCGAACGTATCCCGGGTTGCCCGAGGAAATCATGCCCGTCGAAGCGTTCGCCGCGCAGGGCCACGAACAGTTGTCCCGGCTGGAGTGCCCGCGAGTCGGTGCACACCCCGCGGACGGTCACCGTGCCCGCGTTGCTCGGGTGCAACTCTCCGCCGGCCATCCCGGCGATCGAATGGAGCGTCAGGCAATCCATCAGTCGAGGGCGTAGGTGGCGTTGACCACCGCGGTGACGGTCTTCTCGCGCGAGGTGGTGTCGTTCATCCCGTCCCAGGCGTTCTGGGTGGAATACAGCGGCGTGATCTGGAAGACCCCCATCTTGGCCGAGCGCATCCGGGAGATCCTGCGGCCGCCCTGGGAGACGATCTGCTCGGCCCTCGCTCGGGCGTCGCGGGCCGCGTCGGCCAGCATCTCGATCTTGGCCTCGCCGGCCTTCGTCCAGATGAACTGGGGCGCCGAGGCGGTGAATTCGATGCCCTGATCGACCAGACGGGAGGCCTTGCCGTCCATCGCGAGCACCGTGTCGATGTCGCCGGAGCGGACCTCGATCGTCCGACTCAGACGGAATCGGGTGGTGGGGTTCTCAAGCTCCCCGTCGGCCTCGCCCTGAGCCTTGCCACCACGGACCTGGATCCGCTGGATGGCGATGGGGTGGAATTGGGCGTTGGTGATGCCCTGGGACAAAAGGAACTCGCGCGTGGTGCTCTCCTGGCGTGCCAGGAGGCCCTGGGCGCCCAGCAGCGTGGGGTTCTCGACCGTGATCGAACCGTGCCACACGACGAGGTCCGAGCTGACGTTGCGCCGGGCCGAACCGGTCACGGCGACTGACTCCGCATCGGCCACCTTGAGCCAGGTCCGTGTCATCAGCGTGGTGGAGGCGACCAATCCTGCTGCCAGGAACAGTCCGGCGACCACGCCGAGGAGATGGGGTTTCGGCAGCGTCGTCATAGGGAGTCCCCCACCCAGCCGCGCCCGGCCAGCGCGTCCCGTGCGTGCAGGCGGTCGTCCCACGGGATGACCGAGGCGCCGATCTCCTGCACTGGTCGCGCACCCTTGCCGATGATCAGCACCAGGTCGTCGGTTCCGGCGCTGCGGATCGCGGTACGGATAGCCTCGTGGCGATCGGCCTGCTCGAGGGCCCCGCCGCCCAGGCCCCGCTGGAGATCCTCCAGGATCTCCGAGGCCGGTGTGTGACGGGGGTTGTCGCTCGTGAAGATCACGTCGTCGGCGGTGCCGGCTGCGGCACCGAACGCCAATCGCTCCGCCTCGCTGGATCCGCCGCGGATGCCGGCCACCAGCAGGATCCGCCGGCCCGTCAACGCGCGGGCTTCGTGCAGCAGTTCAACGAGGTCGGGGGCATCGGAGGCTCGGTCGATGAAGACGCCAAAAGGTTGTCCCGCATGGACGGGTTCGAGCAGGCCCGTAGGAGGATCCATCAGCGGAAGCGAGGCCAAGGCCCGGGAGGCCTGACATCCCGCGTGAAGCACCCGATTTAGGGCGTTCTCCAGGGCCCGCAGATTGGAGGATCCGACCATCGGAAGGTGGGTTGTCCGCGTCGGGCCGTCGTCGATCACGACCTGCAGGCGGGTGCCGCGCCAATGCAGTGCCTGGGTCAGGATCCGGACCCGGTTCGATGCCGGTGGCTGGAGTAGGGAACGCGGCGAGATCCCTTCGAGCAGCTCGCGGATCTCCGCATCCTCCTCCACGATCAGGCAATCGCCGCCCCAGCGGACATGGGTGGCCAGCAAACGCTCCCATTCGCGGGCCTCATCGGGGGTGGGTCGCTGGGGGAAGAGACGCCCGGCGATCAGTCCGCCCTCGGGGGTGAGCAGTGCCGGCCTCCTTCCGGCTTGGACCAGCAGGCCGTGGATGAAACCGGCCGTGGCCGCTGAGATCCTTCCATGGCGGGGAATCCGGCAAAGCTCCATCCGCATCAGGGGATGATCTTTGAGCGGTTTCCCCGGACGCAGCTTCTGGGCTTCGGAGGACGGGCAGGCCGGGGTCGGCGATGTCGCGACCCGTGACAACCGGTTGCCGGCGGTTCCCCGGGATCCTCCCGCCTGCCGGAACGGCGCGATGGACCGCGCGGGACCGGTGATCCGGTCGGGCGTCTGGAGGAGGGGGTCTGCGGTCGGCATGTTCAGTGGCGCGATGGGGATCCGGAACCGGCCGCCAGGGTGTTCACCGGGGCGGTGGGCGACGGCGGAATGGTCAGATAGCTGGCGGTTTCGCGAGCGATTTCCTTGAAGACCGGCACGCAGGCCGCGCCGTAGGCGGCGCGGCCGTCGCTGCCGGTGGGCTCATCGGCGCAGACCAGCAGGCAGATCTGGGGATTCTCGGCCGGAAGGAACCCGACGAAGGTGCTGAAGTGGGCCGTGACGCCCGCGGCCATGTGGGCCTGGGTCATCTTGTTGGCAGTGCCCGTCTTGCCGGCGACGGTGTAGTCGTCGAGCGCGGCGTCCTTGCCGGTGCCCTTGGGGCTGACCACGGCGGTCATGAGTTGGACCATGTGGCGGGCGGTCTCCGAGCGGACGACCCGTCCGACTTGGCGCGGGGCCATGTTCCGGATCATCCCGCCATCAGGAGTCTCCACCGACTTGACCAGCATCGGCTCCATCAGGATGCCATCGTTGGCCACGGCCGCGTAGGCCATGGTGATCTGGAGCGGGGTGGCGTAGATGCCGTACCCGTAGGATAGGATCAGTTGCGTCCCGAGTCCGTCCCAGGCCGGGATGCGTGGATTCGGTTCGCCCCCGCACAGGATACCGGTGCGTCGCAGGAATCCGTAGGCATCGGCGTATTTGACCAATGCGGTGCCCCGGGGTGCTGCCGCGGGATCCCAGAGCGCGTACCCCAGTTTGGCGGCTCCGACGTTGGATGAGGCGGCGAACGCCTCCTCGATCGTGACGTTGTGGAGCTTGTGGCCACGGGCGTCGGCGATGGCCTTGCGTCGCCCTGCGGGCGGGTGCCAGGAACCGCCCTCGCAGTCGATGCGGGAGGCCGGGGTCAGGTTGCGCCCGGGAAGCGCCTCGAACGCCGCGGAATAGGTGACGAGCTTGAAGGTGGAGCCGGGCTCGACCAGTTCGGAGACCGCGTGGTTGCGCCGGAGGGGCTTTCGGGGGCTGGAAGAGAGCCTGGGGGTCCCGGGCTGGCGGGCCGGCTCATAGTCAGGGTCGGTGGCGTTGGCCAGGGCGAGCACTTCTCCGGTCGAAGGACGCACCAGGACGGCCGACATCCAGTTGGGCTTCAGGCGCGACATCCCGTGACGGAGTGCGTTCTCGGCCACGTACTGTAGGTTCGCGTCGATCGTGAGCCGCACGTTGGCCCCGGGTTGGGGTGCGAGGTCCAGTTCCCGGCTGCCGGCCAGTTCACGACCCTTGCCGCGCCGGAGGACCGACTGTCCGGGCACCCCCCGAAGCTCGTCGTCGAACTGGCGCTCGATGCCGTCGGCTCCATGCACCTCGGGAGGCAGTTCGCGGGTGCGGACATGGACGCGCTGCGTCGCGGTGCGGTACTCGACCACCGGGATCAAGCCGTTGGTCGTCGTTCCGAGCACCGGCGAAGCCAGGTCGCCATGCGGCATCATCCGTCGTTCCACGATCTCGGCGGTGATCCCGTTTTCGCG
>CAIOKD010000118.1 GCA_903858835.1 uncultured Verrucomicrobiota bacterium
CGACCTTTGAGTTGATGGTTGAGGCGATACTTAGAGTTGGGGCTGGAGGAGGTTGCGCGAGCCGACACCCCAGTGGTCGTTCGCGACCAAATTCGGCAGGTCGGCAGGTCGGCAGCGGGAGTGACCAGACACTCGATAGGTCCATCGCGATGGTTGGGTTGGGATCAGCCGGGCGGCGATGCCTGCCTCGGGCCACGTCGAGTTAGCAGCATTCCCCACGGGCTGACTACCGAAACGTCGGCGCAGATTCCACGGTTGGGTCAGCCTTCTCATCGGTGATTAGTCATTTTCTAAGATCAGACTTCGATATAGTCAACTATTTTAATTTTTTAGGCATCTTTTTTCTGGCAATTCGATCCGCGAAACTAGGTTTTTGCCGTTTTTTGGTCGTTTATTTGCGTTATTTTAACCATTTTCTGATGCACTCATTTTTGGAGAATTGATGATTTCCGCCGCACCCACCGGTGGCCGGCGGCATTCTCCAGAGGCTTCACGTAGTGGCGGTCCAGGAAGTTCGTGGCGGCGAAGGGGGGTAGGTCGAGGCGGTGGCATGGGGCTTGTCGTGGGGGAGAACCATCACGGGCGGTGGCTTTTGCGGGATCGCCAGGGCCGATTCCGGGCCCAGGTCGCCGCACATGTGGCACTTCCCAAACACCGACACGGACTTCACCTGTTCGCCGGCAGTGTGCCGGAACGGAACAAGGTCAGGCTGGGGCTGCTGACGGAGAACGTTCCCGTCCGGGATGCATGCCGCTCGAACACCGCCTGTAAGTGATGGTCTCCATCGCGATTCACCTTCCGCTGCACTGCACGCGGGTCTCCAAACGTGCCGAACCTCCCGGGGTCAACCCGCCGGCGACGCGGGCAACACCCAGGGCCCAGAACCCACGCTGTCGTCCGGAGGTACCGGTGTGACCGTCGCTGACACTGCGCCCGGCCCTTAGCCGCGGAGTTGCCACCGCCCGCCGTGGGCGCTGCAAACGCCCACCTCGTGTATCCGCCCCACCACTCGGATCCCCACCTGGACCTCAATCCGTCCGCAATTCGCCCACATCGCCAGCCTAATCCGCGCCTTGCGTGGCGGGGCGGGGTCTGGCATTTGTTGAGGATCGAAGTGCCATGCGTGTTGAAGCCTCCATTCAGGCGATCGGGATGATCGGACGGATCGGAATCCGGATGATTCCGGGACGATCCCGATGCCGGCACTGTTGAACGCCTGGGAAGAAACCCCGTTCCGCACGCCGGAACGGGGTTTTTTGATTCCCACCCCACCCGACTTCAGGCCCGAATTCAGGACACGACCGAGACCGACGACCGAGACCCCATTCATGAAGCCAACGCAGATCGAAATCTACGACACCACGCTCCGGGACGGTTCCCAGGGCGAGGGCATCAATTTCTCGCTCGCCGACAAGCTGCGGATCGCCGAGCGGCTCGATCAGTTCGGGGTCCACACCATCGAGGGTGGTTGGCCGGGTTCCAATCCGAAGGACCTGGAGTTCTTCAAGCAGGCCGCGCGCCGCAAGTGGAAGAGCGCCCGCATTGCCAGCTTCGGCTTCACTCGCCGCAAGGGCGTGTCCGTCGAGAACGATGAGCAGATCCGCATGCTTCTGGATGCGGAGACGCCGGTGATCACCATCGTGGGCAAGACGTGGCTCCTGCACGTCACCGAGGTGCTCCGCGCCAAGCCCGAGGAGAACCTCGGCATGATCGGCGATACGATCCGCTTCCTCAAGGACCACGGGAAGACCGTGGTATACGACGCCGAGCACAGCTTCGATGGGTTCAAGGACCAGCCCGAGTACGCTCTGGCCACTTGGCAGGCCGCCGAGCAGGCCGGCGCCGATGTCATCTGCCTCTGCGACACCAACGGCGGCTGCCTGCCGTCGGAGATCGCTCGGATCACCGCCTTCGCCAAGGGCAAGCTCACCACCCCGCTCGGCATCCACACCCACAACGACTGCGGCTTGGGCGTGGCCAACGGCATTGCGGCGCTGGAGGCGGGCGCGACCCAGATCCAGGGCGTCGTGAATGGCTACGGCGAGCGCACCGGCAACTGCAACCTCACCAGCGTCATCCCCATCATCCAGTTCAAGATGGGTCTGCGAGGCGTGCCCGCGAAGTCACTGCCCAAGCTCAAGGAACTGTCAGAGTTCGTGGACGGCATCGCCAACATGCGCCACGACCCGCGCCAACCGTGGGTCGGCCAGACGGCTTTCGCGCACAAGGGCGGGATCCACGTGCACGCCATCGAGCGCGTGGCCCGCAGCTACGAGCACATCACGCCGGAGTCGGTGGGCAATCATCGTCGCGTGCTCGTCAGCGACATGTCCGGCCGGACCAACATCCTGGTCAAGGCGGCCGAGCTGGGCTTCAAACTCGACGCCCACCAGCCCGAGACCCAGGCCATCACCGCGAAGATCAAGGAGCGCGAGAATGCCGGCTACGAGTACGAGTCGGCCGAGGCTTCGTTGGCGCTGCTGATCCGCGGGGTTCTCGACCACAACCCGGAACTGCTCTTCACGGTCGATGGCTACCATGTGTCGATGCGCGGCAATGGCCCGCAGTCGGTCTGCGAAGCCACGGTCAAGGTGCGGGTGGGAGACCAGGTGCACCACACGGTGGCCGAAGGCGACGGCCCGGTGAATGCCCTCGACAGCGCGCTCCGATCCGCACTGGCCAAGTCGTTCCCCAAGATCCGCTCGCTGTCGCTGACCGACTACAAGGTGCGCATCCTCGACGGGGTGGCAGGCACCGGGGCCAAGACCCGGGTGCTCATCCAGAGCACCGACGGCAAGCGCGAGTGGGGCACGGTGGGTGTCAGCGAGAACATCATCACCGCCTCGCTCGAGGCGCTGGTGGACTCCATGGAGTACGCGCTCCTCAAGAAATAGCCCGCCCGGCCGGAGCCTGTGTTTGCCAAAGCACGGCCGGCCGCATAGCAATGGGCGCAGGCACTTCCGTCAGGGAGTGCTGATGTCGGCGTCGGGCGCGTGGTGGAATTGGCAGACACGATGGACTTAGGATCCATTGGCGAAAGCCGTGCAGGTTCAAGTCCTGTCGCGCCCACCAACACCGGCATTGCTCGTCCATCGGATGCATCGACCTGCCCAGCCAGCCCCATCACCACGGATGAACGCCCCCGGGACCCCGAACCGCCCAACCCCGCCCGTTTCCTGGGCCACAGGCACCGTCGCCGCCCTGGGTCTGCTCCTGGCCGGATGCGGTCCGTCAGGCGAGCGCGCCCTGGTCGAAGGCGATCGTCTGCTGCAAGCCGGGAAGGCGGCCGAGGCCATTCCGATGCTGGAGAAGGCGGCACAGGACCTCCCGCAGAATGGCCCCGCGCTGAATCATCTGGGCCTCGCCTACCACGCCACCGGGCGGACCAACGACGCCCGCCGTGCCTACCTGAGGGCGCTCGAGGTGGATCGCAACCGCATCGAGGCCACCCACAACCTGGCCGTCACGCACCTCGAACGTGGCGAATGGCTGGAGGCCGAAAAGGGACTGCGGGCCTACCTGCTGGCTCATCCCGGTGATCCGGTCGTCCTGGAAACCCTCTCGCAATTGCAATTCCGGGCCGGCCGCTGGGACGACGCCGAGCGTTCCCTGGCCGCCATCCAGCCGCCCCAAGCCTTGGGCGCCGACGGTTGGAATACCCGGGGCGTCCTGCTCCTGCGGAAGCGGCGATTCAATGACGCCGTCAAGTGCTTCCAATACGCCCTGAGCCTCGATCCGGCCTTCACGACTCCCCGCTTCAACCTGGGGGTGACCCACCAACTGCAGGGAGACCGTCGCTCCGCCGCGGCCCAGTATCGGCAGTGGTTGGCAGCCAACCCAGCGGCACCCCAAGGCACCCTCCTCCAGGAATGGATCCGACAGTGGGAAGCGCCCCCGACCACTACCGGAACCAACCCGGGAACGGCGGCCGGCACCAATGCGATAGTGGCGAATCCGCCGCCGCCCCAAAAGTCAGTCCGGCCACCTGCTCCGGCCCCACGCACCAATGCCGTGGCCGAGGTCGCCCGCCCCGTGGCGCCCGCTCCTGCGGCCCCGGTGACTCCCCCGGTGGTCACGGCCCCGCCTCCGCAGATCGCGCCACCACCGCCGGTTCAGGTGGTCAACGTGCAGGATGATCCGCCGCTGCGCCCGGCCCAGGATGACCTGCCGGCAACACCCGCACCCCCGGCACCTGCTCCTGCCCCGGCCAAGCCGGTGAAACCTGCCGAGCCCCAGGTCACGGCGGTCACCCCGGGCCCCGGCTCATCCCAGGCCGCCCCCGTCACCGACCAACCTTCCGACGCCAACGGAGGCAACGAGGCCAATGCACCGGCCAAGCGCTCGCTCTGGCAGCGGGTGACTCCGGGCAAGTGGGCCAATCCGGTGCAGTGGTTCCGGAAATCCGCCGATACCAACGCCCCTCCCGCCTCCGTGGCCGCGCCAGCCGCGCCAGCCGCGCCAGCGAAGCCCCCCACGCCGGCGCCAAAGAAAAAGCCCACCCCGCTGCCGCCCCCCGCGACGGCGGGAACCGCGCCTCAGCCGCCGACCTCGCCGGTTGCCGCGAACCGACCGGCAATCCGGACCGAGATCGCCCCACCGCGCCGCCCCGCCCCGCCCCGCTACGTCCGCAAGGCGGTCGGGCCTCTCCCCGCTGGCAATCGGCCCGCGGCCGAGGGGCATTTCCAGCAAGGGGTCAGCGCCCACCAGCGCCGCGATCTGGTCACCGCCGCCGCAGAATACCGCCGGGCGACCGAGGCCGACCCGGCGTTCCACGAGGCCTATCACAACCTCGGCCTGGTCGCGATGGACCAAGGCGACCTGAGCCTGGCGCTGCTGGCCTGCGAGCATGCGATCCTGCTCAAGCCCTCCGACGCCGAAACCCGCCGGAACTTCGCCTCCGCCCTCAAGGCCGCCCGATATCCGCAGGACGCGGTGGAGCAGATCGAACTGTACCTGGCCGCCAAGCCCACCGACACGGCCTCCCACCTCGCCGCGGCCAGCCTCTACGCGGGCGAACTCGACGACCCGGCCAAGGCACGCACCCATTACGAGTCGGTGCTGGCCCTCGAACCCAGCCATCCCCAGGCGACGGCCATCCGCGGTTGGTTGGCCGCCCATCCCAGGTAGGTCTCCCGCACGCCGGAACCTGGGATCACGACCTCCGACCTGGAACGAAGCCACCGCCGTGACCGCCGACTCCGTCCCGCCTCCGATCCCGGCGCCTCCGATCCTGGGCGGCGAAGAGCGTCAGGCCCGGGGCAAGTTCCACTGTGCGGCCTGTGGTGCCGAGACCACCTGGAACCCTTCCGCCAAGACGCTGGTCTGCGACTATTGCGGCACGGCCGCCCCCCAGGATCCGAAAACGCTCGTGCGCGACGAGACCGTGCGCGAGCACGACCTGGCCGAGGCGCTGCAGCGATTGCCCGATTCGGCGCGGGGCTGGAGTCCCGAATCGGGATCGGTCCGCTGCCAGAGCTGCAACGCCATCTCAGTCTTCGAGGCCCGGGAGGCCGCGAAGCGCTGCGACTTCTGCGGATCCGCCGCCCTGGTTCCCTACCAGGAACTCCAGCAATCGATCCGGCCGGAGAGCCTGCTGCCCCTGCGCATCGACGAAACCAGGATCCGCGAGAGCATCCGCAAGTGGTACTCGGGCCGGTGGTTCGCCCCTTCGAACCTGGGCCAGAAGGCGCTGACCGACACGGTGCACGGCGTGTACCTGCCCTACTGGACGTTCGACGCCCGGGCCGAGGCCGATTGGACGGCCCTCAGCGGCTACCACTACTACACGACCGAGACCTACACCGATGCCAACGGCCGCACCCAGACCCGTCAGGTCCGGCACACGCGCTGGGTGCCGAGTTCGGGGTCGGTCTCGCATTTCTTCGATGATGAGCTGGTGTCCGCCTCGAAGGGCGTGAAAGCGGACCTGCTGCGGAAGATCGAGCCGTTTCCCACGGCCGAGTTGGTTCCCTACCACGACGGGTTCTTGGCCGGCTGGACCGTGGAACGTTACCAGATCGACCTCGTGGGCGCGGCCACCGCCGCCCGCCAGGGCATGGCCGACCAGGTCCGCTCGATGTGTGCCCGAGAGGTGCCCGGCGACACCCACATGAACCTCCAGGTGTCGATCGCTTGGAGCGCCCAGACCTTCAAGCACATCCTCGTGCCCGTGTGGTTGCTGACCTACGACTACGGCCGCAAGAGCTATCAGGTGGTGATCAACGGCTACACCGGGACCATCGCCGGCGAACGTCCCTACAGCTTCCTCAAGATCTTCTTCGCGGTGCTGGCGGTGGTGGTCTTCATGGCCCTGGTGGCCCTGTACGCCGAGCACCAGCAACTCCGGTGATCGCGCTTAAACCGAGACTGTCCTCCTCGGCAGCACCCCGGCCAACAGAGCGCCCGCCAGCGTGAATGCGGTCCAGGCCGAAGCGGGAATGTAGAGGCCGAACTCGGCCATCCCGTGGGCGAACCACCCGAACAGGCCCAGGAACACGGCCCATTCGAGGCGCCGCCGATCGGTCTCGGGCCAGGCCTCTCCCGCCAGGCCGATCGATCCGCCCCCGCCGGAGACATGGCGCCCCAGCGTCCACAGCAGCGCCCCGATCCAGGCCGTGTACAGGGCGAAGCCCGGCCAACCCGAGTCGGTGGCCTGCTCCAGGAAATCGTTGTGGACCAACCGGGCCATCTCCGACTCCGGCGCCTTCAGTCGGGCGTACGGGCGTTGGAAGGTGCCCGGACCGCTGCCCCAGACCGGACGCTGGCGGGCATTCTCGAGGGCGGCCTTCCAGTAATCGGCGCGGGCCACGGCACTGGTGGCCCCCTTGGCGAAATAGCCGGCAAACCGAAGGCCGAAGAGCCCCAGTCCGCCCGCCAGCAACAGGGCCACCAGGGCGGCCTTGCGCCGGACCGATCCGGGCCGCAGCAACAGAGCCACCGCACCGACCCCGAGGGCCACCAACCAACCCGCCTTCGAACCGGTCCAGTAGAGGCACAGCACTCCGAGCATCCCGAAGCTCCCGAGCAACAACCGTCGGACCGAGACCTTGAGCGAGGCCGAAACCGCGGCCAGCACCGCCAGCGAGGCCGGCAACAGGAGCAGCAGCATGCCGGCAAGCGCATTGGGGTACACCATCGTGCCGTTGACCCGCGCCCGGCGCATCTTGTCGAGGATGGCCGGGTTGGCGATGTCCACCCCATTGGTGCGGACGATCAGCAGGTTCGCCTTCATCTCCGCCAGCGATGCGGCCGTGAAGTTGGTCCATCCGGTGGCCTCGCCTTCGACGAGGACCTGGTAGTCTTGGCGGAGTTCGAAGAGGTGTTGCTGGGCGGCCTTGTTGAGGCACAGGCCGAGGCCGGCGATGAGGCCGGCCCAGAACCATCCGGTCCGCAGGGCCGGCCCCAGCACCAGCAGCCCGAGGCCATAGCAGACCAGGCAACCGGTCAACTGCGGCAGCGTCCACCCGGTGAGCACCGGATCGATGGACCGGCCCGCCGACAGCCATTGCCAACCCAACCAGAGCACCGGAAGCACGAGCAATGCGGCCGGGACCCGACGCTCCCGGAAGAGGTCCATGGGCTTGGAGGCCATCACCCCGACCACGGCCAGCACCATCAGCACCGGCGCAGCCAAGCGCGAGGGCCACGGCTGCTGCAGCCATTCGGCGGCATCGCGGGGCATGGGGATCTGCGCCTCGAGGATGACAGGGTTGCCCCACTTCAGGATGCACACCCCGAGGAATGAGCCGAAGATCAGCGCGAAGAACCGAAGGGCTCCGGGTCCCGCGACCAGGCTGGTGGATCCGGGGGCGTTCACAGGTTCAACCTCAGCAGGCCGACTTCCAGGGCCAGGTTCTCCTGGACATTGGTGTGGAGCAGGCGCTGGGTGCCTTCCCAGTGCTCAAGGTTGTTTTGGGCCTGATCGAGCTTGAGGCGCGCCGCGACCGCCTCGGTGGCCGATGCCAGCGTGGGGAAGAAGGCCGATTCACCGGCCACGCCGCACACCTTGAGCCACACGTCCCTCAACCAGGCCTGAAGGCCCGCCAGGTATTCACCCCGGCAACGACGGTATTCGGCCTCGATGGCGGCTGTCAGGGCATCCTCCCACTGCTCCTTCTGGGCGGGCGTGGCATCGGGATACTTGGCCAGCGGAGAGGTCGAGGTCAGCCGTTCCTCGATTGATTCGCGGGACGCCGCCAACGAATCGAGCAAGGTGCCCAGGAGTTGGTACCGCGCGAGGACCCCGGTCGAACCGGGGGCCGCCCTGCGAGCGAATTCGGTGATCCAACGGCTCACCTCGGGACTCACCCGGAAGGGCCTCACCCCGAAGCTCACCCGCTGGCAACGCGACAGGATGGTCTCCAGCAACCGGCTCGGCTCGGTGGTCAGCAGGATCAGCACCGAGCCCGGTGGCGGTTCCTCGAGAGTCTTCAGGAAGATGTTGGCCGCCGCCGTGTTCATCCGGTCGGCCCCGGCGAAGACCACGATCTTGTGGATCCCCTGCATGGGCTTGAGGGTGATGGTGCGAACAATCTCGCGGGTCTGGTCGGCGCTGATCTGCCGGGACTTGTTCTCGGGCCGCACCCAGGTGACATCGGCATGGTTGCGGTCGGCGATGCGACGGCAGTTGGCACAGACGCCGCAGGGCGCCAGCGGCGTGCCACCCGGGGATCTCTCGAGGGGCGACGCGCAGTTCAGTGTCTGGGCCAAGGCCTCGGCCCCGGCCTCCAGCGAGTCGAGGTCGTCACCGATGAACAGGTATCCATGGGCCAAGCGATCCCGCGACAGGCTGCGCCGGAGGAGCTCCCAGGCTTTGGATGAGGCGAGATCCGGGTCCATGGACGCAGGGGAACGAGGTCGGCCCGAGGCCGGCTACTTCTTGGCCATCTCCTTGGCCCAACTGTCTTTCAGGCCCAGGGTCCGGTTGAAGATCAGCGGCACCGAGGCCGGGGCCACGCCGGTCGGCGAATACGGCACATCCAGCGTGAAATATCCCAGGCGCTCGAACTGGAAGCGGTCGGTCTGACGGGCCTCGGCCAGCGACGCTTCCAGCCAGGCCTGCACGGTGACCGCGCTCTCGGGGTTGAGCACCGACTTGAAGTCGCGCCCCTCGGCCTCGGGCTCCTCTTCGGTGAACAACCGGTCGTAGAGGCGCACCTCGGCGCGGATGGCGTGGGCGGCGCTGACCCAATGGATGGTTCCCTTCACCTTCTTCGCGGCGTTGGCTCCGCCACTGCGGGTCTCGAGATCGGCGGTACAACGCAATTCGACCACCGCGCCCGAGGCATCCTTGATGACCTCGTCGCAGCGGATGATGCAGGCGTACTTGAGGCGCACCTCGCCGCCCGGGCGCAGCCGGAAATACTTCGGCGGCGGCACCTCCATGAAGTCGTCGGACTCGATCCACAGCTCGCGGGTGAAGGCGATCTTGCGGGTGCCCAGCTCGGGCTGGGACGGGTTGTTGACCGCGTCGAACCCGTGGGTCTCCCCCTCGGGGATGTTGGTCAGCACCACCTTGATGGGCCGCAGCACGGCCAAGCGGCGCAGCGCCACCAGGTTCAGGTCATCGCGGATGCAACCCTCGAAGACCGACACCTCGGTGAGGCCGTGGTACTTGGTCACGCCGATGGCGGCGGCAAAGGCACGCAGCGCCTCGGGCCGGACGCCCCGTCGGCGCAGACCGCTGAGGGTCGGCATGCGCGGGTCGTCCCAACCGGTCACGAGGCCTTCCTCGACCAACTGCAGCAGCTTGCGCTTGCTCATCACCGTGTAGCCGAGGC
>CAIOKD010000119.1 GCA_903858835.1 uncultured Verrucomicrobiota bacterium
AGCGCCGCGATGGACGGCGTGGCGTCGGTCGAACCGTCGTCCACGAGGATGACCTCGTAATCGGGATAATTCAGGTGCTCCAGCGACTGCAGGCAGGTCTTGAGCGTGGTGGCCCCGTTGTAGCTGGCGATCACCACCGATACCTTGGGAGTGGCCGGAAGCGGGAAATAGGGGGCGATGCCGAATTGCCGGCGCACCGTCTCGAACGCCGGCTTCGGGGTCCGGTCGGAACGGGTCAGCCCGAAGGCCCAATCCTCGACGATCCTTCCGCAATGCCACCATTGGTCGGTGAAGGAATAAACCACCACCCCGGCGCATCCGCTGCGGAAGGCGCTCTCGATCTTCCAGTGGAGCACCTCCGACTGGCGCGCTTCACCCTCGCGGATCGTGTCGATCCCGATCTCTCCGAGCATCAGCGGCCGGGTATCGGAGAGCATCTGCAATCGCGCCAGATAGTTGTCGAACGGTTGGCGGTCGTGCAGGTAGACGTTGAAGCACAGGAAATCGGCCGTCTTGGCCTGCAGGAACTCGGTGGTGGGAAAATTGCCGAACGTGCAGAGCAACTCGGGATCTTCGGCTTTGGCGCCGCGGATCAACTCGTCGAGGAACGCCGTGACCGCATCGGCGCCGCTCCAGCGGACGATGTCGGCCGGGATCTCGTTGGCCACGCTTAGCGCGAAGACCGCCGGGTGCCCGGCGCAACGACGGGCGGCTTCCCGCACTCTCTCCAGCGTTTCTTCACGCGCCTCCGTCGAGTCGAGGAAGCACTGGTGACGGTTCCAGGCGACATCCACCAGGAGCTTCAGGCCGTGCTCATGGGCGAGGTCCAAGAACCAGCGAGGTGGCACGTGGTAGACCCGCAGCAGATTGGCCCCCAGCTCCAGGATTTGGGCGAAGTCTTTCCGTGTGGCCTCGGGAGCGGCGAAGGGGACGCCATCGGCGCCCGGAGGCAGCGGACCGTAGGTGACCCCCTTGGCATGGAATTTGGCGGGTCCAAGGCGGAAACCTTTTCCGTCAACCGTGACCCGGATTCGAGATGGCGCTGGGGTGGCGTTCACCGTAGCCGCACCCGACTGACGCAGGGGTGCCGGAACTGGGGGTGAGGATTGCTGCACCGTTTGAGGAACGGAAGTCCCAAACCCGGGCCGAGCCTCGGCGCCCGCCCCGAAAAGCTCGGCTCGTGCTCGCCAGGGAACCGGCAGGCCGGTTTCCAAATCGAGGTCGGGGGGCTTCATCGGTGGTTCGGCTCTGGCAAGCCATGCTCGCCGCGATCATTGAAAGACGTCGGGTGCCCCGAGCCCATTCACGCCGCGATCGGTGTCTTTTGGGAATCGCCTCGCCGCTCCCCGCCGCCGCCGACATCTCTGCCGTTGCCTCGGGGGGCGGGCGCTGCTTCCTTGGGGACTGTGATGGCGATGACGTTGAAGTCCGGATCCGAGCGGTGGAGCAGGGGGCTCGCAGGCGTGATCCTGGCGATCGGGATGACCGCGGTTTCCTGGGCCCAACAGATCCCGGTCCTCGAGAAGACCCTCTCCAACGGCATGAAGCTGCTCATGGTGGAGCGCTCCGGGGAACCACGCATCTCCGGCGGATGGGTCGCCCATGTGGGATCATCGAACGAAAAGCCCGGCATGACCGGCATCGCCCACCTCTTCGAACACATGATGTTCAAGGGCACCCCGACCCTGGGCACCAAGGATGCGAACAAGGACCGCGAAATCATGGAGCAGCAGGAGCGGCTCCGCGAAGAGATCCGGGTCGAGGAATCCAAACTCCGGGCTGCCCTGCGTCGGGGTGACGTCACCGACATCACCAGCCCCGAGTCCAAGAGCCCGCGCCACCGCGAACTTGAGGCCCAGTTCAAGAAGCTGATCGATGCCCAGCGCGAAGTCCTGGTGAAGAACGAGTTCGACCGCGTGTACACCACCGCCGGTGCCTCCGGCATGAACGCCTTCACGTCCGAGGACATGACGGCCTATTTCATCACCGTGCCGGCCAACAAGCTCGAGCTCTGGATGTGGATGGAGAGCGAGCGCCTGCTCCGGCCGGTCTTCCGCGAGTTCTATGCCGAGCGCGACGTCGTGTTCGAGGAACGCCGGATGCGCACCGAATCGACCCCCATCGGCAAGTTCGCCGAGCAATTCAACGCGCTGTTCTGGGACGCCCATCCCTACCATTGGCCGGTGATCGGGTGGCCCAGCGACATTCCGGCCATCTCCAAGAAGCAGGCCGACGAGTTCTACGCCCTCTATTACCAGCCTCAGAACCTCACGCTGATCCTGGTGGGCGACTTCAAGTCGGCCGAGGCGGTGCCGATGGCCGAGCGCTATTTCGGCCGCATTCCCCGGGGCAGCCAGCCGCCGCCCGAGGTCACCACGCTCGAAATCCCGTCGCTGGGCGAAAAGCGCTATTACGCCGAGGCCGAGACCAATCCCCAGGTCGACATCCTGTGGAGGACCGTGGGCTTCGGGCACAAAGACAGCTATGCCCTCGAAGTGGTCCAGCAGCTCCTGCTGGGGCGCACCGGCCGACTGCACAAGGGATTGGTGCTCGGTTCGCAGGTGGCCACCGACGTGTCGGCCCAGCAAGACTCCCGGAAGTGGGCCGGGGTCTTCAATATTTCGGCAGAGGTGAAGGAAGGACACACGCCGGAAGAGGTCGAAAAGACCATCGAGAAGGAATTGGTCCGCCTGCAGTCCGAAGACGTCCCCGCCGAGGAATTGCAGAAGGTGAAGAACAACTTCGCCGCCGCCGAATACCGCAAGCTGTCCGCGAACACCCCGATCCTCTTTCAGCTCATCTTCAACGAAGGGTTGGGCGATTGGCGCGAGGTCAACACGGCCGGCGCCAAGATCCAGGCCGTCACCGCCGCCGACGTCAGGCGAGTGATGGGCCAGTACTTCAAGAAAGAGAACCGGGCCGTGGCCGTGTACACCCGCAAAGCCGGTACCGGAGGCGCTGGAGAGGATCCGGACCTGGTGGGTCTATCGCCCGAGCAAAAGCCTGTGGCGCGCCAGATCACCGCGGCCATCCAGTCCGAGAAGGATGCCGCCGGACTCAAGGCCCAGTTGGCCAAGATCGAGGCCGCGCTCGCCACGGCCGACCCCAAGAAGCAGCCGCTGCAGAAGTTCATGATCCGCAAAATCACGGCCCGGATCGCTGAATTGGAGAAACGCTGAAGCCGCGAAGTCTGAAGGATTTCCGGACCTCTGGCGTCGGAGATGAATGCTTCCAAGACAGCCCCGATGAGCCCTGACCCCACGGAATCGGATCTGCTGCAGCCGTTGAGGGAGATCTACGGCGATGCCCGGCATTCATTGCCTCGACTCGAGGTCGTGGCCGGCTCCGAGATTCCCGAGCCCTACCGTGGCCTATTGGTGCATGACCGCGACATGACCCGCACCCTCGAGGCCCACCATGGCGATGCCATCCGCCTTCGAACCTGGGCCACCGGCGTCCAGGATGGGATCTATCGCCGCATGGTGGGGCTTCTGTTGGAGCACTCCGGGCGCCCGGTCGAGTTCGGGGCCACCCGGGTTCATCTCGATCGATTTCCCGAGCCGTGGCGTGGCCTGATATTGGCGGGAGAGCGTCCGCTTGGCGGCATCCTCAATGCCTGGGGCATCGCCTATCGAAGCAGCCCTTCGGCCTTTTTTCGCACCGATGGTGACGAGCGCATCTGGGGAGCCTTGAGCTTGAAGGGGCCTGTGACCCTCTACGGCCGCCGCAATACCCTCTCGGATCCCCAGGGGAACCCTTTGGCCGACATCCTCGAGATTCTGCCTCCGGCGATTTCCAACGACTCCACGTCACCCGCCATCGCCCGATGACTGCGACGCTGAAAAGTGACGTTAAGGGGCGCTATGCGTTGGGGCGGCTTCTGCCGCGTCGGCCCGAAGTGCGGGTCGAAAAACATCCGGACGGATCGGTGACCCCCAAATCCCCGCGTAAGGAGTGAGGCCTTCAGGAGTCAGCCGCAGGTACCCATGGTCAGATTCCATGCCAAGAACATCCCGTAGCGGATGACATGGAAAATCGATGGAGCGCCGACCAGCGGATTTGGCGTGGTCGGAGCTGAGGCGAAAAACGGTTGCGGTGGGATCGGCCTCGTGGGGCGTGGACATGAAGATGGGTTGGATATTCTGGTGGCCTCGGCGTTGGTGGGGAGTGCCCCAAAGGGGCACCGCATACCAGCCCGGGGTGAAACCCCGGGTTTGCCGACAGGCATGCGGCGCGTTCTGAAGGAACGCCGCATC
>CAIOKD010000120.1 GCA_903858835.1 uncultured Verrucomicrobiota bacterium
GCCACTGAGGAGCGGCTGGGGCGAGGCGGGGGCCATCGAGTCAAAAAGGGTCGGATCCCCGCGCCGGCCACGGAGACCCGACCCTCGCAGGCGGAATCAGCGAAGCGTGAGCGTCACCTCGTTCGAGAAGGCGGTGTAGGTCACCGGGTTGCCGGTCATGCCACGCACGCGGAACGAGTAGGTACCCTTACCGAGAGAGCCTTCAAGGGTGGCGACGTCGGCACCAGTCACATTCCAGACCGACCAGTTCACACTGCGCCCCTTCCATCGGCCGATCTGGACCTCATAGCCCGTCTCGACATTGGAGTTGTCGGTCCAGGCCAGGGAGACCGTGCGATTGGAGACGGTCGCCTGGAGATTGGTCGGCGGATTGAACACCGGGTCGGGGTTCGGCGAGGTGGGGGTTCCATGGACGGAAGCCACGGCCGCTTCGGCGTCCACCAGGCCGAAGCCGTAGACAGGATCCCGACCTGTGAAGCCGAGGTCTTGAGCCGTGGCCTGCAGGAGCGAACGGACCTCGTCGTTGATGACTCCGTTTCCGTTGGCATCACCGATGCCCGCCGAGATCACCAAGGCCGCCACCCCTGCGACATGCGGTGTGGCCATGGAGGTACCGCTCAGGGTGCCGTACCCACCGCCGAGCGTGGTCGAGTAGATGAGGGAGCCGGGAGCCGCCAATTCGACATCGGGACCGGTGCTCGAGAACGACGAGGCCTGATCGGTGCTGGTGGTCGATGCCACGGCGATGACCGAGGCGAATTTGCCCGGATAATTCACAGTGTCGGTCCCCGCACCCGAATTTCCGGCGGCGGCCACGAGCAGAACCCCGGCCTTGGCGGCATTGTCGAACCCTGCTTCCACCGTGGTTCCAGGATACGTGGCGCTGCCGAGGCTGAAGTTGGCCACCGAGATCCGGTTGGCCGCACACCAGTCGAGGGCGCTGAGGATGCCGCTCCAACTGCCACTGCCGTTGGATCCCAGGGCCTTGAGCGCGAAGAGATCGACCTCCGGAGCCGCCCCAAGGACCCCTGCCCCGTTGCGCACCGCGGCAATGGTGCCCGACACATGGGTACCATGCCCATGGTCGTCCATCGGATCGGCATCGTTGTTCACGAAGTCGTACCCGCCGGCGAAGTTGGCCGCCAGGTCCGGATGCAGGTAATCGATGCCCGTATCCACGACGGCCACGCGCACTCCCGTGCCCAGAACAGGACCCACGGCCCCGGAATAGGTTCCGGCCTGGACCGGACCGCATCCGATGCGGACGAGGCCCCAGGTGGCGTCTATTTCGCCAAGCGCCTGCACCTCGAGGTCCGCTTCCACCGCCTCCACATCGGGCAGGCGGCCGACGGCTTCGAGGGCGACCGTCGGGATGGTGGCTGCGAAGGCGGGCACGAGTTGGAAGGAGCGCTCGATCGAGGCTCCCTGGGCCAAAAGCTGCTCTCGGTGGGAGGCACCCGGAGCTTGGCGGTATCGGATAAGCACCCGAGCCAGGTCAGGGGCGTCAGGCTGCGCGGCGGCCATCGAGACCGCACCTATCAAGGCGCAGGCTCCGGCGGTGATGGGGAAACGGCGGGACGGTTTTTTTCTCATGTGCATCAGCGATTGGGTTCAACTACGAATCGAAGTTATTCTTATTTCTTCGATAAGTTTTTCTTTAGTTAAGAAAAAACCCTCCGTCAATTTTTCGATGGGTGTTGGTCAAGGAAAGCGTCGGGTAGTCGACAGGCTTCGCCCTGAGGCGGGCTCCAAGAAACCGAATTCAATGCCCCTGCCAGCGCAGCCGACCCCGCCCCGCGGAGCCCCAAAAACCGCAGCGGAGCGGACCCGGACCAGCGCTCGCTCTGGAACCGATCAAACCCTCCCCCTCGCGCACAGCGCGAAAGCCGATCCTTGCCAGAGGTTCCCTGCGAGCAACGGCCCGGGCCCGCGGAGTGTAAATATGTGGGACCGACCCCTTCGGACAAAACCGCAGCGGAGCGGACCCGGGCTGGAACGAGCTCTGGAAGCGATCACCACCAATCCCCTCGCGCGCAGCGCGAAAGCATCTACTTCCCCGAGCTTCCCTGCGAGTGAAGCCCGGGTCCGCGGAGCCCGATTACCACCAGGTAAAGTTCGGATCCGGCGCAGGGCCGGTGTAGTTCCACTGGGAGGCTTCCTTCGGGAAGCGGAAGAAGTCGGTGTGACCATCGCCCCAGAGCACGTTGAAGCGGTACTGCCCCTTCACGTTGTGCCACTGGCTGGCGATGTCGTTCTTGTCGCGATCGGCCCACCAGGGCCAATCGCCCTGGATCAACTTGTTGGACGGACCCAGCGCGATCTCGCTCGTCTTGATCGGCCGCCCTTCCGGACTTCCCTGGCGAGCGGAATCCCCGGTGACATGCCTCACCCGCAAGGTCTCCACAGACCACACGGTCAGGTAGCTGTTGCCCCAGGCGTCGTAGCAGGTCCGCGTGCCCTTCGGAAACGTGCTCTTCCAGAGGGAGTCCCCCTTGTCGGCAGGGCATTGGAACGCCGCAAAGGCCGGGACGTAGATGTTCAGGGGACGGTTGGTGGCACCCGTCAACCCACCATGCAGGGACATCACGCCCTTCTTGCCCCCCAAAGTACCCCAATCGTTGTATATTGGGTAATTGTCGCGGTTGTCGTCGGCATACATGTGCATGCCCAAGCCCATCTGCCGCTGGTTGTTGTTGCAACTGATCGTGAGCGACTTGCTCTTCGCCCGCGCGAGGGCCGGCAAGAGCATCCCGGCCAGGATGGCGATGATGGCGATGACGACCAACAACTCGATGAGGGTGAATCCCGCGCGTTGGTGGTTCGAGCGATAGGAAAGGCGATTCATGTCCGGAAGGGAGGGCTTGCTCAAAGAGACGCAATCGGAGCCGCCCCGTCAACGTTGCGGTGCCCCGCCCCGTGTTCCCAATGCGGCAGCGCACGAAAAACGACACTCCGGCCATCTTCCTGCTTTTCAAGCGGGTTGAGGCACCGAACCGTTGGGTCTTTAGATCGAAGGCATGGACGCGAGAGAACCGATTTTCCGGCGGGTGGCCCTGCTGGGGGTGGGAGCATTCACCCAGGCGCTCCTGCGCCACCTCCGCCGAGACGGTGCCGAGGTCTCGGCCTATCTGACGCGGGACTACGCCCACTACGGCCCCCTGCAGGAGGGCTCCTGCACCTCCAGCGTCGACGTGCCCAACCCCTGCCCCGGATTCCGGGACCACCGCCCCGACTTCCTGATCCCGATGTCGCTCGAGTGGGCGCTCCGTCCTTGGACGCAGGAACTGCTGGACCTGGGCATCCCCATCCTCTGTCCGACGGGCGAGGGACTGCGCCTGGAACGTGAGCGCGATTTCGCCCGCGAACTCTGCCGCCACGCCGGCATCCCGTTCCCACGGTCCCACCTGATCCCGACACGGGCCGAAGCCGAGGCCCTGGTGCGGCGCGAGGGTCGCCCTTTCGTGGTGAAGAATCCCCTGTGTTCTCCCACCAGCCCGATCCACACCATCGTGTGTGAGACGCCGGAAGACACGCTCGCCTGGCTGCCGCGCATCGACGACGCCGAGGGCATCTTCCTCCAGGAATACCTCGGACGTCGCGAGGCCGGTCACATCGCGCTGGTCAGCGATGGCCGAATCCACTCCCTGGTCACCAACCAGGAATACAAGCGGGCCTTCGATGGGAACCTGGGCATCGTCGCCGGTGCGCCCCTGGGTGGCCTCGTGGAACGCGATCCTGGCGACCGGTACGGGCTGGCGCGGGAACTCCTGCATCCCCTGCTCCCATGGTTCCGCGAGGTCGGATTCCGCGGGCCCGTCCAGGTCACGGCCATCCGTCATGAAGAGCGCTGGCACGTGCTCGAGTACAACGTGCGCCTGGGCGTCACCAGCGGCCCGATGATCGCTTCGATGCTGGAGAATCCCTTGGAGACCTTCGGGCGGTGCGCGCTCGGCCTGCCGCTGGTTCCACGATGGCGGACCGGGCGCGAGTTCGGTTGCAACCTAACGCTAGCCGGCTACGGGTACCCTTTCACGCAGCTCAGCGGTCCGAGGGTACCCGTGACGGTCGAGGGCTCGTTCACGGGTGAGGTCTGGTGGCAGGAGGTGGCCGAGTCGCCGCTGGGAGGCCTCGAGGCGACCGGACACCGCATCGCCGACATCACGGCACTGGCCGGTTCCATGGACGAGGCCATCGCCCAAGCCTACGCCGACATCCGACGGATCCGATCCCTCGGCAGCTATTACCGCACCGACGTCGGCCGATCCCTGTGGCCCCCAGGCAACCCATGAAGCCCACCGACCGCCGTTCTCGTTCCGCGTGGGTCGAGGTGGACCTCGCGCAACTGGCCCGCAATTGGGCACTGATCCGTCGGGAGGTGCCGCCCCCGGTGAGCCTGATGTTCGTCGCCAAGGACAACGCCTACGGACTCGGCGCCGTCGAGGCCGCCCGGGTGGCCCTGGCAGGCCCCGCCGATTCGCTGGCGGTGTTCACCCTCGGTGAGGCCGAGGAACTGCGGGAGGCCGGCATCTCCGCCCCGATCCTGCTCTTGGGAGAACGTCTCGCCGACGAGGTACCCGAGGTCCTCGAACTGGACCTCGAACCCTGCGTCGGATCCCTCACGATGGCCGAGGCCTTCTCGCGGGCGGGCGTCGAGCGCCACCGGCCCGTGCCCGTCCACCTGAAGATCAACACCGGCATGAATCGTTTCGGGTTCACGTGGCGCGAGGCCCGCACCTGGGCGCGACGCCTGCGCGAATTGCCGGGCCTGGAGTTCCGCGGAGCGCTCAGCCACTTTGCCCAGAGCGACGAACTCGACAAGGGGTTCGCCCGCACCCAGTCCGCGCGTTTCGAAGCGGTGCTCGGGAGCCTCGCCGCCGAAGGCATCCGCCCCCGGTGGATCCATCACTGCAACTCGGGGGGAGTCCTGGACCTGCCCGATGCCCATTTCAACCGGGTCCGGGTCGGCCTGCTGGCCCAGGGCGTGTATCCGTCGGAGGTCTGTCGGCGCATCGAAGGCATCGCGCCCGTGCTGTCGCTCAAGGCCCGGATCACCGCGATCCAGGAACTCGAACCGGGAGACACCGTGGGCTACGGCATGCGATGGCGCGCCGAGCGCCCCTGCCGCATCGGCGTGCTGTCGATCGGCTACGGCGATGGCTACCCGCGCCTGCGCAACCAGGGCCAGGTGCTCCTGCACGGACAGCGGGTCCCGCTGGTGGGCGGGGTGACCATGGATGCGCTGATGATCGACCTGTCCGCCGTGCCAGCGGCACGCATCGGCGACGAGGCGGTGCTGCTCGGCGGCCAGGGAGGCGAGCGCATCACCGTCCAGGAGCTGGCGGCTTTGCGTGGCACCGTCACCTACGACCTTCTGGCCGGCTTGCGCGGCCGACTGCCGCGCCGCTTCGTGAACGCCATTCCAGGACCGTCGGGCACCTAGGCGGCGGCCCCGGTCACTTCATCTCGACCCAGGTGCTCGCGGCGGAGGTCGGGTCGGCCCGTTCCTGCAACGAGGCCAGGAACACGCGGGCTTGGCGGGTGGCCTTGCCCGAGAACCACTCCTTGCCATTGGCCACCACGCGGACGGGCCGGTCGAGGTCCAGCAACCGGTCCGAGAGGCGCAGCCGCAGGCTGGCCGGCAGGTCTCCCTCCAGTTGGATCTCCTGTCCCTGGACCCGGGCGACGATCTTGGCACGGTCGCCGATCGAGACCCCGGCAGGCACCTGGAGCCAGTAGAACCGGCGGTGCACCACATCGTCCTGCTGCCAGACCACCTTGGCGGGCCAGGCATTGCGGACGAACCCGGCCATCCAGGGAACGCCCTCGGCATCCTTGCGGTTCATCCAATGGCCGAGCCCCTCGTAGATCTTCACCTGGTGCACGTACCCGCCGGCATCCTCGCGGGCGAGCCGATCCAGTTCGGCACCCCGCTCGGCGGCGATGCGGTTCCGGTTGTAGGCCGCGTCGTTGCCCCCCATGAAGATGGCGAAGGGCAGGTTCCGAAGGCCCAGGAGGGAGGCCTCGTTGGGATGACCGGCCATCATCGAGGCGGCGGCGAAGCGATCGGCCATTCGGGGCGCCAACTGCCAGACACCATCACCGCCGGCCGAATAGCCCATCAGGTACACACGGTCCGGGCTCACCCCGCGGACGGCGACGTAATCGTCGATCAACCGCTGAAACATCGGATCGATGTGGCCCTCATGCCACAGGTTCCAGGTATCGGTGGGAGCCCGCGGGGCGACATAGAAGCCCTCGGCGGGTTCATACAGACGGATCTGGTTCTGCCATTGCTGGTCGTTCACCGCCTTCGGGGCACCGCCACCGCCGTGCATCGAGATCCACAGGCTCCGCTGGCCGACCGGAGCCTTGCCGAACTCCTTCTCCAACCAGCGGAGGGTCTTGCCCTCCAGGGACAGTTCCTTCTTATCGATCTCGGTCGTCCGCTCGGACGCCAATTCGGCCATGCGGTCGGCCGCGATCATCGGCAACACCCGCTCGGCCTCGGCCTTGGACAGGGCCCGGGACAGCACCTCGGCGTCGGCCGGTCGGCGGTTGCCGGGCAGGTCGAGCCATTCGCGCAGGGCGTCCACCGTGGGCGAGGCCGGAGACAATTCGGCCCATCGGGCATCCACCGTCGAGTCTCCCTTCGCCAGCGGGCCGAACGGCATCTCACGCACCTCGGAACCCACCGTGAAGCGCAGCCAACCCTGCGCTCCCGGGGCCAGGCTGAAGCGGGGCATGTCGTTCAGGTCGGCCGTGCCCGACTTGGTGTCGGCCAGCGCACAGGAGCGGCGCACCCCATCGAGCACGCAGACCTTGGCCGAGAGCCGGGTGCCGCCGGCGCGGTCCCAAAGACGCACTCCGAGCGCCGCAATCTCGATCGGAGTGGCGTCGGCCCGGGCATACCGGGCGGTCACGTTGACCGCCGCAACGTCGGTGCTGTCGCGGGCCCAGACCATCGGGAAGGACACGCCATCGCGCTTCCAGGAGGTCGCATAGATCGCATGGCGCGGCTCGTTGGCGCGGGCCTTGGAGGCATCGCCAACAAACCAGCCGCGATCCAAGCCGGCCGCGTCGTATTCATCGGCTCCGGCAAAGTGCCAGTCGCCATCCCAGATCTCCACCCAGGTGTGGTTGCCCCGCTCGTTGGTCCACATCGGGGTGCCGACCGCCCGAGCCGGAATGCCCATCGACCGACAGGCTTCCACCAGGATGATCGAAAGGCCGGTGCAGGTGGCCTTCCCGAGGGCCTTGGATTCCTTGAGGCTTTGATTCGGGCGCTTGCGGCCGGTGTTGTAGTGGACGTTGACGACCTTGAAGAGTTGCCGATTGAGCGCCTGGGCCGCCTCGCTGGCGGTGCGGGCGTCCTTTACCAGGTCGCGGGCCAGGCCCAGGAGTTCGGCACGCCATGGATCCCGAGGCTCGTCGAAGACCGCATACGGCAGCACGTCGTTGAGGAACACCGCCTCGGGCACCTTGGCGGCCCATGGGAATTCCTTTCGGGCCCGCAAGGCCAGGTCGAGGTTCTCCCACAGGAAGTCGTTGGAGAGTTTCGATCGATCGGCCTCGGTCATATGTTCGGCCAGGAAACGGGCGGCGGCCTCGCCCTCGGCCCCATGCCGATCCCGGGCGGACTGGATGAAGTCGGGGATCGATGCCGCCCAGGCAGACCAACCCAGGGCGAAGAGCAGGGACAAGACACGCATCACAGGCATGGAGGCACCCTGCATCAACCCGAGGTTCCGGGTCAAAAACAGCCTCCGATGGTCCGATGCCGAGGTCCCAGGCCCCACGACCCCGGGATCGGTCCGGGACAGGATCGATGGCGATTCGGCCATGGGAACGTCAGAACTTTATTCTGGCCTGACTTTTGGGACGGGTTTCATCGTCGGAAAAGCCGTGGAACATCGCCGATTGTCCCCACCTGGACCCCTCATGGGGTGGATCGCCCTGGCCGTGCGCACCCTGGCCGCGGGATGGGTCGCCTTGGCCCTGCCCGCGCAGGCCGGCCCCGACTTCACCACCGAGGTTCGTCCCATCCTTTCCCAGCATTGCTTCAAGTGCCATGGCCCGGATGACCTGGCACGCAAGGGCGGCCTCCGACTCGATGTCCGCGACTCGGCCGTGCAGCCGGCCAAGTCGGGAGCCGTGGCCCTGGTCCCGGGCAAACCGGAGTCGAGCGAATTGGCGAAGCGGATCCACTCGAAGGATCCCGACGAGGTGATGCCTCCGCCGAGCACCCGACAGACCCTCACCGAGGCGGAGAAGAAGACCCTGGAGGCCTGGATCGCCGCCGGCGCCGAATACATCCCCCATTGGGCGTTCCAGCGTCCGAAATCGGTACCCCCTCCCGATACAGGCAACTCCCCGTGGCCGCGCAACCCGATCGACCAGTTCGTCCTTCATCAATTGGGCCGCCGCGGGCTCTCGCCCTCCGAGGCCGCCGATCCCCACACCCTGGCCCGCAGGGTTTCCCTCGACTTGACCGGCCTGCCTCCGACGCCGGCCGAGATCGCGGAGTTCCTGAACGATCCGAGCGATGCGGCCTATGAACGCTGGGTGGATCAACTGCTGGCCTCCCCACGGTACGGCGAGCGCTGGGCCCGCCGCTGGATGGATCTCGCCCGATACGCCGACACCAACGGTTACGAAAAGGACCGCACTCGGAGTATCTGGCCCTGGCGCGACTGGGTCATCCGCGCCCTGAACGCCGACATGCCCTTCGACCAGTTCACGCTCGAGCAACTGGCGGGCGACCTGCTTCCGAATCCGACGCGAGACCAGCTCATCGCCACGGGATTCCACCGC
>CAIOKD010000121.1 GCA_903858835.1 uncultured Verrucomicrobiota bacterium
AAGAAGGTGAAGATCGCCTACTCCGTCGGCACCATGATCGAGATCCCGCGCGGCGCCCTGACCGCCGACGAGATCGCCCAGACCGCCGAGTTCTTCAGCTTCGGCACCAACGACCTCACGCAGACCTGCCTCGGCATGTCGCGTGACGACTCCGGCTCCTTCCTCGGCGCGTACACCGAGAACGAGATCGTGAAGAAGAACCCGTTCGCCTCCATCGACCAGACCGGCGTGGGCCAGCTGGTGAAGATCGCGGCCGAGAAGGGCAACGCGACACGCCCGGGCATCAAGCTCGGCATCTGCGGCGAGCACGGCGGCGACCCGGATTCGGTGAAGTTCTGCCACCGCGTCGGCCTGACCTACGTGAGCTGCTCCCCGTACCGCGTGCCGGTGGCCCGCCTCGCGGCGGCCCAGGCGGCCATCGAGGACAAGCGCAAGGCGGCGGGTGCCAAGGCTCCGGCCAAGAAGAAGCGCTGATCCCCGCGCGGCCGGCGGCCTTCGCAGGTCCGCCGGCCAACCTTTCCGACAGACAGGCCGCCCGGAGCGATCCGGGCGGCCTTGTTCATGAGTCGAAGCCCACGGCCCCGGTCGCAGTCACGGAGAGCGCCGAAGGATCAGGGCCTGTCGGCGGGCTTGTCCCCGGAGTCCTTCGCAGGCTTCTCGACCGCGGTATCAGCGGGTGGCTTTTCGGTCGCCGTCTCCGGCGGAAGCCCCTGCTTCTCCCGCCAGTTCCGCTCCAGGCGCTGCTTCACCACCGCATGGACCAGGTTCGTCACCGCGTCCAGATGGGTCCGGACCTCGGCCCAGCGGCCGGCCTTGATCTTCCAACGGGCCAGATGCAGCCACACTCCCTCACGCTCCTCGTCGAGGGTGGCCAGGCGCAGGGCGTTGGTCCACGCCCCCAGGCCCGACTCGATCACCGCCAGCTCGGCCGCCTTCCTGGCCGGCTCGTTCGTGGCCGGCGCCGGCTTCACCCCGTACCAGGTCTGCGCGACATCCGAGGCCAGCTTGAAGTCGAGCGGCCGCAACGCCGTGGCCTTGGCATAGAATTCGAACGCCTTCTTGAACACTCCCTGCTCATCGACGCCGTAATACTTCTCGGCATCCCGGCGGAAGAGGTAGGTCACCGTACCGAGGGAATGCCAGTACTGGGCCTCGGTGGGCTTCAGTTCGATGGCCTTCTCAAAGTAGGGGAAGGCCTTCTCGATGGGTCCCCGGTGGGCGTAGTGGCCGGCGAGGTTGTTCCAGACGGCGGGATTCGAGGGGTCCATAACCCGGGCCTTCTCCCACTGGTCGACCATGGCGAATTCATCCCCGATGTCACCCAGAAAGCTGCCGTAGGCGATCACCGCCCGGGCATGCCGGGGATTCTTCTCAATGAAGGTCGTGTAACGCTTTCGGACCTCCTCGTGGCGGGCGTCGATCCTCGCCTTGAGTTCCGCACTCACCTCGGCGCCATCGGGCAGGGCATCCAGCCACCGCTCCACCTCCTCGCCGACCCGGTCGTCGAGCTGCAGGAGGGCCTGGAACTCGACCTCGATGGGATCGTTGGTCGCGGCGACCGGGACCGCCACCCCCAACCGCTCCACGAGGGCGGTGTTCAACAAGGCCGTCTTGTTGGTGGCCAGAAGCAGGCTCAAGGCCCCGGCGAGAACGTCGCTCATGATCGCAGTCTAGCACCATCCCACGACGGACCCAGCGCTTTGTAACCTCGGACCCCCCGGGGGTGTCTGCACCTGCGAACCGGTTGTCCGAAAAATCCGGACAATCCACTGAAGAAAAACCTCCCCAGAGGAACACACACCATGAACAAACGCATCATCGCCCTGCTGGCCGCCCTGATCGGCCTGAGCCTCGCCCCTCTCTCCGCCGAGGACGCGAAACCCGCTGCGCCGGCCGCCCCGGCAGCCCCTGCCGCCGAAAAGGCCGACAAGAAGGGCCGTGGCTCCCGTGAAGATTGGGACAAGCTCACCGAGGCCGAGAAGGCCGAGAAGCTGAAGGAGCGCAAGGCCAAGATGGAGGCCCGCATCAAGGACCTGAAGGCCAAGAAGGCCGCCGGGACCCTGACCGACAAGGAGACCCAGCAATTGGAGCGCCTCGAGAAGCAGGCGGCTCGTGGTGATCGCCCCCCGGGCGAGCGTCCGGCCGGCGGCAAACGCGGCAAGAAGGACGACGGCGCCGCGAAGTAAGTCGAACTCGCCTCACCCTTCCCGAAAGGGACTTTCCGACAGAACTACGCCGCCCAATCGGGCGGCGTTTTCGATGTTTGGATGGATGGATCCTCCCCGCTCACCAATGGGCGCGGAACGAGAACCGCGGGGCGCAATGGACCGGCGCGGGCGCCACCACGACCGGGGTCGAAACGATCACCGGGGCCGGGGCATAGACCACCGGCGCAGGAGCGTAGACGACCGGAGCCGGAGCATACACCACCGGAGCGGGAGCGTAGACCACGGGCGGGGGAGGAGGCGGGGCCGAGAAGACCACCACGGGCGCCACCGGAACCACCGGCGAAGATGCCACGACGGAAACCACACCCCCGTGGGAGTGATGATGGGCGCCCCAGTGGCCATGCCCACCCCCGGAACCTGCCGAAACCCCGACTCCGATACCCCCTCCCCAACTTCCGACGCTGACGCCCCAGGAGACGTTTCCAGCGTTGAGGGTGGCGGTGACCGAGGCCGACCACGCAAGGAGCGCGGCCGCGACAACTTTGGATTTGTTCATGCGGTGGGTCTCCAAGGGAGGCCCACGAAAGCATCCGACGACGCTACTGCCGGTTTATTCAGCGCTCCACCCCGGCGCCCAACCGGGCCAACAGGCGATTGTGGATGTCCCCGAACCCGCCGTTGCTGAACACACAGATGACATCCCCGGGACGGGCACCGGAACCCACATGGTCCACGATGGCCTCGACCGTGGGCAGGTAGGCCGCCGGCTTGCCGGTCAAGCGCAGGTCCTGCATCAACTTCTCGGGATTCAGGCGCTCACCCAGGGGCAACTGCTCCAACCGGGCCACCTCGGCCACCACCACCGCGTCGGCCCGTTCGAGGGCATCGACCAATTCGTGCTGGAAGACATTGCGGCGCGTCGTGTTGGAACGCGGCTCGAACACCGCCCAGATCCGACGCCCGGGGAACTTCACCCTCAACGCGCGGACGGTCTCCCGGATGGCGGTGGGGTGATGCCCGAAATCATCGATCACGACCACACCACCGGCCTCGCCGCGAACCTCCATCCGACGCTTCACGCTCTGGAAGGAATCAAACGCCTCTTGGATCGCCGCATCGCGGATGCCGCAGTGGCGGGCGGCGGCGGTGACGGCCAGGGCGTTGCGCACATTGAGCTCACCCACCATCGGGATCCGGAATCGGGTCCCGCCCAACTCGAACTCCGAACCGTCGTCCTTGAGGACCAGGCCGCTGGCCCTCAACTCATTGTCGACCCCGAGTCCGAAGCGTTTGACCGGGCAGTGGCGCACGCCCAGCAGCGGGGCGAGATTGGCCTCGTCGCCATTGGCCAGGAGCAGGCCATTCCGGGGGATCAGGTGGATGAAGCGTCGGAAGCTGAGCTGGATATCGGCCAGGGTCGGGAAGATGTCGGCGTGGTCGAACTCGAGGTTGTTCACGATCGCCACCTCGGGCAGGTAGTGGACGAACTTGGAACGCTTGTCGAAGAAGGCCGTGTCGTACTCGTCGCCCTCGATGACGAACCACTCGGAGTCGGTGAACCGGGCCCCCTGGCCCAGGTTGCGGGGAATGCCGCCGATCAGGAACGACGGGTTGAGGCCCGCGCTCTCGAGCACCCAGGCCAGGAGCGAGGCGGTCGTGGTCTTGCCGTGGGTCCCGGTCACCACCAGGGAACGCCGCCCCCGGATGAAGAACTCCTTCAGCAACTCGGGCAGCGAACAGTAGCGCAGCTTGCGCTCCAGCACCGCCTCGGCCTCGGGATTGCCCCGGGAGATCGCGTTGCCCACCACCACCAGGTCCGGCCGGTGGGCCAGATTGGCCTCGGCATAGCCAGCCATCACTCGGATGCCCCGATCGGCAAGGAAGGTGGACATCGGCGGGTAGATCACATCCTGGTCGGAACCGGTGACCTGGTAGCCCAACTCGTGCATGGCCACCGCGGCGCTGGCCATGGCGGTGCCGCCGATACCGATGAAGTGGACGCTGCGAAGAGTGCCGAACACGGATCAAGGTTAGGGACAGGCCCGGTAAAGCCCAAGCCCCAAACCGGGCAGACCGCCCGGCGGCGGGTCAATAATCACTTTGCGCGGTGAAGTTCCGAACGCATTCTCGCGCCATGTCAGTGAGCACAGCGCCGCTCCGGACCGAGGACGGCGCCCCGGGGAAGTCCGTCTTCCCCGCCCATCCCGATCTGGACGCCGCGATCACCCGATCCCAGAGCTACCTGCTTTCGGAGCAGAAGTCCGAGGGCTACTGGGTGGGCGAGTTGATGGTCGACGTGACGCTGGTCGCCGACATGGTGGCCTTCTACCACTGGTGGGGAAAGGTGGACCCGGTCTGGCAGCGCAAGGCCGTCCATCACATCTTCGAGAAGCAGTTGGCCGACGGCGGCTGGAACATCTACCCCAACGGTCCGGCCGAGGTGAACGCCACGGTCAAGGCCTACCTCGCCCTGAAGCTGGCTGGCATCCCCACGACCGACCCTCGGATGCTCCGCGCCCGGGAGATGGCCCGATCCCTGGGAGGGGTGCCACGGATGAACACCTTCTCCAAGCTCTACCTTGCGCTCATCGGCCTGGTGACCTGGAACCACGTGCCCACCATCCCCTGCGAGGTGCTGCTCATCGGCAAGTGGTTCCACGTGAATTTCTGGGAGATGAGCAACTGGTCGCGGGCCATGATCATCCCGCTGGCGATCATCAACCACTTCCGGCCGACGCGGAAGGTGAAGGTCGACCTCGACGAACTCTACCCCAACGGCAAGTGGGAGCTGGATGAGACCCTGCGGCCGAGATACTTCGATTTCTCGCTGCGGAACATGTTCCTGTGGCTGGATCGCCTCCACAAATTCGCCGAATGGGTGAGCCGCCACGGCATGCACCCCTTCCGGGAGCGGGCGCTCAAACGGGCCGAGACCTGGATGCTCGAGCGTTTCGAGGGCAGCGACGGCCTCGCGGCCATCTTCCCGGCGATGCTCAACGCCCTCATCGCACTCCTCGCGCTGGGCTATCCCGACGACCATCCGCAGGTGGTCCGGGCCCACCACGAGCTCCAGAAGTTGATGCATTTCACGGAGGATTCCGTGCGCATCGAGCCTTGTTTCTCACCGGTGTGGGACAGCGCCATCGTGACCATCTGCCTGCGCGAGTCGGGCGTGCCCGCCCATCATCCCCGGATGAAGCGCGCGTCGGAGTGGCTGATGGACAAGGAGATCCGCTTCCGCGGCGACTGGATCCACAAGAACCCCGCCGACGTCGAGGCGTCGGGCTGGGTGTTCGAGTATGCCAACCAGTGGAATCCGGATGTGGACGACACGGCCATGGTCCTCTTGGCGCTGCGGCTGATCCCGACCGACGACCCCAAGCGTCGCGACGAGTGCCGGACCCGCGCGATCCGCTGGATGATGACCTTCCAGTGCCGCGACGGCGGGTGGGCCGCCTTCGACAAGGACTGCACCAAGTCCATCCTCGAGAAGGTGCCCTTCGCCGACCACAATGCCATGCTCGACCCCGAGTGCGCCGACATCACCGCGCGCATCCTCGAGCTGCTGGGGTACGAGGGTTGGGACTGCGACCACCCCCAGGTCCAGCGGGCCATCGAGTACCTCAAGGGCCAGCAGGAACCCGACGGGTCGTGGTACGGCCGCTGGGGCGTGAACTACATCTACGGCACCTGGCAGGTGCTGCGCGGCATGCGAGCGATGGGCTGGGACATGGGCGAAGCGTGGCTGCAGCGCGGCGGCGCCTGGCTGAGGAGCGTCCAGTTGCCTGACGGCGGCTGGGGCGAACGCTGCAACACCTACGACGACCCCATCTTCAAGGGAGCCGGCCCGGCCACCGCCTCGCAGACCGCCTGGGCGGTCATGGGGCTCTGCGCCCTGGGCGACCCGTCCGACCCCGCCATTCACCGGGGCATCGAGTGGCTCATCCGCAATCAGAACCCGGACGGCTCGTGGACCGAGGACGAGATCACGGGAACTGGGTTCCCGTGCGTGTTCTACTTGAAGTACGACATGTACCGGAATGCCTGGCCGCTGCTGGCCCTGGCCACCCACCGAAAGCTCTGCCGCGGTGAGACCCCCGGACAGGCCGCCTGAATCCCCGGCGAACCCAACCCCGAACCCAACAGATGCGCCTCCTGGGGCACGGCTTCGGCTCCTGTCCCGCTTCGGTTTCTTGACGCTCCGCCCTCCCGACCGCAATTTTGCCGAGAAACGGCCTATTCCGCACAGCAACCCCGTCCATGAGCACCCCGCACAACCTGTTCAACACCCTCCAGTCCTTCGATCTGGGCAACGGCCGCACCGGCCAGTTCTACAGCCTTCCCGCCCTTGAAAAGGCCGGCGTGGGACCGATTTCCAAGCTCCCGGTCTCGGTGCGACTGGTGTTGGAGAGCGTGCTGCGCAACTGCGACGGCCTGAAGGTGCAGGAGGCCAACGTCCGTGAATTGGCCAACTGGAAAGCCACCGAATCCCGGACGGCCGAGATCCCCTTCGTCGTGGCGCGCATCGTCCTCCAGGACTTCACCGGCGTGCCGCTGCTGGTCGACCTGGCCGCCATGCGTTCGGCGGTGGCCAAGCTGGGCAAGAACCCCAAGATCATCGAGCCCCTGGTACCGGTCGACCTGGTGGTCGACCATTCCGTGCAGGTCGACTTCGCCGGCTCCGGCGACTCGCTCCAGAAGAACCTGGACCTGGAGTTCACCCGCAACCGCGAGCGCTACCAGTTCCTCAAGTGGGGCATGCAGGCCTTCGACACTTTCAAGGTCGTGCCTCCGGGCATCGGCATCGTGCACCAGGTCAATCTGGAGTACCTCGCCAAGGGCGTGTTGAACGCCGGCGGCGTGTACTATCCCGACACCCTGGTGGGCACCGACTCGCACACCACCATGATCAACGGCCTGGGCATCGTGGGCTGGGGCGTGGGTGGCATCGAGGCCGAGGCGGGCATGCTCGGCCAGCCGGTGTACTTCCTGACCCCCGACGTGGTGGGTGTTCACCTGACCGGCGCCATCCGCGAGGGTGTCACCGCCACCGACGTGGCACTCACGGTCACCCAGATGCTCCGCAAGGCCAAGGTGGTCGGCAAATTCGTGGAGTTCTTCGGCCCCGGTGCCGCCGCGCTGCCGCTGGTGGACCGCGCCACCATTGCCAACATGGCCCCGGAATACGGTGCGACCATGGGCTTCTTCCCCATCGACGAAGAGTGCACGAACTACCTCCGCGCCACCGGCCGCACCGAGGAGCAGGTCGCCCTCTACAAGAACTACTACCAGGCCCAGGGTCTCTGGGGCATCCCGCAGAAGGGGCAGATCGAGTACTCCCAGGTGGTCGAGCTCGACCTCTCCACCGTGGTGCCCAGCGTGGCCGGACCGAAGCGCCCGCAGGACCGCATCGAACTGCAGAACCTCAAGTCCAGCTTCACGGGTTCCTTCAGCAAGCCGGTGACCGAGAACGGCTTCGGTAAGAAGGCCGAGGACTTCGCCTCGGTCAGCGCCGAGGTCGGCGGCTCGAAGATCGGCCACGGGTCGGTGCTCATCGCCGCCATCACCAGCTGCACCAACACCTCCAACCCCACGGTCATGCTGGCCGCGGGCCTGCTGGCCAAAAAAGCCATCGAGAAGGGGCTCAAGCTCAACCCGTCGGTGAAGTCGTCGCTGGCCCCGGGCAGCCGGGTGGTCACCGATTACCTCAACAAGACCGGGCTGCAGACCTACCTCGACCAGTTGGGCTTCCAGACCGTCGGCTACGGCTGCACCACCTGCA
>CAIOKD010000122.1 GCA_903858835.1 uncultured Verrucomicrobiota bacterium
GCGCCGGGAAAATCGCGGAAATAACCGGGAGGCGGGGACTCGTGGCGCTTGAGCCGGAGCAACTGTCGGAGTCTCTGGGAGGATTCGTCTTCGGTCATGGCCTGCGGTTCACTTGAAAAGGGTCATTTCATCCAGTCGCCCAGCCATCCCTGGAGCTGCTGGTGGGCGTAGAAAAGCCTCGACCGCACCGTCCCGGGGTTGATTCCGAGGATCTTGGCAATCTGATCGTGGGGCAATCCCTGGATGTCGTGCAGCGTCACCACGGTACGGTGGTCTTCGGACAATTTGAGCAGGGCCTCGTTCAAACGACGCTGCAATTCGACCAGACCCGCCTCCCGGCGCGGGGTCTTGTCGGAGACCAGCGCCACCAGATCCGGATCGTTCTCCGGCTGCAGATCCAGGTCATTGAGGCTCAGGTGGGGCGTCCGGTTGCGGCGGAGCTTGAGGTGATTGAGGCAGGTATTGACGGCGATACGATAGATCCAGGTGTAGAAGCTGGAATCACCCTTGAAATTCTTCAGCGCCTGCCAGGCCTTGAAAAAGGTATCCTGGGCCAAGTCGTTCGCATCCTCATGATTGGAGGTCATGTGGTAGCACAACCCGTAGATGCGCTCCTGGAACTGGTTGACCAACTGGTCGTAGGCGGCCAGATCGCCGGCCTGGGCACGGCGCACCCGATGGACGACCTCCGACGCCTCGTCGGCGCCAGCGGCGGATCGGGTCGACACGGTCGACTCGGCGATGGGTTCCATCAATGCTACGACGCTCACGGCTCAAGAGCCGGCAAGCAAGTCGGTTTGTCGCGTTAGGAAACGATTCAACGCACACAAAGCATCGACCTGCGGTCCGGACTTGAGTTGAGACAACGCATCGTCGGAGTCGTTCAAAAATCCCGCGATCACCTCGCGGGAACGGTCGAGGGCACGGTGCCGATCCAAGAGATCGCGGACCTGGGGGAAGAACTCGGGCCTCCAGTCCTCCAGCCACCCGACCAACCTCCGTCGCTCTTCGGGCACGGAATGGTCGAGACCCACGATCAACGGAAGGGTCACCTTGCCGCTGGCAAGGTCGGTGCCGAGGGATTTGCCCGCCTCGGACTCGGCGCCATAGAGGTCGAGGCAATCGTCGTAGATCTGGTAGGCGGTGCCCAGGGACATCCCGTACCTGCGAAGGGCGGCGACCTCGGCGGGTGATCCGCCGGACAACCGGGCCCCGAGATCGCAGGAGAGTGCGAACAATTCGCCGGTCTTCATTTCGATGACCTTGAAATAGTCGGCCCGATCGACAGACCAGCGGCGGCGCCGATGGCTCTGGAGGATCTCTCCCGCGCAAACGCGGCCGCTGGAGGAGGCGACCAACCGAGACACCTCGGCGCTCGGCAGTTCCGCCGCCAGCTTGAGTGCATGGGCGAAGAGACAGTCGCCCAAGAGGACCGCCACCTGGTTGCCCCACTTGGCGGCCAGGGTGGCCTTGCGCCGGCGCATCCGGGCCTCGTCCATGATGTCGTCGTGGACCAGGGTCGCCAGGTGGATCATCTCGATGATCACCGCCACCGACACCGAGGCGTCGGTGAGGGGGCCCACGGCACCGCCGGCCAAGGCGACGAGGGTGGGCCGCAACTGCTTGCCCTGGTTCTCGAGAGCGTAACGGGCATACTCGGCGATCTCCGAGTCGAACTCGTCCACCTGGGCCTCCAGCATGGACGACACCTGGCCCAGGAATTCACGGGCCGGTGCGATCACGGGCTCCCAGTCGGCGGCGGAAAGCGCTTCTTGGACCCCGGACTGCGTCTCGAGTACGACCGACATCTTGCCAGAGACTATGGGTCCATCACGACAAGGGTCAAACTCCTCATGATTCCGGCGGATTTCGTCCATTCAAGGCCCGGTAAAGGCGCCCCGTTGGGTATCGCCCTCGGGCCCACCCGGAATTTGGGATTGCCCGGGCCGGGACAAACGCGTTCAACACCCGTGCATGTCCGCCTACGACCAATTCGTCACCGTCGCCCGGGGCCAGTTCGACCGAGTCGCCGAGACCCAGCGATCCGCCATCACCACCGCCGGCGATTGGCTGGCCGACTCCCTCGCAGGCGATGGTTTCCTCTACGCCTTCGGCACGGGCCACTCCCACATGGTGGCCGAGGAGATCTTCTACCGCGCAGGACACCTCGCCCGAGCGGTGCCGATCCTCGAGGAGACCCTGATGATGCACCTCAACGCCATCGAGGCCACCTACCTCGAGCGCGAACAGGGCAAGGCCAAGGCCATCCTCAACCAATACCCGATCAAGGTCGGCGACCTGCTGGTGGTGGCCTCCAACGGCGGGCGCAACGCGGTACCCATCGAGATGGTGCTCGAGGGCAAGGCCCGAGGGCTCAAGACCGTGGCCATCACCAACCTGGACCAGACCCGTCGCTGGCCCTCGCGACACCCCTCGGGCAAGCGTCTGGCCGACGTGGCCGACCTGGTCATCGACAATTGCGGCGTCGATGGCGATGCCGCCATGGGGATCGAGGGCTTCCCCCACCGCATCGGCCCTCCGTCGACCATCACCGGCATCCTCATCATCAACCTGATCGTCGTCCACGCCATCGAACAACTGGTCCGGCGCGGTGTGGAACCCGAGATCTACATCAGCAGCAACACCCAGGGAGACGACCACAACGATCGTCTGTTGAAGAAATACAAGTCCCACATCCGTCATCTCTGACAACCATAACGATGTTCCCCTGCCTGCGACTTCCGCACCGATCTTCCCTCTCCCGCATGAAACCCGCCTCGATGCTTGCCGTCTCCTCGGCACTCGCCCTGTGCCTCTCCGCCGCCACAGAGAACGACTGGCCGCAATGGCGGGGGCCACACGAGAGCGGTTCGATTCGAAGGACCGGCCTGCCGGCCACGGTGGGCGCCGACACCCTTCGATGGAGCACCCCCCTGCCCGGCAAGGCAGGTTCGACGCCGGTGATCAGCGGTGACCGGGTGTTCCTCACCTCCCCGGACGAGCAGAAGAACCTCCTGTTGCTCTGCCTGGACCGGGCCACTGGCAAGGTGCTTTGGCAACGGACGGTCGGCGTGGGCGACAAGGACGTGGGCCGCAACAACACCTGCGCGCCGTCCCCCATCACCGATGGAAAGCGGGTCTACGCGCTGTTCGGCACCGGCGACTTCGCGGCCTTCGACATGGACGGCAAGCCGCTCTGGTCACGGAACATCGGCAAGGACTTCGGCAGCCTCGGGTTGATGTGGATCTACGGGGCGAGCCCCCTGCTGCTGGATGGACGCCTTTACCTCCCGGTGCTCCAGCGCAAGGAGGTGCCGCCCGACTATCCGCGCTTCGACGGCAATCCCCAGCGCGACTCTTTCATCCTCTGCATCGATGCCAAGACCGGGAAGGACGTGTGGAAATCGATCCGGACCACCGATTCGACCAAGGAGAGCAGCGAATCGTACGCCACGCCCGTGTCCTTCCACGGCCCCGATGGCACCGAATTGATCGTGGTGGGCGGCGACCATGTCAGCGGTCACCGCCTGAAGGACGGCTCCGAGATCTGGCGGGCCCGCCTGTATGACAAGCGCGACGACTGGTACCGCATCGTGACCTCCCCGGTGATCGCCGGCGGCCACATCATCGCCTCTGGGCCCAAGGGCCAACCGGTGGTGGCCTTCAAGGCCGGGGGGCGCGGCGACGTCACGACCACGCACCGGGCGTGGGATTTCCGCGAGGCACCGACCGACTGGAGCACGCCGTGCGTGCTGGATGGACATCTGTTCGTCCTCGATGGCCAAAAGCGCGTCGTCACCAAGCTCGATCCTGCCGACGGACGGAAGCTCTGGTCGGGCAAGATTCCCGGCAACGGCCCGATCTGGGGATCCCTTTCGGGGGCTGACGGCAGGCTCTATTGCCACGATGAAGCCGGCACCGTCTTCGTCCTGGGCGCCGGCAAGGAATTCGCCGTGCTCTCGAGCCATGCCTTCAGCGGCGAAGCCCCCTGCAAGGGCAGCGTCGCCATCGGCCACGGCCAACTCTTCGTGCGCACCGCCAAGGCCATCCACTGCTTCGGCAAACCGTGAGCTCCGACCCCAGTCCCGATCGCATCCACGGCGCCGGCCGCACTCCGGCACTCCGTGTCCTGTTCTCCCCGGCCGAATACGAGGCCATCGATGCGTCGGAGCTGAGGAGCGCCACCTGCGTCGTCTTCGACGTGCTACGGGCCACCTCCACCATGCTCGAGGCCCTCGGGAACGGAGCCCAGGCGATCCTGCCCACCCGGGAGATCGCCGGGGCCCTGGCACTGAAGGCCCGTTATCCCGACGCGTTGCTGGCCGGTGAGCGGGACGGCCTGCGCATCCGGGCCCACCTGACCGGGGGCGTCGATTTTGATCTGGGCAATTCGCCGCGGGAGTTCACGCGATGCCGGGTGGAGGGGCGCTCGATCATCATGACCACCACCAACGGCACCCGGGCCCTGGATGCCTGCCGCGGCGCTCGGGCCGTCCACATCGCCTCTTTCGGGAATCTCTCGATCCTGGCTCGGCACCTGGCCGCCTCCCGCCCCGATCGCCTCTGGTTGATCTGTGCTGGAACGTTGGAGAACGCCTCTTTCGAGGACACCCTTGGGGCCGGAGGGTTGGTGGACCGGTTGCTGGCGGAGACCGGCGGCCCCCGGTCATGGGCCTTCGATGATTCATCCCAGATCGCCTGGGACCTGTACCAATGTCACCGGAACCGCCTGCCGGAGGCTGCAGGGAATGCCCGCAACGGTCGCCGCCTCCTGTCGCAGCCGGAATTGGCCGGCGATGTGCCGGTCTGCTTCGAGGAGGATCGCAACCCCCGGGTGGTAACCCTCGGCGAGGATGGGGTCCTCAGGGTTCTGCAGTGATTCCCCACCGCCTCAGAACGCCGGCGGATTCTGCGGCGTGAGCTTGTTGCGCGACACCTCCACCTTCACGAAGTGGAGGATCACCGGGGCGAGGATCATCCCGGGAATGCCCATGAGTTTCTCCCCGATGACCAGGCCCAGCAGGGTCAGCCACATCGGGTTGCGGATCCGGTCTCCGATGATCTTGGAGTTCAGGAAGTACTCCCCTTTGTGCAGGACCACCAGGAACACCAGTGCCGCCAGGGCCATGTTGGGACTGATGGTCAGGCCGATACCGACGATCAGGGTGTTGCTCAGGAGATTGCCAAGGATCGGCAACATGCCGAAGAGGAAGGTCAGTCCGATCACCACGGTCACGAAGGGATAGCCGTTCCAGATCAGGAACGCGGCGGTGAAGAACGTGTTGATCGACGAGATGAGCATCTGGGCCCCCATCACCTTGGAGAAGCTGTCGTAGAGTCCTCGGAAACGCTCGGCGATCTCGCGGCCCACCGCGGTGTAGAGGTTGTCGTCGCCGGCATCGGGCTCGGCCCCGAAGTCGAGCTTCAGACTGAGGAACAAGCTGATGGCGACCACCAGGCCGATGAGCAACGAGACCGCCTCGACGGCGACGCTGCGGGCGTATTGGCCGAGGTTGGCCAGCTTCGTCTTCACCATCTCGAGTGCGGTCACCTTGAGGCTGGCCAGGTCGGTGAAGGGCAGTTCCAGGCCCACCTTCTGGGCGAACTCGACCACCGCGGGGATGGTCTTCTCGGCGATCTGCGGCAACACCACGTAGGCATGCTTGAGGAAGCTGTAAGAGGCGACCCCGAGGCCGCTCAAGAGGAGCAGGAACAGGGTCAGGCCGATCCATCGGCTGCGGTTGAGCGACAGTAGGTTGAGAGCGAAGTAGGCGAAGAGCGCGGTGATGAGCGGCGTCGCCAGATGGAGCACCCCCACCAGCACGAGCAGCACCGCCATGAAGGCGTAGGAAATTCGGATCGGTTTACCCATCGGTGATGATGCTAGCACCGGGGGGCGCCGGAGTCATCCTCCCCCACCTGGCGTTCCAGGTAGGCGAGGTCGAGCCACCGGTCGAACTTGAAGCCGACCCGCTTGAAGAGCCCCACCTGCTCGAATCCGAAACGGGCGTGGAGCCGCAGGCTCGCGGTATTCTGGGCATCGATGGCGGCGATGATCACCCGGAGACCGATTCCGGCCGCGGCGGGGATCAGGGGCTCCAGCAGGCGGGCGCCGAGCCCCTGCCCTCGGGATGCTTCGGCCACGTAGATCGAGTTCTCGGTAGTGAACCGGAATCCCATCCGGTCGTGGTACCGATTGAGAGCGCTCCATCCGACGATGCGCCCGTCGCCGGCCTCGGCCACGAAGATGGCATGGCCGGTGCGCTGGTGATCATCGAACCACGCCAACCGGTGCTCGAGCGGGCGCGGCTCGTAGTCGTAGGTCGCCGTCGTCTTGAGCACGGCGTCGTTGTAGATTTCGAGGATGCCGGTGCAGTCGGACCGGACCGCGCGGCGGATCTGGATGGCGCTCATGGATGGGGCGACGCGGAGATCCCGGGGATCAGCGCTGGGACAACAGGTAGGCCAGCAGGTGGTGGAAGTCGGCGGTGGCCAGGCTCTCCCCGAAGGTGTCGGGCATCAGCGAAAGCTCGCTCTCCTGCCGCTCGGTCACGGCCGATTTCTTCACCGAGAATTCTTTGCCATTCGCGTCGACCAATACCAGCAGATCGCCCTCTTCCCGGCGCATCAGCCCAGCCCATTCGTCGCCATCGCGCGTGGTGATGCGGGTCTGGCGGAAGGCGTGGTCGACGTTGCGGTTGGGGTCGAGGATGTCCTCGCAGAGCCGCTCGACGCCGCGGTTGCCGATCCCGGTCAATTGGGGCCCCACGAGCCCGCCCACGCCCCCCAAC
>CAIOKD010000123.1 GCA_903858835.1 uncultured Verrucomicrobiota bacterium
GTACTTCTCCCAGTCGGCGTCGTCGAAGCTGATGGCGGGGAATCGCTGGAACTGGAAGGTGTTGGCCCCCAGGCTGTTCATGGCGTCCTCTAGGTTCTGCTGGAGCACCCGGATGCCGGTCATCACCGCGATGATGGAGAAGACCCCCACGAATACGCCCAGGATGGTCAGCGACGAGCGGAGCACGTGGGTCTTCACGGCGTTGGACGCCATCCGCACCATCTCGATCAGTTCGCGCCAGGGGTTCATGCGTCGCGGGGTCTCCGGGTCATTCGGAGCGGAGCGCGTCCACCGGGTCCATCCGGCTGGCCCGCCAGGCCGGGATGAACCCCGCCACCATGCCGGTGGCCGCCGAGACGACGAGGGCCAGAGCGACGATCCACCAGGACATCCGGGCCTCGAAGACCGACCCGTTGGCCCGGGCGATTTCGCCGATCTTCCAGGAGATGGGCCAGGCGATCCCGACCCCGATCAGGCCGGCCAGGAGGGTGATCCCGGCCGCCTCCATCAGGAACTGGCTCAGGATCGACCGCCGTTTGGCGCCGAGTGCTTTGCGGATGCCGATCTCCTTGGTGCGCTCGGCGACCGAGACGAACAGGATGTTCATGATACCGATGCCGCCCACGAAGAGGGACAGGCCCGTGACGAAGAATCCGAAGGTGCCCAGCACCGCCTTGAAGCCGTCGAAGAACCTGGTGATGGCCTCCTGCTGGTTGATGGCGAAGTCGTCGGGACGCCCCGGCTCGATCCTGCGGATGTTCCGGAAGATCGAACGGGCCTCCTCGAGGGTCTCTGAGACGGTGTCCGGGCTCCGGGCCTTGAGGGTGATGACGTAATCGGGCCGGCGCTGGATGTCGTCCTGGAAGCGCGAGATGGGGATGACGGCCTGGTTATCCTGGTTCCAGCCCAGCGTGCTGCCCATCTTTTCGATCACTCCCACCACCTCGTAGGGCGTGTCGTTGATGCGGACCTTCTTCCCGAGGGGGTCGTCGTTGGGGAAGAACGCCTCCGCGAGGTACGACCCGAGCACGCACACCGGCCGGCTCGAACCCACGTCGGAGGCGCTGATCCACCTGCCGCGGGCCACCGTGAGGCCTCGGATGGCCAGCGATTCGGCGGTGTTCCCGAGCAGCCACACCCCCTTGGCCCGCCGCCGTTCGAAGGAAACCGACGCCTGGAAGGCCTCGCACTGCGGGGCCATCGCCGCGGCCGAGGTCATGCGCGACTCGAGTTCGCGGTATTGGGCGAAGGTGATGTCCCGGCGGTTCCGATAGACGCGGTAGTCCTCGAAGCTCATCCAGGGGAACCGACCAATGAAGAGCACGTCGGAGCCCATCGACGAGACCGACCGCGTGAACGCTTCGCCCATCCCGTTGATCATGGTGCCGACCAGGGTGGCCGTCAGGATGCCGATGACCACGCCGAGGGTGGTCAGTCCGGAGCGGAGTTTGTTGGCCCGGATGGCGGCAACCGCGATCCTGCCCGATTCCCGCAGTTCGCTCGACAGGGTCATGGCGCCGGTGCCGGGGCCACGATGGCCCGCGGGTTCGCATTGACCTCGTCGGCGGCGATCAGGCCGTCCCGGATGCGGATGACCCGCCGGGCATGGAGGGCCACATCTTCCTCGTGGGTCACCACGATGATGGTGTTGCCGCGCCGCGACAGTTCCTCGAAGAGGCTCAGGATCTCGACGCCGGTCTTGGAGTCGAGGTTTCCGGTGGGCTCGTCGGCCAGGATGATGGAGGGGGTGTTCACCAGGGCCCGGGCGATGGCCACGCGCTGGCGTTGTCCGCCGGAAAGCTCATTGGGCCGGTGGTGCATGCGTTCACCCAGACCCACGTTGACCAGCGCTTGTCGTGCCCGCTCGCGTCGTTCTTTCGGGGGTATCCCGGCGTAGATCAGCGGCAGCTCGACATTGTGCAGCGCGTCGGCCCGGGCCAACAGGTTGAAGCTCTGGAAGACGAAGCCGATCTCCCGGTTGCGGATGTCAGCCAGTTCGTTGTCGCTCATCCGGGCGACATCTTTGCCGTTGAGCTCGTAGCTGCCGTCGCTGGGTGTGTCGAGGCAGCCCAGCAGGTTCATGAGTGTGGATTTGCCGGATCCGGAGGGCCCCATGATGGCCAGGTACTCGCCGCGGTCGATTTGCAGCGAGACCCCGCGCAGGGCGTGCACCGTCTCGGAGCCCATCACGTAGCGGCGGGCCAGGTTCTGGATTCGGATGAGCGACATGGCCTCGGGGTGTCTGCCGTGGGTGGGTCGTCGGCTCAGGGCTTGGCTTCCAGCGGTTTCTTGGGTTCCTCGGGCTCGACCTTTGAGCCGTCGTTCAATTCCTTCGACACGGCCTTGAAATTGCCGGTGATGATCTCCACACCCTCGGCCACGCCTTCGATGATCTCGTAATGGGCATCGTCGCTGATGCCGCGTTTGACCGGCAGCATCCGGGCCTGGTCGCCCTCCTTGGCGAAGACCACCTCGATGGGCTTGACCGCCTCGCGGGTCTTCTTGCCGGCCAGGAACTCGATCTGGCCCTTCTCCTCATCGCTGTTCGAAGGGGCCTTATTCTTCGACTTCTCGGCCTCGGCTGCCGTGGATCCCGGAAGCCGCGTGGTCACGGCCTGGATGGGGACGGTCACGACATTGGTGCGGTAGCGCGTCTCGATGTCGGCCGTGACGCTCATGCCCGGCAGGAACAGCCCCTTGTCGGCCATGCGGATGCGGACCTCGAACTTCGTGGATTCCTGCTGGGTGCCGACGGCGGCCGTCTTGGCCGAACGCGCCACCTGGGTGACGCGGCCGTCGAACTTGCGGTCCTTGAAGGAGTCGACGTCGAGGCGGGCCTTGAACCCGGGCTGGATCAGCACCACGTCGATCTCGCCCACCTCGATCCGGGCCTCCATCTCGGTGAGGTCGGCCACGGTCATGATGTCGGTGCCGGCCATCATGCCGGTGCCGGAGACGCGCTCACCCAGTTCCGAATTGAGCTTGGAGACGGTGCCGTCGATGGGGCTGACGATGGTCGTCTTGGCCAGGTCCTCTTCGGCCCGCTTGAGGCTGGCGCGGGCCATTTCGACCCTTTGGGACGAGGCGATGGCGGCCGCACGGGCGACCTCGGCGCCGGTGCGCACCTCGTCGAAGAGCGACCCGCTGATGAGCTGCCGCGAGAAGAGGTCTTCGTTGCGCTTGAGTTCGGCCTCGGCCTTGCGGGCATTGGCCTCGGCCGTGAGCAGGTCCGCCTGCGCCGACTTGAGGCCGGCCTCCTGGCTGCGGAGGGCGGCGGCGTAAAGGTCGGGCTTGACCCGCACCAACAGTTCGCCCTTGCGGACCCGTTGCCCTTCCTTCACCGGCAGGTCGATGATCTCGCCGGCGACCTCGGAACTGATCTTCACCTGCACCACCGGCTGCAGCTTGCCGCTGCCGGTCACGGCCTCGGTGAGATTGCGGCGCTGGGCCTTCTCGGTGACCACCTTCACTGGTTTCTGCCGGTCGCAGCCCAGAGCGAGGAGGAGGACAATCGCGATCAGAGGCGAGGTTAGGTTGGGCAGCATGGGGCGGTTGAACAGGTGTGGCGGATGAACGGAGACGCTGGGGATTACCGAACTCGCACCCCTCGCCTGAGTATGAACCACCGGGATCATGGACCTGAATGGCGGGTTGTCCAAACCCCGATGACCCGAGTTGCCGGAATTCACGAGACCGTCACCATGGACCCGATCCGCGACGCAACGGCTTGTCGGGAATGGCCGGACTCCCCGCTCAGTGGTGGTCGAGGCAGCCGAACTTGATGAACAGCGCGGCGAAGGCGGCCCCGCCCAACAGCAGCAGGATCGCGCTGCCCTTGACCGCTGCGGCCATGACGATGCCGGCGGTCAGGACCGCGGCGATGAGCAGGAACACGAGCAACGGAGCGACGAAATTCATGGCCGCGAGAATAGCTGGGCCCGCCGGGCCCACAAGCAGGGAATGACCGGTCAATGCTGACCGTTTCGCCGATTGCATTCGCGGGACCGGTTGCCCAGGGTCTGGATTCGTTCTCCCCATCGATTCGCACCATGAAGAGGATCTGCCTTGTTCAGAGCGCCCGCCGCGCTTTCACCCTCATCGAACTGCTGGTGGTCATCGCCATCATCGCCATCCTGGCCGGAATGCTCCTGCCCGCTCTGGCCAAGGCCAAGAGCAAGGCCATCGTCACGAAGTGCTCGAGCAACCTGCGCAACCTCGGCCTGGCGGTGCGGATGTACGCCATGGACAACCGCGACCTGTTCCCGGATTGCACCGGGGCCGTCTGGCCGTGGGATCTGCCCGCCAAGGCGGCCAATGCCTTCGTGGTGAACGGGGGCCAACGCAGCATCCTGTACTGCCCGGGCTTCGAGAAGCAGAACAACAACCAGCTCTGGTCGTTCACCACGGGCGTGACCAACGAGGTGGCGGGCGAGAGCGCCAACGGCTACCGCGTGATCGGTTACGCCGTCGCTTTCAAGGGATCGGGACGCATCAAGGCCACCAACATCACCGAGGGGCTCAATCCCAAGCCGTGGACGGTCGCCGGCCAGGAATACGAGCCGGGTCCCTCCGCGCGGGTCGTCGTCGCCGATGCGACCTTGTCCAACTCGGCCAACCGCACGGGCGGCAATCGCAATTTCACCAAGGTGGACGGCGGTTGGGCCGGTCACAGCTCGGCCCACCTGAATGGCCAGCTCCCGGCTGGCGGTAACGTCCTGATGCTCGACGGGCATGCGGAATTCCGGAAGTTCGCCCAGCAGGAGGTCCGCACCGATGGTTCGGTGCCGCACTTCTGGTGGTGAGGGTGCCCGGGCGATCCCCGGTGATTTCCGTTGAATTTGTGGCCTTGTCGGCAAGGTCCGCGTTGCGTCGGCGCGGGGTCCCTGTAGTTTTTGCCCACGACCTATGGCTCTCGACGGCACCGATTTCGTGGACACCGACCTGCGCACCCCGGGTGGTTCCTCGCCCCGCCTGGCCACGGCTGGCACACCGGCTCCCGGCATCGCCGGACGCGCCCCGACCCGCGAGGAACTCGACAGCCAGTTGACGGCCACCCAGCAGGACCTGGCCAAGCTGCGCGAAGCCCAGGAGCAATTGGAGCGGGCCAAGGCGGCCATCGAGGAGATGCGCCGGCGTCGGGCCGAGTTCCAGACGGGTCGCGAGGAGATGCTGCAGAACCTGCTGCGAGGTGTCGCGCTGTTGGAGCAGGCCGAGATGAACCTGCGTCGCGATGCTGTTCAGATGGGACGCACGCTCGAGGGCCTGCGGGGCGCTCTGGGCAATGTCCAGGGGCTCAATGAGCAGGCCTGGACCGATACCACCTGGGAGACCGAGCTGGCTCGCGCGCTCGCGGCGATCGAGAATGCCCGCATGGAGTGGAACCAAGCCCGCTTGGCCTGGCCGGTGCTCGACGGAGGCTCCGCGGCCCCGGGGCAGAACCCGGCCTCCGCGAACACGACTTCGCCCCTGTCCGGGCTGAATCCGGCCCAATTGGCGCGCCTCGGTTGGGCCTTCAACTGGCCCGTGGCCCTGCTGGGCCTGGGTGTCCTGGTGCTGGCCCTCGTCCTGGCCCTCAAGCGTTGAGGCTCCGCTGCGACCGACCATGGGGTGGTTCACCAAGCCAAAGGATCCGATGTCGGCCCGCCAGGCCGAGTTGGACCGTGAGATCCAGGCCATCCAGCGGCGCATCTCCGACCTGGCCGCCCGCCCGCTGCCCCAGGCCGGGCCCCGGCCGTTGCGCCAGCCCGAGGCTCGTTCTCCTCTCCCTGCCGTGCCCGAGCGTCCCACGCCCGCGCCCACCCCGATGAGTGTCGCGGGTCCGCGCCCGGGTGCTTCGGTGCCGGCCGATCGCTTCAACCTCGTCGAAGCCTGGCAGCGCTGGATGCAGCGATTGGGGATCGAGCCGCGCCGCCCTTCGGGCCTCGTGCACCTGATGGCGGCCGGGTCCGTCCACGGACTGCGTCCGCTCCGATACGAGCGCCGGATCGCCCGGCGTCGATTCCTGCTGTCGTTGAGTCTGCTCCTGCTGCTCCTCTACGGCATCGCCCGCGAGGTCTTCTGATCCTCACCCCCATCCGGAGGGGCCCGCTTCTCCGCCCTAGGCGCCGACGGCCGACGCTGCCCGAAGCCTCCGTTCGGCCCCTCGTGGCAGATCTTTCTCCACCACGATGCGCGTGCCCCAAGGGGTGACGTGCTTCAGGGCGATGGCGGTCTCCGCATTGGCCCAGGCCTGAATCTCCGCCTGTGGTGCCGACACGGTCAGTGTTCCCTCCACGAGTGCCACGGCCCATTCGGTGCCGGTAGCCAGGGCCAACCGGTAGGACCATCGATCTTCGGGTCCGGGTCCGAGCCGGACCTCGTCGGCGCAGCATCCGGTCGCCCGCAAGGACGCCACTTCCGGGGGAAGCATCCGGAAACGCACGGTCGAACCGGAGATCCGCAGTTTCATGGCGTTGACGCTGCCGGGAACGCGGACCGAGGGGAAGCCCGCCCGCAACCGTTCCACGGTCCGGGAGCCGATGCCGCTTTGCCAACCGTGACGGCGCAGCGGGACCGGGTCGGAGCGAGCGCAGGAAGCGATCATGCCGTTCCCTTGCGCGCAGCGCGAAATCCCCGACCTCCCCGGAGCTTCCTTGCGAGCGCAGGCCCGGTCCCGCGGAGCCGTCACCGCGACCCATCGGCGCACTATTCACCGTCCTTTCCAAGGGTTCTCAAAAAAGTATGGAGTGACCCCAAAATGTAAATAGTTGAGACCGACCCCGTCGCCCTCGTCTCGGTGTCCGAGAGGGTTTGACCCGTGTCACGGGTCGGCGTTGGATGGGCGGAATGTTCCCGTATCGTGGTTCTTCGAGGATGTTCCAGGTCCTGCTTGGGCTGGTTTGGCTGGCCGGGGCGATGGGCGGGTCCGCGGCTTCGCCCGGGTCGGCATCTCCGGTGTCCTCGGCTCCCAATGTCCTGTCGCGTGGGGCGGCCGCCGGCAGTTACCAGGCCTTCCCGGATGTGTGCCGACTGGCCAATGGCGACCTGATCTGCGTGTTTTACGCCGGCTACGGCCATGTGTCGCTGCCGCGCCCGGATTGCCCCCGGGGTGGCCGGATCTGTGCCGTGCGCTCGGCCGACGAGGGGCGCACCTGGAGCGAACCACAGGTGCTCTTCGACGGCCCCGATGACGACCGCGACCCGCACATCGCGCGCATGCGCGATGGAACGCTGGTGTGCAGCTTCTTTCCCTACCGCCAGGCGCCGGGAGCCAAGCCCGAGTACGAGACGGCGATCGTCATCTCGCGCGACGGGGGTTGGACCTGGGATGCGTCGCCGCGCGTGCTGGCCCCGGGTTGGGCGGTGTCGGCCCCGGTGCGCGAACTCTCGGACGGCACGCGCCTCTTGGGTGTGTACCACGAGGACGGCGACACGGCCTACGGCGGGGTGCTCCGCTCGACCGACTCGGGCCGCACCTGGAGCGCGCCCATCCCCATCGGAAAGGGCGGCGGTGTCCGCCTCGACGCCGAGACCGATGTCATCGAACTGCGCGACGGCGGCATCCTGGCGGCATTGCGCGGGGAC
>CAIOKD010000124.1 GCA_903858835.1 uncultured Verrucomicrobiota bacterium
CCGCGCCTACCTGGTCGCCGGACGGGTCCCGGATCGCCTTCCTGTCGTCGGTGTACCCGGAGTTCGCCGACAAGGCCCCCGCCGAGGCGGAACGTCTCAACCGCGAGCGGATCCAGGGGCTGGAGAAGGGCAAGGTGAAGGCCCGGGTCTATGACGCGCTGCCGGTGCGCAAGTGGGACAGCATGAACGACGGTCGGCGCAATCACCTGTTCGTGCTCCTGGTCTCTGGTGGCGTGGCCGTGGGGGAGCCCGTGGACCTGACCCCGGGGCCGCAGGATGCGGTGCCTTGGTCGAGCACCTTTGCCGCGGGCGACGAGTTCGCCTGGGCGGCCGATTCGAAGTCGCTGGCGCACACGCCGTCGCCGGCTCCGGTGCGCGAGGAGTCGTGGTCCACCGACCACAACGTGGTGTCGGTCTCGGTGGAGGGTGCGCGGCGCACGGTGCTGACCACGCAGCGGGCGGCCGACGGGTGCCCGCAGTTCTCCCCGGACGGGCGTTGGTTGGCCTACCGGGCGCAGTCGCGTCCCGGCTTCGAGGCGGACCGTTGGCAACTGATGCTCCGCGACCTGAAGACGGGGCGGGTCCGAGCCCGGACCCGCGACTGGGACCACTCGGTGGAGGCCATCGCCTGGTCGAAGGACGGGCGGTTGGTGCTCGAGGCCGAATCGCAGGGCCGCAAGCTGCTGTGGCGGGTGGAGCCGGAGGGGGATGCGCCACCGCGCGCGTTGACCTCGGCCGGTTCGGCATCCGACGCGGTGTTCGGCGCCGACGGGGCCTCGGTGGTCTTCCTGGAGGCGCGGATGGATTCCCCGGCGGTGCTCCGATCGGTGGAGTGGTCCTCGGGCCGGGTGTCCACGGTGTGGGATCCGAATGCGGAGCTTCAGGCCGGGTGGCGGTTGCCGATGCCGGAATCGGTGACGGTGAAGGGCAAGGGCGGGGTGCCGGTCCAGATGTGGATCCTGAAGCCGCCGGGGTTCGATGCGTCCCGGCGGTATCCGCTGGTGTTCTGGGTGCATGGGGGGCCGCAGGGATCCTTCCTGGACGGATGGTCCTACCGTTGGAATCCGCAGCTCTGGGTGGCCCAGGGGTGGGTGTTGGCGATGCCGAATCCGCGGGGGTCGACGGGCTTCGGTCAGCGGTTCACCGATGAGATTTCGCGCGACTGGGGCGGCAAGGTGCATGGCGACCTGATGGCGGCCCTGGACTGGTGCGAGCGCCAGCCATGGATCGACCGGAACCGCATGGCCGCGGCCGGTGCCAGTTACGGTGGGTACATGATGAATTGGTTCCAGGGCCACACCGACCGTTTCAAGACGCTGGTCACCCACTGCGGGGTGTTCGAGTTCCACTCGATGTACGGGTCGACCGACGAGCTGTGGTTCGACGAGTGGGAGCATGGGATCCCGTGGAAGACCCGGGGGTTCGACCGCGACTCGCCGGACCGATTCGCCGCCCGTTTCCGCACGCCGAACCTGATCATCCACAACGAGTTGGACTACCGGGTGCCGGTGGGCCAGGGGCTGGCGCTCTTCACCGCCCTGCAGCGCCAGGGCGTGCCGAGTCGGCTGCTCTATTTCCCCGACGAGGGCCACTGGGTGCTCAAGCCCCAGAACAGCCGTCTCTGGCATGCCACGATCTTCGAGTGGCTGCACCGGTATCTCGACTGACCCTCCACAGCCATGGGGTCAGTCCCGCATATTTACACAAAAGGGGTCACTCCATACTTTTTTGGGTCTCTGGAGGCTTCGCGGGACCAGGCCTTCGCCCGCAGGGAAGCTCGGGGGAGGATGAGGCATTCGCGCTGTGCGCGCGAGGCGATGGGGTGATCGCTTCCTGAGCGTGCTCCGGCCTGGTCCCGCTGCGCTTGCAGGGTCCTCACAGCCATGGGGTCGGTCTCGCATATTTACACAAAAGGAGTCACTCCATACTTATTGGGTCCTGCGGGGGGCTCGGGTCTCGGGGTGCTCCGCGGGATCGGTCCTGCGCCCGCAGGGAAGCTCGAGGGAGTACGAGCCTTGGTGCTGTGCGCCGGGGAGATGTTGTTCGCTTCCAGAGCGGGCTCCGGACCGATCCCGCTGCGCTTGCAAAGTCCTAGGTCCGGACATTTTGGACGTTGCGTTGATGGAAATATCGCTGGGTGGGAACTCGGGCAGGGCCTGACCGGGTGTGGGGCGGTCGGGGTGTGATCAAGGCTCAAACGAAGTGTTGTGCCGGGAGCGGCCGGACGGTGATGATCTCACGCCGGTTTTAGCCGGTGTCGCGGGTGTCCCGCCGAGGATCGTTTCTTATGCCAACCTTGACAACAAGCCTGGTCGCCGAGCGTGTCGGTGGCCGCGTCGTCGGTGACCCTTCCCTCGAATTGACCGGATTCGCACCGGCCGATGGAGCCAAGCCGGGAGACCTCACCTTCGCGGAGAACGAGGCCTATTTCCTGAGGGCCGACCAGAGTTCCGCTTCTGCCATCCTGGTCGCTGGAGAGTTCCGCTCGGCCACGGGCAAGACCATCCTGCAGGTCGAGAACGCCCGGGTCGCCTTCGCGCTGGTGCTGCCGTTGTTCTTCCCCGAGCCCGTGCCCGCTGCGGGAATCCATCCGTCGGCGGTGGTGGCCGCCTCGGCCCGGATCGATCCGACGGCGCACGTGGGGCCGCAATGCGTGATCGGCGAGCGTGTCCGGATCGGTGCGCAGGCCGTGCTCATCGGCCGCGATTTCATCTCCGACGACTGTGTGGTCGGCGAAGGCTGTCGGTTGCATCCGAACGTCACGCTGTATCCCCGCAGCACGCTCGGGAAGCGGGTCCGCATCCACGCGGGGTCGGTGATCGGCGCCGATGGCTTCGGCTACGTCTTCGACAAGGGCGAGCATCGCAAGGTGCCCCAGGTGGGCCAGGTGATCATCCATGACGATGTCGAGGTGGGCGCCAATGTGACCATCGACCGGGCCGCGCTCGGGGCCACGGTGATCGGCCGGGGCACCAAGATCGACAACCTCGTGCAGATCGCCCACAACGTGACCATCGGCGAGCATTGCATCCTGGTGGCCCAGGTGGGCATCGCCGGCAGCACCAAGATCGGCAACTACGTCACCATCGCCGGCCAGGTCGGCGTGGCGGGCCATCTCCGGATCGCCGACCGGGTGACCATCGCGGCGCAGTCCGGGGTCATGCATGCCATCCCGGAGGGTCAGAAATGGATGGGTTCTCCGGCGGGTCCCGATCGCGTCATGAAACGGCAGTACCTGGCCATGGAGCGTCTGCCCGAATTGCTGCGGCGGGTCCAGGAATTGGAGCGGCGGCTCGGCGAGCATCCTTCGCTCGAGAAATAGTCCGGTGCGGTGGGCCGGTACTCCACCCCGCGGCATCGTCTCCGCAAGGCCCCCGGGCGGTGCTCCGGGCTTGTGAGGGGGGGGCGGTGGAAATAAGGTCGGAGCCCATGAGGATTCCCCGGAGTGTTGGCGGCCTCGCCCGGGTATGCGGCGTGACCCTGGCGATGATCCTGACCGGCTCCGCTTCGGGTGCCGGCACCACGAACTCACCCCATTGGTCGTACCAGCCCCTGCGGGCTCCCCGGGTTCCCGAGATCCCGGTCACGCAGGCCCCATCCTCGAGTGCCGCGGCCCGTATCCACCCGATCGACGCCTTCATTCAGGACCGCCTCGCCCGAGAGGGCGTTCCTCCGTCTCCCGAGGCCGATCGACGCACGCTGCTGCGCCGGGTGAGCCTCGACCTGACGGGCCTGCCACCCACGCCCGCCGAGATGCAGGCCTTCGAGCAGGATCCTTCGTCCAACGCCTACGAGCGGTGCGTGGACCGTCTCCTGGCCTCGCCCCGGTATGGCGAGCGCTGGGCGCGGCATTGGCTCGACGTGGTCCACTACGGCGAGACCCACGGCTACGACAAGGACCAGCCGCGGCCCAACGCCTGGCCGTATCGCGATTACGTGATCCGGGCACTGAACACCGACAAGCCGTACGCGCGCTTCATCCGGGAGCAGATCGCCGGCGACGTGCTCTGGCCGGACACCGAGGACGGCATCACGGCCACGGGGTTCATCTCGGCCGGTCCGTGGGACCTGATCGGCCATGCCGAGGTCCCGGAGTCGAAGACCGACGGCAAGATCGCCCGGATGCTCGACCGGGACGATATGGTGGCCACGGTGATGAACACCTTCAACAGCACCACGGTCCAGTGCGCGCGCTGCCACGATCACAAGTTCGACCCGGTCCGCTCGGAGGAATACTACCGGTTGACCGCCGTGTTCGCCGCGCTCGACCGGGCCGACCGGAAGTTCGATGGCGATCCGGCCGTGGCCGCGCGGCGGCGCTCCCTGGAGGCCCGCAAGTCCGAGTTGGAACGGCAGAAGAAGTCGCTGGATGAGGAGATGGCCCGCCTCGGCGGCAGGCGCTTCGCCCTCCTGGACCGCAGGATCTCCGCCGCCGAGGCCGGACCGAAGGAGCCCAGCCGGCCCGAGATGGGCTGGCACTCGGCCATCCAGAATCGCGACGACGTGGTCCAGTGGGTGCAGGTCGATCTGGGGCGTTCGGTGGCGATCCACCGCCTGGTGCTTGCCGGCTGCCATGACGACTTCAACGGCATCGGCAAGGGGTTCGGCTTTCCCCAGCGCTACCGGGTGGAATTGTCGGACGATCCCGAGTTCAAGGCGGGCGTCCTGAGTTTGGAGGACCGGACCGGTGCCGATCTGACCAATCCCGGGGTGGTTCCGCACGAGGTGGTCGTGCCGGGCCTGCGCGGCCGCCATGTGCGTATCACGGCCACGCGCCTGACCCCGCGGATGAACGACTTCATCTTCGCCCTCTCCGAACTGGAGGTCTTGGATGAGCAGGGGATCAACCTGGCCCTGGGCGCCCGGGTCAGCGCCAACGACAGCATCGAGGCGGCTCCCCGCTGGGGGCGCGACAACCTGACCGATGGCTGGTTCCCCGGCCGCACCCAGTCTGCGACCGGAGATTCCCTGGCCCGGTTGCGGCGCGAGCGGGCCGCCCTCGAAGCCTCGCCCGCATTGGCGGCCAGCGCGGCCCGCCTGGCCCCGGTCCGAGCCGATCTGGATCGAGTGGTCCGCGAGATCTCCGGCCTGCCGGCGCAGCGGGTGGTCTTCGCCGGCACCGTGCATCATGGCAGCGGCGCCTTCCGCGGCACCGGTCCCAATGGAGGCAAACCCCGCCCGGTGCATGTGCTGGCGCGCGGCGACATCCGCAAGCCCGGCAAGGAGATGACGCCAGGAGTGCCGCGATCGCTGGGGCTCGGGCGTGGCATCGACGTCGATCCCGGTCTCCCGGAGGGTCAGCGCCGGGTGGCTCTGGCCGAATGGATCGCCGACCCGGGCAACGTGCTCACTTGGCGGTCGATCGTGAACCGCGTGTGGCAGTACCATTTCGGTCGCGGCCTGGTCGAGACGGCCAACGATTTCGGGCGGATGGGCGTGGCTCCGAGCCATCCGGAACTGTTGGACTGGCTGGCGGTCTGGTTCCGCGACCAAGGCCAATCGCTCAAGTCGCTGCACCGCCTGATCGTGACCAGCGGCACCTACCGTCAGGCTTCGACCGTCCCGAATCCGGACACCCACCCGGGCATGGCCCGCGACTCCGACAACCGGCTGCTCTGGCGGATGAACCGCCGGAAGCTAGAGGCCGAGGCCATCCGCGATGGCATGCTGTGGGTGGCCGGGCGCCTGGATGAGCGCCGGGGCGGCCCGAGCTTCAAGGATTTCGTGGTGGAACGCCCGGAGCATTCGCCGCACTACGAATACGCGCTCCACGACCCGGAAGACCCGACGTCGCACCGGCGTTCGGTGTACCGCTTCCTGGTGCGCTCCCAGCCCCAGCCGATGATGGCGGCCCTCGACTGCGCCGACCCGTCGATCTCGGTGGATCGCCGCAACGAGACCCTCAACGCCCTCCAGGCCCTGGCCTTGATGAACCAGAAGCTGGCCGTGGCCATGTCGCGGCACTGGGCCGCCCGTCTTCAGAACCAGACCCCCGCCGCGTCGGAGCAGGTCTCGTTGGCGATGCGTCAGGCCTTCGGGCGCAGCCCCGTTCCGGAGGAGGCCGAGGCACTCGTCCGACACACCGAACGGCACGGATTGGCGAGCACCTGCCGACTGCTGCTCAACCTCAACGAATTCGTCTTCGTCGATTGAGCTCGGGCATGGCGGGCGATGGTTCGATCCGGACACCAGCCCGAACGAGGACCGAGGGCTTGGCCCCGCCGCATCAGCGGCCGAGGTCGATGCAGACGGCCTCCTTGGTCGAGCGGGCGTAGACCTTGCCGTTGGCCAGCACTGGGGTGGTCCAGCACTTGCCGGCGAGCACGTCGGCGCGGGCCAGTTCCTTGTAGGCCGCGCTGTTGGCGTCGATGAGCACCAGATGGCCGTCGTCCGAGAGCGCGAGCACGCCGCTGGCAGTCAGGATCACATGGCCAGGGCCGAAGCCGGGTTGCTCCCACTTCACGGTGCCGGTGGCGATGTCCACGCACTTCACCGGGCCATTCCCGTATTCCTTGAACTGGAACATGCCGTAGAGATGCCCGTCCTTGAGCACCGGCGTGGACCAGTGGTTGGCCAGGGGCTTGTTGCCCGGGAAGCGATAGGCCTCGGTGGCGCTCCATTGCGATCCGTTCTTGGTCACCTTGGCCGCGCCGGCGCCCACGCCGTAGCCGGCCGAGCAGTACACGAGATCGCCCGAGACCACCGGCGAGGCCGCCGTCGACACCTTGTAGGGGAAGGCGTGGCGCCACAGCTCGGTTCCCGTCTTGGGATCCACCGAGACCAGACCGGACTGCAGGAACCAAATCACCTGGCGGACGCCGTGGATCGTGGCCACCACGGGCGAAGCGTGGGTGATCTTCTCGTCGCCGGTCTTCCAGAGCGGCGCTCCGGTCTTGGCGTCGAGGGCCATCAGGCTCTCGCCGGCACCGCCGCCGGCCACGAAGACCCGGCCGTCTTCGATCACCGGGGATTGGGCGTTCTGCCACGAGATGTTCCGCCCCGCGTGGTCCTTGGCCAGGTCCCGCTTCCAGAGCTCCTTGCCGGTCTTGGCGTCGAAGGCCTGAACCAACAGCTTGGCGGAGAAGGTGTACACCTTGCCGCCCTGCACCGCGGGCGTGGATCGCGGGCCGTCGCCGCCCCGGTTCTCCTTGGTGCCGTCATCGCCGCCGTCGCCCGTCTTGATGGGGCCCAGCGCGGCGGTCCACAGCTCCTTGCCGGTGGTGGCGTCGCGGGCGACCAGGGTCTCGAGCATCGCGCCACCGGAGTCGCGCAGCTCCTGGGTGAAGCAGCGCCCGCCGGCCACGGCGAACGAACTGAAACCGGCGTTGCTCTGGACTTTCCATAGCACCTTGGGTCCGCCGGCCGGCCAGGCTGTGGCGATCTTTTCGGTCGTGGACCCGTCGTGGCGGGGGCCACGGTACTCGGTCCAGTCGCCTCCATGGGAAGCGGCGGCGGTGGCGATCAGTGCGGCCAGGGCGAGCGGGCGTTGCATGGGACAAGGCGTGACGGATCGCTGGCGCGCCGTCAAATCCCGAGTGATCCAAGGTCGGCGATCTCCGGGCCCCGGGCGATCGGTCAACTTATGCCTTCAAACCCGCGGTCGGCTCGGCTTTGCTGGGCCCATGGACGCGTTGATCAAGCTCCTCCGAAAGGATGCCACCCTGGGCCCGGCCGCGTTGGCGGCGATGCTGTGCCGGTCCGAGGCCGAGGTCCGGGCCGAGATCTCCCGCTTGGAGGCCGAAGGCATCCTGCTGGGCTACCGCGCCGTGGTGAACGAGGAGAAGCTTGGGCACGACGTGGTCCGGGCGATGATCGAGGTGAAGATCACCCCGGAGCGCGGCGGCGGATTCGACAAGCTCGCCGAGCGTATTTCCCGCTATGAAGAGGTGCGTTCCTGCCACCTGATGTCCGGCGGCTACGACCTGCTCGTCGAGGTCGAGGGTTCCGACCTGCGCGATGTCGCCGCCTTCGTCTCCGAGAAGCTCTCCACCATCCAGGGGGTGCTCTCGACGGCGACCCACTTCGTCCTCCGTGCCTACAAGGAGCAGGGAGTGCTCATGAAGCGCGATGCGGTCGAGGAGCGACTGTCGGTCGCTCCCTGATCCCTTCCGATCGGCGGGCCCCATCCGACGCCGAACGATCTACAGCCGCAGGAAAAGCTTCCGGCGGTGCAGAGCCCGGGCGAAGAGGAAGAGCACCAGCAATCCACCGGCCGCTTGGAGTACCTCGCCGGTGGTGCCGAGGCGGGTCCGCAGTTCCGGCGACAGGAATCGGCCGGCCACGGAACCGTAGCCCACGATGCTCGCCAGCAGGTAGAGCGTGATGGCATTGGTGCCGATCCAGACGAAGGGTTGGCACCAGCGTTGTCGGTTCCAACCGTCCACCACCTGGTAGAAGCCTGCCAACAGCAGGAAGCTCCAACCGCCTGCGAACAGCACGAACGACGACGACCAGAGTTTCTTCTCGATGGGGAAGGCCCCGTTCCAGGCGTAACCCACGGCCAGGCAGCCGAGTCCGGCCAGGAGGAGCCGGAGCGTCCGTTGGGTGGGTCGGAGCGATCCCTGGCGGAGCAGCGCGCCGGCGAACACCCCGAGCAGGCAGGTGGCGATCGCCGGGAAGGTGCTCAGGATGCCCTCGGGATCGTAGTAGGTGTCGTATCTCTTGCCGGGCAGGTGCTCGAAGTCGAAGTGGTTCACCACGTTCAGGCCCGGCTCATAGACGCCCCGGACGCGTTGGGTGGTGTTCTGGTAGAGTTGCAGCGCGTTGGTGGCTCCGGTCCGCGCCATGCCTTCCTGCACTGTAGCCGGAGTCAGTTGCACCGCGCGCACGGGCACCCAGGCGAACAGGGCCCAGTAGCCGAGAAGGATGCCCGCGCAGACGCCCAGCAGGGCTCGGATCGGCAGGAAGACCAGCAGGATGCCCGCGGCGGTGGAGGCGAGCGCGATGCGGTTGAGCACCCCGAGCCAGCGGATTCCGTCCAGCCCCTGCGAGATCCCTCCCGAGTAGAACACACCCACCAGGAACAGCAGTAGACCGCGGGTCAGCAGGCGCTTCACCGCTCCGGCCTTCCCCGCCCGCTCGACGGCCTTGCCCGTGGAGAAGGTCAACGACACGCCGGCGATGAAGACGAAGAGCGGGAAGATCAGGTCGTAGAAGCGGAACCCCGCCCAATCGACGTGGGTGAGTTGCTGGCGAATGCCGCTCAGGACGGGCGACCCGCTGAATTTTTCCAGGGCGCGCAGGATGCCGGCCCCGCCGACGATCCAGAACATGTCGAACCCGCGGAGGGCATCGAGGGACATGAGCCGCTCGGAGGGCGGCGCGGGCGGGGTGGGATTCGAGGCGGGGGGCATGTCGGGAAATGGTGCGTGTGTTCGGGGTGTGTGGTTCAGACCCGCAGGAAGATCCGCCGGCCATGGAGGAGCCAGCCTAGCCAGATGCAGAACCCGACCGAGACGAAGGCTGTGACCACGCCGGCGGTCCCCGGATGCAGTCCCTCGAGGAGAGTGGTGATCTCGCCTCCGGTCAGGCGGCGGGCCAGTTTCCCGAAATCGGCGAGGTTCGAGGCGAGGTAGATCGCGATGGAGTTCATGCCGATCCAGGTGAAGGGCTTCGCCCATCCGGACCAACCCTTCACGTCGATGAGGCCATGGAACAGGGCCAGGATCAGACAACTCCAGCCCGCCGCCACGCAGACGTACGACGACGTCCAGAGGTTCTTGATGATCGGGAAGGCCGTGCCCCAGAGGTGCCCGGTGGCCAGCAGCGCCAGTCCGGCCGTCGTCAGGCCCGTCAGGCGCTGGGCTGCTGTCCGGCTGGGATCCTTAAGGAACAACCCGGTCAGCACGCCCAGCAGGCAGGAGGCGATGGCCGGCAGGGTGCTGAGCAGTCCCTCGGGATCGTGGGCACCGTTCCACTTCTTGCCGCCCAGGAAATGGGCGTCGACCCAGTGCGCCAGGTTGGTGTCGGGCTGCAGATTGGCCGGACCCACGCCGGGCACGGGCACGAGGGTCATCAGGCCCCAGTAGCCCAGGAGGATCCCGACCACAGTGACTTTCAGCGCCCTCGGGCTCAGGAACAGGTGCAGCGTGGCCGCCGAGAAGTAGCACAGGGCGATGCGCTGCAGGACTCCCAGGTAGCGGATGTCGTTCTCCCAGCCGGAATAGCCCCGGTAGAAGAACACTCCCAGCAGGTAGAGCAGGCCAGCGCGCTTGGCGATCCCCAGGAAGGCTTGGCCGCGGTCGCCGGCGGGTGGCTTGGCGTTGCGTGACAGAACGATGGAGATGCCGCTGATGAAGACGAAGAGCGGGAAGATTAGGTCATAGAACCGGAATCCCTGCCATGCCACATGCTCGAACTGTTCGGCCAGCGCATGGCTCACCGGGCCGTTGGCGGCCTTCAGGAAGGCGTGCCCGAAGGCGTCAGCACCGCAGATCCAGAACATGTCGAAGCCGCGCAGTGCATCCAGGCCGGCCAGTCGGGATGAGGTGCCGGAAACGGCGGAGGTCGGGGAGTGGGCCATGCTGGTGTTTCATCAAGCCCAGCCCGGACCGGGGTGCCAAGGACGGATTTTTCAGGACGCGGTTTTCGGGCGACCGGCATCCCTCGCGCCGAGGTGATGGTCGAACCAATCGGCGAAGTGGCGGATGTCCCACAGCATCGTGAGCCATCCGTGCTTCCCTCCGGGATGGACGACCAGATCCACGGTGCGCCCGAGTTCCCGGGCCTTGGCCTGGTAGCGCTGGGACTGGTCGAGTGGCACGAGGGTGTCGGCATCGCCGTGGTAGATCAGGGTGGGCGGCGTCTGGGGATGGATGTGGAAGATCGGGGAGAGCGGCCTGCCGATGTCCACCCAGCGGGTCGGGCCGGCCGGTTGGGGGCGGAAGGCCTTTACGAAACTCTTGGGTGGACCCCCGTCGCGCAGGTTCTCGGTCGAGTCCCCGAGATTCAGCAGGTCGGTCACGGGATAGAAGATGGCCACAGCCTGGACCGCGCAGCTCTCCCGGTCGATGGGGTCGACCGCTTTCGCGGACCCGGGCCCGCCCCGGGTGGCCAGGAGCAGGCTCAGGTGCCCGCCGGCGCTGCCGCCGGTGACGCCCAGGCGCTCGGGGTCGATGCCGTGTTCCCGTGCGTGGTGTCGGATGTGCCGGACCGCGCGGCTCACGTCCTCGAAGATCTCGGCCACGGTGGCCTCCGGTTGCGACACATGGCAGACCGCCAGGATGGTGTATCCGCGGCGGAGCAGCGGGGCGGTCATCCACGGGTGGAAGCTGTTGGTGCCCGACTTCCAGCTGCCGCTGACCATCAAGGCGACCCCCAGCCCATTGGGCGTCTCTGGCCGGACCACGTCGTAGGTGAGTTCGTGTCCGTGGCGCTGCCCGTAGGTCACCCGTCGGATGGGTGCCACTGTCGGGTGGAAATAGACCCACAGGCTCGCGGCGATGACCGCCAGCAGCAGGAGGATTCCGGCGAGGATGGCGAGGCTCCGGAGAAAGAGTTGACGCAGGCGCATGGTAGGGACCGGCCAAGGAAAGCCGAAGCGCCTTTGGCGGGAAAGCCCGCAGACCGGGTGCTAAGTCCTGGAACCGGCCCGGCCCGGGGTCGCCCAGCCTCCGCGGGTCAATCGGGCGAGGGTCTCGGGATAGAGCGTGCGCTCGGCCTCCTGGATGCGCTGGTGCAGCGAGGAGACGGTGTCGTCGTCGAGCACGGGCACCGCCCTCTGGGCGAGGATGGGTCCGGTGTCCACGCCCTGGTCCACCCAATGCACGGTGCACCCGGTGACCTTGACCCCGTATTCGAGGGCCTGTTTCCAGGCCTCCAGGCCAGGGAAGGACGGTAGCAACGAGGGGTGGATGTTCACCACGCGGCCTTCGAAGGCCTTCAGGAAATCCCCCTTGAGGATGCGCATGAACCCGGCCAGGACGACCAGGTCGACTCTGGCCTCCTGCAGTGCACCGATGAAGGCGGCCTCGGCCGTGGGGTCGAGCTTGGTGCGGAAGGCCCCGGGCGCGATGAATCGGGCCGGCATCCCGCGGTCGCGGGCATGCTGCAGGATGCCCGCCTCGGCCACATCGCTCACCACCAGGCCCACCTCGGCCTGCAGCGAGCCGTTCCGGATCGCCTCCGCGATGGCCACGAAGTTGGATCCTTTGCCGGAACCCAGCACCCCCAGTCTCAATGGTTGTTCGCCGTGCACGGGGAGGATGAAGGCGCGATGGGTCGCCGATCTCAAGCTCCGGTTGCCGGGAGGGACCGCTGCATCGTTGACGGCCCATGCCCGTTCGCCACCCTTCGCGGCCTCCGTATGCCTCGTCTCCAGCGCGCCCTGCTCTCCGTCTCCGACAAGACCGGACTCGTTCCCTTCGCCCGCACCCTGGTGGCGGCCGGCGTGGAACTGCTCTCGACCGGTGGAACCGCCCAGGCCATCCGCGATGCCGGCCTGCCGGTCCGCGACATCTCCGAGCACACCGGGTTCCCGGAGATGCTCGACGGTCGGGTCAAGACGCTGCACCCGAGGGTCCACGGCGGCCTGCTGTACCTGCGTGGCAACCCCGTCCACGAGGCCACGGTGCGCGAGCACGGCATCCTGCCCATCGACCTGGTGGTGGTGAACCTCTACCCCTTCGAGGCGACGGTGGCCAAGCCGGGCGTGCATCTGCACGACGCCATCGAGAACATCGACATCGGTGGTCCGTCGATGCTGCGTAGCGCGGCCAAGAACCATGACAGCGTGACGGTGGTGGTTGATCCGGCCGACTACGCGATCGTCTCCGAGCAGGTGGCCGCCACGGGCGAGACCACCCTGGCGCTGCGCCGCACGCTCGCGGCCAAGGTGTTCGCGCGCACGGCGGCCTACGATGCGGCGATCGCGGCGCACCTGACCCGCGAGTTCTCGGGCCCGGACGCGGTGCTGCCCGCCCTGGCGATCAGTGCGCCGCTGGCCCAGCCGCTGCGCTACGGCGAGAACCCGCATCAGAAGGCGGCGCTCTACGGCAAGTTTCAGGAGTATTTCCAGCAGTTGCACGGCAAGGAGTTGTCGTACAACAACATCCTGGACCTGACGGCGGCCGCGGCGTTGATCACCGAGTTCCATGGCCAGGCACCGACCTTGGCCATCCTCAAGCACACCAATCCGTGCGGGGTCGGGCGCGGGGCCGATCTGCACGAGGCCTGGCAGCGGGCCTTCGCCACCGACCGCCAAGCGCCCTTCGGGGGCATCATCGCGGTGAACCGTCCGTTGGACCTGGCCTGCGCCAAGGCCATCGCCGAAATCTTCAGCGAGGTGATCATCGCTCCGGAGTTCGAGGCCGATGCGCTGGAGCTGCTGCGTCAGAAGAAGAACCTGCGGCTCCTGCGGATGCTCCGTTCGCCCGTGGCGGCAGGGTCTCATGACCTGCGCAGCGTGGGCGCCGAGTCGTACCTGTGGCAGCAGCGCGACCTCAAGGGGACCACCGAGGCCGATCTCAAGGTGGTGACGCAGCGGGCGCCGTCGCCCGCCGAGTTGGAGGCGATGCTGTTCGGGTGGCGCGTGGTGAAGCATCTGAAGTCGAACGCGATCCTCTACTGTGGCGCCCAGGCGACGCTGGGAGTCGGCGCCGGTCAGATGAGTCGGGTGGACTCGAGCCGGATCGCGGTCTGGAAGGCCGGTGAGGCGGGCCTCGATCTGAAGGGCAGCGTGGTCTGCTCCGATGCGTTCTTCCCATTCCCGGACGGGTTGATCGCCGCGGCCGCTGCCGGAGCCACGGCGGCCATCCAGCCCGGCGGTTCGGTGCGCGATGAGGAAGTCATCCGGGCCGCCAACGAGCGGGGCATGGCGATGGTGTTCACCGGGACCCGTCATTTCCGGCACTGATTGGGTGTGGTGGCACGGAGTTTGGGGAGTCTTGAACCCATGGTCACCCGTCGTGAACTGTCGGATGGGGACGCTCCGGAGCTGATCCCCTACCGGACGATGAAGGCCCAGCACTCCCACCTGGGGGGCGGGGTCTTCGTGGCCGAGGGCGACAAGGTGGTGCACCGGCTCATCGATTCCCGATTGGGGCTGCGCTCGGTGCTGGCACCTCCCGCCGAGGCCGATGCGCTGGAGGCCCGTCTGCAGGCTGCTGGTCGGACCGCGGATCTCTTCGTGGCTCCGCGATCGGTATTGGAGGGTTTCACGGGGTTTCCGATCTATCAGGGGATCCTGGCCCTGGGGGAGGTGCCGCGGCCGGGATCGGTGGGTGACCTGCTCTCGGGTCCCGGGCCCGCGCTGTTGACGGCGATGGATGGGCTGACGAGCGGGGAGAATGTGGGCGCGGTGATCCGGAATGCGTCGGCGTTCGGGGCCCACGGGCTGATCATCGGTCCGACCTCGGCGCATCCCTACCTGCGTCGTTCCGTGCGCAGTTCGATGGGCACGGTGTTCAGCCAGCCCTATGTGCTGGCCACCCGTCTGCCCGAGTCGCTGCGGCAATTGCGCGCGGCGGGGGTGACGGTGGTGGCGGCCCATCCGGGAGCCTCGGCCTGTTCGGTGCACCGGTTGCCGGTCCACCGGCCGCTTTGCGTGGTGTTGGGCGCGGAGGGAGAGGGGATTTCGGCCGAGGTCCTCGACGTCTGCGAGGTGCAGGCGTCGATCCCCATGGAGTCCGGGGTCGATTCGCTCAACGTGGCGGCCGCAAGCGCGGTGTTCTTCTCCGAGATCCGGCGTTTGCGCGGGGAGCCTGCGGGCGCCTCTGGCGGGATTGGCTGGGTCGGTTGAAACTCTACCCGCCCACGTCCTCCCGCCCTCCGCTCCTTCAGGAGGCCAATTGCAGCCATTCCTCGGTGCGCGAGCGGATGAGGTTCTGCTGGTAATGGTGCCGCCGGGCCGCCGTGAGTTTCTCTTCGAACAGTACGGGGAACACCAGC
>CAIOKD010000125.1 GCA_903858835.1 uncultured Verrucomicrobiota bacterium
AGGTCGTGTCGGTGACCAGCAGGCGCTTCTGCTTGAGGGTCCACTCGGCGAACTTCTTCGGGCCCATCTCCAAGAGCAGGTCGCGGGTGCCCTTGGGCATCGGGGCCGACAGGTCGGCCTTGGGCAGGGGCGCGGCGTCGAAGGCCTTGGTCGGACGGTATCCCTTGGAGTGCGGGTTGCCGTTGACGATGACGTTGCCCAGGAAGTTGAGCAGCTTGGTGGCCCGGTCTTTGCGGCTGCGGAAGGCGAAGAGCTCCGGCGTGGTGTCGATCAGCGTGGTGGTCGCCTGGCCGCTGCGGAACTGCGGGTGCAGGATGACGTTCTCGAGGAACGGGATGTTGGTCTTGACCCCGCGGATCCGGAACTCGGACAGCGCCCGGTCCATCCGGTTCATGGCGATCTCGTACGACTGGCCCGAGGCGATGACCTTGACCAGCATCGAGTCGTAGAACGGCGTGATGACCGAGCCCGAATAGCCCATGCCGCCGTCGAGGCGGATGCCGAAGCCTCCGGGCGAGCGGTACGCGAGGATCTTGCCGTAATCGGGCGTGAACTTGTTCTCGGGGTCTTCGGTGGTGACCCGGCATTGGATGGCGTAGCCGTTGCGGGGCACCTGGTTCTGCACCGGCATGCCCACCTCTTTGGAGTGCAGCGCATGGCCCTGGGCGATGAGGATCTGGGCCCTAACGAGGTCCAGGCCGGTGATCACCTCGGTGACCGTGTGCTCCACCTGGATGCGGGGGTTCATCTCGATGAAGAACCACTCGTGCCGATCGAGGTCGTAGAGGAATTCGACCGTGCCCGCGTTGTTGTAGCGGATCTCCCGGGCCAGGCGGGCGGCCGCGTCGCAGAGTTCCTGGATGACGTTCTCGGGCAGCCCGAACGACGGGGCCACCTCGACCACCTTCTGGTGGCGGCGCTGCACCGAGCAGTCTCGCTCGAAGAGGTGGATGACGTTGCCGTGGCTGTCGCCGAGCACCTGCACCTCGATGTGCTTGGCCCGCGGGATGTACTTCTCGAGGAAGACCGCCGCGTTGCCGAAGGCGCGCTCGGCCTCGCCCTGGGCCTCGTCGAGCAGGCCCGCCAGTTCCGACTCCTTCTTGACCACCCGCATGCCCCGTCCGCCGCCTCCGAAGGCCGCCTTGATGATGAGGGGGAAGCCGATCTTCCGGGCGGCCTTGATCGCCTCGTCACGGTCGGAGATGGGATCGTCAGTGCCGGGCAGGGTGGGCACGCCGATGCGCTGGGCCACGGCCCGGGCGGCCGTCTTGTCGCCCATCATGTCGAGCAGCTCTGGGCTGGGGCCCACGAACGTGATTCCCGCTGTGGCGCAGGCGCGCGCGAAGGCCGGGTTCTCGCTCAGGAACCCGTAGCCCGGGTGGATGGCGTCGACCCCCTTGGCCTTGGCGGTCGCCACGATGCTCTCAATATCGAGGTAGGCGGCGACCGGACCCTTGCCCTGACCGATCAGGTACGATTCATCGGCCTTGAACCGGTGGATGCAGAAGCGATCTTCCTGCGCGTAGATGGCCACGGTGCGCAGGTTCAGTTCGGTGGCCGCACGGAAGATCCGGACGGCGATCTCGGACCGATTGGCGGCCAGGAGCTTTCGGAACGGGCGCACGGTCTGGGAAGTCGTGTCGGTGTGATTTCGGGACGGCATGGTTCGCGAAGGCCATCTTATGGTCAGACAGGGGTGCGCTGACAAAGAAAACTCATGGAGGCCTTAGATCTCGCGCTCCTTGGGGGATCTCCCCATGACCGGGCCTGGACCGCGACGGAGGACGTGACCGGGAACGGGGCTGGGTTGGGAAGCCAGGAACTTGGGAAGGGTATCCGGGGCCGGACCGGCGGGGATACGCCCGTCCGGCCCCTTCGATCCGCCCACTCGGGCGGACCTTGAAAAACCGTTCCGAGGTATCGGCGGATCCGGCCGGACCTTGAGGCGTGATCGGTTCCCGGTCCTACGCCTCCCCGACCGGGCCGGGGTCCTGTAGCGTCGGAGCGCCGGTGAACGGGCCCCCCTGGTTCGCCCGGCGGAAGCTGGCGCTGATGTGCAGGGCGGTCTCCTGCGGACTGCGGAAGTCCACCCCCACCAGGAGATCGGCCTGCTGGTAGGCGGGCTTCCGCTCGTTGAGCAGTTCGGTGATTCGTGCCTTCGGGTCCGCGGTCAGCAGCAGG
>CAIOKD010000126.1 GCA_903858835.1 uncultured Verrucomicrobiota bacterium
CGACATCGACTCCGACCGTCTCGGGGCGGCCGCGGCCAAGCACCCGGGTGCCGCCAAGTACGCCGACTATCGCCGCCTGTTGGATCGTTCCGATCTCGACGGCATCGTGGTCAGCACCCCGGACCACAGCCATGCGGTGATCGCCACGGCGGTATTGGCGTCCGGACGGCCTCTGTACTGTGAGAAACCCGTCACCCACACCATCTCCGAAGCCCGGGCTCTGGCCGCGAAGGTCACCCGTTCCGGATTGGTGACCCAGACGGGCAACCAGATCCATTCGGGTTCCAACTATCGGCGCGTGGTGGAATTGATCCGCGCGGGCACCATCGGCCCGGTGCGCGAGGTGCATCACTGGACCGGATCGGTCTGGGAGACCAAGCCCCTGCCCGGGTCGCAGCCCGTGCCGGGCAACATCGACTACGACCTGTGGCTGGGCCCCGTGAAGCCCATGCCCTACAGCTCGGAGTGGGTCCACTTCAACTGGCGTCGCTGGTGGCATTTCGGCGGCGGCACCCTGTCGGACTTCTGCTGCCATCACATGGATCTGGGTGTCTGGGCCCTGAATCTGCCCCTGCCCACGCGCATCCAGGCCGAAGGCCCCGCCCCGGACGCCCACTGCGCGCCGCCGTGGATGATCGTGCACTACGACTTCCCGGCCCGCGGCAATGCCCCTGCGGTGCGTATGCACTGGTACAGCGGCGCCAAGCGGCCCCAGGTTCCCGGAGCCCCAGACCTGAACAAGTGGGGCGGCGGCACGCTCTTTGTCGGCGACAAGGGCATGCTCCTGGCCGATTACGGTCGGCACATGCTCCTTCCCGAAGATCAGTTCAAGGGGGCCACTCCCCCGCCCCGCTCGATCCCGGATTCCATCGGCCACCATGAGGAGTGGATCGCCGCGTGCAAGGGCGTCGGCAGGACCGATTCGCCCCTGACCTACGGCTGCCACCTGACGGAGATCGGCCAACTCGGCAACCTCGCCTTCCGGACCGGCAAGGTCATCGAGTGGGACGCGTTGCGGTTGCGCGCCCGCGGCGTGCCTGAGGCCGACCGCTGGATCCACCACGAATACCGAGCCGGTTGGAAGCTTTCCTGAGCCAGTCCTTCTTCCCTAAGCCCCATAGCCCATCCCCGTGCCATGAAACACCTCACCTGCATCGTCTTGGCCCTGGCGGCCACCTTCTCGCTGCCGGCCGTCGCCGCCGACAAACCGGCCGCCAAGTCCGCCGAGGCCCCGGCCAACCAGCGGTTCCGGAATGTCGATGTCGCGGAATGGGAGAAACTGCGCAAGGACCCCAAGGTGGTGGTGCTGGATGTGCGGACCGCCGAGGAATTCGCCGACGGCCACATGCCCGGCGCGATCAACCTGGACATCCGCGGCGGCAAGTTCGCTGAGACCCTGGCCGGCCTCGACAAGTCCAAGACCTACCTCGTTCACTGCGCCGTGGGCGGCCGCAGCGCCAAGGCTTGCGGCCAGATGGATGGCCTGAAGTTCGAGAAGGTGGTGAACCTGTCCGGTGGCATCACCGCCTGGGAAGCGGCCGGCAACAAGGCGATCAAGGGTCGCTGACCTCGGCGCGACTGCCGGTCCCGAGCGGGGACTCCACGCCTCCACGGCAGCACCCGATCCGACTCCGGCAGCGGGTGTCCTTGGCCCATCAGGCCCACGGACTCCTCCGGAGAAATCCTCGCATGGGATCCCTGCTTGCGGGAGGTGCGAGAGCGGGTTATCCGAGGCTCGGTTCCCGACTCCGCCATGAAATCCCCCACGCCCACCCCGTCCCCCGTCTCTCGTCGCCAGTTTGCCAAGACCACACTGATGACGGCCGGCGGTCTCGCGTTGAGTTCGCTGGACGCCGTCCTGAAGGCGGCAGAAACGGGAGGCCGACGCATCCGGACCGCAGTGATCGGCTGCGGCAGCGTCTCCAACCAATACCTTCCCGTCCTCAAGCGTTGCCCGTTCGTGGAACTAGTCAGCGTCTGCGACATCCGACCTGAGCGGGCACGCAGGCAATCCGAGGCCTATGGGGTTCCGAACCACTACCCGCACATCGAGGCCCTGCTGGCCGGGGCCCCCTTCGAGTTCCTGATCGACCTGACCGACATGCAGGCCCACGAAGCCGTCAATCGGCGGGCCATCCAGGCCGGAAAGCACGTCTGGAGCGAGAAACCCATCGCCAACAGCCTGAAGGCCGGCCAGGAACTGCTGCGGATGGCCCGCCAACGCGGCCTGAGGCTGTGGGGAGCCCCGATCACGGTGCAGAGTCCGCAGTTCGCGTTCATGGCGCGCAAGGTGGCTTCCGGAGAGTTGGGGCGGATCGCGGCGGCTCACGCCTTCTACGGACACGAAGGGCCAGACTGGTCGTCGTTCTTCTATGAAAAAGGCGGAGGCAGCCTGCCGGACTTGGCCGTCTACAACCTGACCAGCCTCACGGGGCTTCTGGGACCGGTGCGGCGCGTCACTGCGCTCCTGAGCATCGTCACCCCGGAACGGACCATCCATGCGAAGGGCAAAATCCGGGTCACCGAGGAGGACAACGCCATGGTGCTGCTCGACCATGGCC
>CAIOKD010000127.1 GCA_903858835.1 uncultured Verrucomicrobiota bacterium
CCGTTCGTCCTGACCAACGATCTGCCGATCACCGTCATGGCCTCGGACCGGCTCCAGTTCGAGATCGAGGGGGGCGACCGGGCCACGAACACCCCCACTCCCTCGGCGATCCCCGAGTGGCAGCGCTGGAACGACTACGGCATCGGTCTCTTCCTCAAGGGCGACAAGGGCAGCGAAAAGGGTGAGCTCATCCAGGCGGCAGAGGCCTTCGGCAAGGTCGAGGCGCTCGGCCGGGCAGACGGCCCCCTGAACCTCGCCCGCGTGTTCTTCAAGGAGGGCCGGCTCGACGACGCCGTCGCCGCCCTGCAGCGCGCCAATGACGCCCAGCGCTTCAACCCGCCCGGCAACCGGTGGACGATCGCCTGGCTCAATGGCCTCGTGAACAAGCAGAATGGCTTCCTCGACGAGTCGATCCGACAGCTCACGAGCATCCTCGAAGACCGCTATCCGGAACTGGAGAAACGCGGCTTCGACTTCAGCCGGGACTACGAGGTGATCAACGAACTCGGCCAGGCCCTCTTCGAGCGGGCCAAGATGGAACGGGCCGACCCGCAGCGGAAACAGGAGTTCCTCAAGGCCTCGGCCGCGCGCTTCGAGCGCACCCTGGCCATCGACCCGGAGAACCTCACGGCCCACTACAACCTGGGCCTGATCCACGCCGCGCTGGGCGACTCGGCGGCCAGCGAGCGGCATCGGAAGCTCCACGAGCGATACCGCCCCGACGACAACGCCCGCGACCGCGCCGTGGCCACCGCCCGGAGGAACCATCCGGCGGCAGACCATGCCGCGCAGGCCATCGTGATCTACGACCTGCAGCACCCCGATGGTCTCCTGCTGGGCGGCCGGGTCGAACCCTCGAAGACCACCGCCGCCCGCTGATTCCCTGACGGGATTCACCGCCCCTGATACGCTGACACCATGCCCCAACGCCCGAACGAACCCGAAGAGTGGGTCCAATCCGACGATCGCGCCATCCGGACCGGACTCCGCTGGTCCCTGGTGGCCTTGATCACGCTGGGGGTCGTCGGCACCGGAGCCTACTTCGCGCTGCGCAAGAGCACTGGTCCGGCGAAGGTGCAGGTCACCCCGTTGGCCGCGCCCCAGACGGTGCAGACCGCCCAGAAGCTCACGTTGCCGAAGGTTCCCTTCACCGAGGTGGGCCAGTCGGCGGGATTGAAATTCCGCCATTTCACCGGGGCCACCGGCGAGAAACTCCTGCCAGAAACCATGGGGGCGGGGGCGGCCTTCTTCGATGCGGATGGCGATGGCGACGCCGACCTCCTCCTGATCAACGGAAACCGCTGGCCCTGGGACTCCCAGGGAGCGGCTTCTCCCGATGCCAAACCCGGAGGCGTGTTGTACCGCAACGACACCGCGCCCGGCGGGCCGATCCGGTTCACCGACATCTCTGCCGGTTCCGGGCTGGAGGTCCCGATGTACGGCATGGGTGCCGCCGTGGGCGACTACGACAACGACGGTCGCCCGGACCTGCTGGTGACCGGGGTCGGCGGAACCCGCCTCTTCCACAATGAGGGCGGTGGGCGGTTCAAGGATGTCACCACCACGGCGGGCGTCGGCGGCAGCCCGGACGACTGGAGCACGGCGGCCACCTGGTTCGACTTGGACAACGATGGCGACCTCGACCTCTTCGTGGCGCACTACGTGAAATGGTCCCGCGCCATCGACGCCGAGGTGGGCTACAAGATCGACGGATCCACCCGCGCCTACGGTCCGCCCA
>CAIOKD010000128.1 GCA_903858835.1 uncultured Verrucomicrobiota bacterium
AGGTCGGTGCCGCCCTGCACCGCGGCGAGAATCCCGAGAGAAATGGTCATGGGGTGGGTCCGATCCGGGGTGGGTCATCGGACCGTCTGTGACGACGAACCGATGCGCACCCGCATTTAGAAAAGTTTCCACGGTTTTGAGGCGCGCCGCAATCCCGACGACGCGCCAATCGCAGGAAACTGCGACCATGTCCGCTTTCCGAGAGGCCCATCGCGCGGAGGTGGCCGCTACCGGAGGCCGACCATTGCCGGGAACGGCCATCGGCGTTCTATTGGGGGCCAGCCATGACCGGACCCGAGAACCCGACGCTGACTCCCGCCCGATGGGGGTGGCGCAGCCTCACCTTCCACGCGGGGCACCACCTGGGCGTGATCCTCGCGGCGGCAGTCGCGGCGACAGTACTGGTCGGCGCCCTGACCGTCGGCGATTCCGTGCGCGAGACGCTCCGGATCCGGGCGTTGGACCGGATCGGTCAGGCGGAATACCTGTTGTACGGGGGCGACCGCAGCTTCATGGCCCGACCCGGGGGGCCCGCGGGGGCCTCCGTCTCCAATACCCTGGCCACCTTCGCCTTGAGACTGCCCGGAGTGGTGTCCCGGCAGGATGGCGCCGCCCGGGCCAACCAGGTCCGGGTGCATGGCGTGCCCACGGGTTTCTGGCAATTGGCGCCGCGGCCGGCCCCGGTTGCCTTGGAGGCCGACTCGGTGGCCCTCAACTCGGCGCTGGCCCGCCACCTCGACGCCAAGGAGGGCGACGCGCTCGTTCTCCGGATCCACAAGCCTTCGGCGCTTTCCCAAGATGCGGTCATCAGCCCCCGGGACGGGGCCAGCGTAGCGCTCAGGGTCCGGGTCGCCCGAATCCTTTCCCCCTCCGAGTGGGGGGATTTTTCCGCGGAGGCCGGCTCGATGCCGCCCTTCAACCTGTTCATCGACCACGCCCACCTCGCCCGCGCGGCCGGACTGGAGGGGCGGGCCAACCTCGCCCTGCTGGGACCGCTCCCGGCATCTGTTCCAGCGGAAACCCCGGCCGCCTGGGTGGCCCAAGGATTCAGCTTGGCTGACGCGGAATTGGCGGTGCGCCCGATCACGCCCAACCGTGCTCCAACCTCCCCGTCGTCCCCGCCCCCCGCCGCTTCCGTGGTGTCTTTGACCAGCCGCCGCATCTTCCTCGACCCGACGGTCACCCGCGTCCTCGAGACCCCGGTCCCCGGACTTCCCCGGCCCGTGCCCCTCTTGACCTACCTGGCGAATGCCATCGAATCCGGAGGACGATCGGCGCCCTACTCGATGGTCACCGCCGCGGGCGCGCCCTTCACGCCGGAGGGCATGGCCGACGATGAGATCGTGGTGAATGCCTGGCTGGCCGAAGACCTGGCCGTCGGCCCGGGAGACTGGGTTTCGGTGCTATCATACCGGGTGGACACCGGGACCCGTCTGGTGGAGGAGACCCACCGCTTCCGTGTCCGCGGTGTCGTGCCCCTGGAAGGACTCCATGCCGATCCGTCCCTGATGCCCGAGTTCCCCGGGTTGTCGAAGGCCGAGAGCACGCAGGATTGGGACGCCGGCTTCGAGTTGACGCGCCAGATCCGGGACAAGGACGAGGCCTACTGGAAACGCTGGCGAGGAACGCCGAAGGCCTTCATCACCCTGGCGGCCGGACGGCGGATGTGGGCCAACCGTTTCGGCGACGCCACGGCGGTCCGGTGGTTTCCCGGAGACTTCTGGGACACCCCCACCCTGGTGCAGGGCGTCGAACGAGCCCTCAGGGAGAGGATCGTGCCGTCCGAACTCGGGTTGCGCTTCCAACCGCTCTCGGGGCCCGCGCTGGCTGCGGCCAGGGGCGGCCAGGACTTCGGGGGCCTGTTCATCGGATTCAGCCTGTTCCTCATCGTCTCGGCACTGCTGCTGCTGAATCTGGTGTTCCGGTTCGGGATCGAACGGCGTGCCGGGGAGATCGGCACCCTGATGGCCCTGGGATGGACGCCCAGGGCCACCTCGGGCCTGTACTTCCGGGAGGGCCTGCTCCTGGCGCTGGTCGGCGGGCTGATCGGGGTCGGAGGCGGACTGCTCTACGGACGGGCCGTGCTGACGGGGCTCAACACGCTCTGGAGTGCGGCAGTGGCCGGAGCCTCGCTGAGGTTCCATGCACAGCCCGCATCCATCTTCGGCGGTGCGGCGGTCGCCACGCTGATGGTCGCCTGGACCCAGCGGCGGGCGCTTCGGCAGATGGTGCGTCGCAACCCGAGGGAACTGCTCCAGGATGGGGCGTCGGCCTCCCAGGGATCGGCCGGCGCATCGGCAGCCTGGCCGATGGTGTCGCTCGCGGGGGCCCTCGTTCTTTCTGGGATCGGCCTCGCGGCAGATCCGGGGCCCCGAGCCGGTTGGTTCTTCGGGGGCGGCACGCTGTTCCTGGGATTCGCCCTGCTGTTCCAACGACGTCGCCTTCGGGAAGGAACCCACCGGGGGGCCGCCACGGCCCTGGCCGAATTGAACTCCCGGGCACCCGCCCGCCAACCGAACCGGTCCGCCGCGGTCATCAGCCTCCTGGCGGTGGCGGTCTTCCTCATCGTCGCCGTGGCCGCCCATCGCCTCGATGCCGCTCGGGAATCCCGACAACGGGCCTCCGGTACCGGAGGATTCACGCTGTGGGCTGTCTCATCGTTGCCCGTCACCGAGGACCTCAACACGCCCCGTGGTCAGGAGCGGTTGGGGCTCGACCCGGCCCGACTGAAGGGCATGTCGGTGGTTCCACTGCGGGTCCGCGAGGGCGATGATGCCAGTTGCCTGAACCTCAACCGTGCCCAACGCCCCCGCCTGCTGGGCGTCCGCCCGGAGTCGCTCGCCGATCGCAAAGCGTTCTCCTTCCAGTCGGTGCTCCCCGGCCTGCCCAAGGACAACCCCTGGATGGCCTTGAAGGTCGATCGCCCCACCTCCGGAGAGCCCATCCCCGCCATTGGCGATGCCAACTCGATTCAGTGGGCGCTGGGCAAGCGTCTGGGCGACACCCTCGAATACGTGGACGACAACGGCCACCCCTTCCAGGTCCGGCTCGTCGGAGCCGTGGCCAACTCGATCCTCCAGGGACAGTTGCTCATCTCCGAGGAGGAGTTCGTGAAACGGTTCCCGGGCGAGAACGGGCACAAGGCCTTCCTGATCGACACTGAAGGACCGGAGAAACCCGTCGCCGAGGTGCTGACCCGGGGCCTGACCGACCTCGGATTCGAAGCGTCCACCACCGTGGATCGGTTGGACCGGTTCAATGCCGTCCAGAACACCTACCTGAACACCTTCCAATGGCTGGGCGGCCTCGGCCTGCTCCTCGGGAGCGTCGGCCTCGGCCTGGTGGTGCAGAGGAACGTCCTGGAGCGGCGCGGCGAATTGGCCCTGCTCTCGGCGGTGGGGTTCCCCGGCTCACGGATCCGCTCGATGATCCTCTCCGAACATCTCCGGTTGCTGTCCCGCGGACTGGGCCTTGGCGTGCTGGGGGCCCTCTGGGCGACAGCCCCGGTGTGGAGCGTGAACCCCGCAGGGCTGCCCTGGTTGCGGCTCGGAGGGATCCTCGCGGCGGTGTTCGTCAATGGGGTGCTCTGGACTTGGCTGTCCACACGCCAGGCCTGTCGGGGCGGCTTGTTGGCCGCCTTGAGAGGCGAGTGAGGCTCGGATCAATCGCCCAACAGGCGACGCAACTGGGCTCGGGCCTCGTCCTCGCGGGCATCGGTCCGGGTCGCGCCGCGCCACTCCCGCAACTGGAAGTCGAAGTATTCGCAAAAGTTGGCCGAATCCTTCTCGGCCACGGGTTCGGCGCGGCGTTCCCGGCACTGGTGGGCCGCCTGCCGGTCGTGGAACCGACAATTCAGGCAGACCCGGAGATCGGCCCTGCAGCTCGGGCAACTTTCGCTACGACCCGGAGCATCCCTCAGGGTCCACAACCAACCGCAGCGATGGCAATGACGCGTCACGGACGGTCAGGATAGGGGCCCAGGCTGGCGACGGAAGCCCGAACCCCGCCCGGGCCGTGACTGCAAGACGCTTCGGAGCGCTCAAGTAAACAGCGTTTCCTTCCGATAGGGATACGATGGACCCGGAAACTGTCCCTTCTTGCGATTCGGCAACTCAACGCCCAGAAACCTGGTTTTTCAGGTCGGCCGCGGCCCTGCTGCTCCTGACGGCCCTGGCCAAGGGATTCAGCGCCCTCGGCTCGAACACCATCCTCGAAAAACCGGACCCCGTCTTCTGGGTGTTGAAGAACCGCGAGCTTCTGATCCTCGTCAGCATCGTCGAGATGGTCGTCGCCGGGCTAGTGAACTCCAGCATGCCCCTGAAGGTCCGCCGGGGCGGCCTACTGTGGCTGTGCGCCAATTTCATTCTTTACCGAGCCGGGCTTTGGATGACCGGGGCCGCGCCATCCTGCAAGTGCATGGGCGACCTGGCGGGCCGTCTCGGTCTCACCGATGCCCAAGCCTCGGCGATCATGCTGGGCATCCTCGGATACCTGCTCGGTGGCTCGCTGTTCTTCCTGTGGCGATCCCGATCCCCGCGGATGCACGACGAGTTCTCCGAGCATTCCCGGGGCGGCCCTGGAATCCAAGCCCACTGAAGCCCTCCGCACTCCCGATGACCCCGAATCCGGACCCTGGGATGCCGAAATGATTCCCCGATTCCCGCCGAAGCATTCCCAAGCGCCCCCGAGGGAAGGCCTGAACCAAGGATCCAGGGCCAATCCTGGCCCTTGCAGGGCCTTCACGCTGATCGAACTGCTGGTGGTGGTGGCCGTCATCGCAATCCTTGCGGGGCTGCTGCTGCCGGCCCTGGCCGGAGCCAAACGCCGGGCCAGCACCGCGCAATGCTCCTCCCAGATGCGGCAGTTCGGGATCGCCGCCACCCTGTACGCCAACGACCACACCGACGCCATCCTCCCAAACCTCGACGGCGAGGATGTCCCGCTCGGTCAAACCTGGGTCCAGGGATGGCTCGGTCTTCCTGGCCCCGATTGCACCAACACCCTTTACCTGCGACAGAGCCTGCTCGCACCCTACATCCAGGCCGTCGCCCTCTGGAAATGCCCCTCGGCGCGAGAGGTGAGCCTGGGCCCCTTCCGCATGCCCCGGGTGCGGACGCTGTCGCTCAACGCCTTCATGGGTTCGCCCGTGCAGAGCCCCGCCGCCGAGACATACCGCCGGATGTCCGACCTCGTGCGGTTGTCACCGACAGAGGCCCTCACCTTCCTCGAGGAACGCCCCGAGACCATCAATGACGGGGCCTTCTCGCTCCAATGGGACTTCAAGGAATACCAACCCGCCGCATGGCGGGTCCGCGACAAGCCGGGCCACCTGCACAACCGATCCGGCAACTTGGCCTTCGCCGATGGCCATGTCGAAACGCACCGGTGGACGACCCTCGGGGCGACCTCGGTGCCCCGCGATGACTTCGAGGCACCCGGCGATCCGGATGTGCTCTGGCTCCAAAGGCACGCGACCTGGCGCGAGCCGCAGATCTTCCCGCGCTGACGCCTCACCCCCACGCCCCAACCGGTCCATGCCACACTCAGACGCATCCCCCCCCTGGAAGCGCTACCTGTTGTTCTGCGCCGTGGGGGCCAGTGGGCTGCTCGTGGACATGGGCCTGTTCCACCTGCTCCACACCCGTGCCGGTTGGCCGCTGGAGCTGTCCAAATTGCTGTCCGCAGAGATCGCCCTGCTGAACAACTTCCTCTGGAACGACCGATGGACCTTCGGTCACCGGCGCGTCGAGCCCGACGCCCCGTGGCCTCGAAGGCTGTTCCGCTTCCACGTGATTTGCCTCTCCGGAATCCTGCTGACACTGCTGCTGCTCTGGACGATGCACCACTGGGGCGGGATCCACGCAGAGGTCGCCAACGGCGTGGCCATCGTGGCGGTGAGCGGCTGGAACTTCGGCTGGAGTCGCCGCTGGGGATGGGCTTCCGGAACGGCCTCAGCAACCCCTGCGAACCACGATTCCGGCACTCCGCCATGAATGCATCGGTCCCATCCCCGGCACCCGCGTGGCGGGTGGCCGCCTGGATCGCGCTGGCGAAGCTCCTCTACCTGGGGATCGCCATCGCCGCCCTGAAGGCATGGAACCAGCCGGAACAGATCCCTCGGTTCGAGACGCGCTGGCCCATCGAGGCCAATCCGGTCTTCGAGAGCCACTTCGCCACCTGGGACTCCGCCCATTACCTGCTTCTGGCCACCCAAGGCTACGCCGACGGGGTCCGCTCGTGCGCCTTCTATCCGTTGTGGCCATTGCTCTGGCGCGGAGTCATCGCCCTTGGGGCCCCGCCGGTCTGGGGCGGACTCGTGCTGGCCAACCTGCTGTCCACGCTCGGCTTGGCCTGGGTCCATAGGATCGTCGCCCGGCGCTTCGACCCCTCGAGGGCCTTCTGGACCGTCGTCCTCATGGGCGTCCATCCCGGCAACCTGTTCCTCCAGTTCAGCTACAGCGAGAGCCTGTTCCTGGTCCTACTGATGGCCCTGTGGAGTGGGTTGGAGGAGCGCCGCTGGTCCACCGCGGCCTTCGGGGGATTGCTGCTTCCGCTGAGTCGGGCGATCGGGGTCTTTTCCATCCTGCCCGTCGCCTTCTGGTTGCTGCGGCATCCGGCCATCACTCCCCGTTGGAATACGCTCGTCTCGCGGATCCGCCGGCGCGGAAAGCCCCTGCTCGTGGTCGAGGCCGACCCAAGCCGCTCGGGTGCCCACTGGCTCGCTCTGCTGGCACTTCCGTTGGTGGGATGGGCCGCCTACCTCGGGCTGATGCACCACTGGACGGGCAATCCTTTCGAGGGATTCGAAGCCCAGAAAAGCTGGGGACGGCATTCGATCCTGAACCTCGTCAACGTTCCGAAGTTCCTCATGGAATACCTCAATCCGAAGTACTTCCACGAGTTCGCCGATTCGATGCTCGACCGTTTGTGCTTCCTGGCCGTGGCGTATTCCATCCCCGCCCTGTGGCGCGGCCAGCGCGACCTGATTCCGTGGGTCTACATGCTGGGGATCCTCCCGGCCATGAGCGGGTCCTTCACCTCCTACATCCGATTCGCCGGCATGGCGTTCCCGGTGTTCCTGGCTTGGTCGTCTCCCCCGCAATCCCGTTCCCAGCGGATCCTGCGCTGGGCCGGGTTGTCCGTCATGGCCGTGCTCCACCTCCATCTGGCTCGAAACTTCGTGCTGGGCCGTTGGGCCGGCTGATCCCCGGGGCCGTCCCGCTCACCAAGATTGCCGTCGTTCCGGGTCTCGCCCGCCGCTAGGATCGCGTCCCGATGATCCGCCACCGCATCGACCAGATCCTCTCCAGACATGGATACTGCAGCCGTGGGGAATCCCGGGGCTGGCTGAAGGCCGGAAGGGTGAAGGTCGGCGATCGCTCCGCCCTCGACCCCGCGGAGAAAGTGTCGGTGGCCGACCTTCGGATCGACGGCGAGCCCGTGGATCATCCCGAGGGGATCCTGGTGATGCTCCACAAGCCGGCGGGATTGGTCTGTTCGCGCGACGAGCGGGAAGGACCCAACATCTACTCCCTGCTGCCAGAACGCTGGAGCCGGCGCAACCCGCCGATCACGAGCGTGGGCCGCCTGGACAAAGAGACGACCGGTCTGCTGCTCATCACCGATCAGGGCCCACTGGTGCAACGCTGGACCTCGCCACGCCACAAGGTTCTGAAACGCTATGAGGTGGAGGTCGACCAGGATCTGGATCCATCCCTGGTGCCTCTCTTCGGCTCCGGAACGCTGCGGTTGCCCGACGATCCCGAACCCTGCCTTCCGGCCGAACTGACCCTCACCGGCGCTCGCTCGGCCACTCTGGATCTCATCGAGGGCCGCCATCACCAGGTACGGCGGATGTTCGCCAGTCAGGGATTCCGGGTGGTCGCGCTGCACCGGAGTCGATTCGGGGCCCTGGAACTGGGCACCCTGCCTCCGGGCGAGTGGCTGGCCGTCGATGAACCGGCCATTTGATTTATCAGATTCATAGGTTAGCTTCCATGGCTCTGACATGGGTTCCCACGCTCCATCGTCCGCCCGGGGCGGCACGGCCTCGACGAACCACTCCGCAGGTCACCCGTCCCCCTTCCGGAGATTCGTGGCGCTGCTGAGGCCGGAAGCACGGGAAATCCAGGTCATCATCGTGCTGTCGGTGATCACGGGCGTGCTGTACCTCGCCACCCCGCTCACGGTGGACGCGGTGGTCAACAACTTCGCCTTCGGCGGGGAACAACCGGTCTACGTGCAGGCGCTCATCGTCCTGGCGGTATTCCTTCTGTTCCTGCTCGGGATGCTCGGGGTCCTCCGGGCCGCTCAAGACTACGCCATGGAGATCATCCAGCGGCGGCTCTTCGTCCGATTGACCGCCGACCTGGCCTACCGACTGCCGCGGGTTCCGGTGTCGGTGCTGGAGGCACACCAGGGCCCGGAGCTGGTCAACCGGTTCTTCGACGTGGTGACGGTGCAGAAAAGCGTTTCCGGACTGCTGCTCGACGGCATCAACGTGATCTTCAGCACCCTCATAGGGCTGGTGGTCTTGGGCTTCTATCATCCGCTGCTGCTGCTGTTCGCCCTGATCCTGTTGGTGCTGCTGCTGCTGGTGGTGCTGCTGCCCGGCCAACGTGCAGTTCGAACCAGCATCGAGGAGTCCTACGCCAAGCACGCCGTGGTCGGATGGCTGGAGCAGATCGCGATGTTCCCGCTGCTGTTCCGGGTCAGCGGGGCCGCCGAGATGGCCTGTTCCCGAGCCGATCAACTGTCCCTGCGGTATCTGGAGGCGAGGCGGTCCCATTTCCAGATCCTGATGGGTCAGGTGGTGTCCCTGCTCGCCATCCAGGCGGTCGCGAGCGCCGCACTGCTCTCCATCGGCGGCTGGCTCGTGTTGAAGGCCGAATTGACCCTGGGGCAACTCGTGGCCAGCGAACTCATCGTGGCCGCCATTGTCGCAGCGATCTCCAAACTCGGGAAACACCTCGAGAGCTGGTACGACGCCATGGCTTCGGTCGACAAGCTGGGCTACCTGGTCGATCTCCCCGTGGAGCGGGAGGGTGGCGAGCAACCCGTCATCTCGGAGAATGGACTGCGAGTCCAATTGCGCTCCCTGGAGTATCGTGCCGCCGATGGCCAGCCCGTGCTGATCGACCAGAACCTCGAAATCACGCCGGGGTCGCGCCTCGGCATCATCAGCCCCGGAGGGCTGGGCGGCAGCGCGGTCCTCGACCTGGTGGCCGGCCTTCGCGAGCCCACCTCGGGCCAAGTCCTTCTGAATGGCATCGACCTGCGGATGTGGCAACTGGGCGAACTCCGTCGGCAGGTGTTCCTGGTTCGAGGCCAGGACATCGTCCAGGGCACCATCCTCGACAACGTCCGCCTGGGTCGCCCCGACCTCGGCATCGATGCGGTGCATCGGGCGCTCGACTGCGTGGGCCTGCTTGAGGCCATCCATCGCCTGCCCGAGGGTCTGAGCACGCCGCTGAGCCCGGGCGGGCACCCGCTGTCGGGATCGCAGCGCAGCCGCCTGATCCTCGCCCGTGCCATCATCCGAAAACCCAAACTGCTGCTCGTGGACGAGGCATTGGACGGACTGGAGACCGAAACCCTCGAGAAGCTGGAATCGGCCCTGTTCGACACTCATGAACCGCGGACGCTCATCCTGGTCACCCGCGATCCCGACCTACTCCGCCGGTGCGACCAGACCCTCCACCTGGGCGAGTGCCACCTGAGCCAGCCGGGATACTTGACGGGAGGCCCCCCGAAACCATGAACGCCCCAGCGTCATCCCCCTCGGATTCGACGGCGGCGCCTCCCGAGCCTCCCGAATCGGCGATGCCCCTTCTCGACGGCCGCAGCGGGTTCACGGCCCTCGACCAAACCGCCCCGACGGCACGGCTTCGACAGATCACCCGGGTGTCGGCGCTCCTTTGCATCATCGCGGTGATGGCGCTCATCCTTCTCCCCTGGCGGCAGTTCGTCAGCGGTTCCGGCAGGATCATCGCCTACAACCCCTTGGAACGTAGCCTGACGATCGAGGCGCCGCTCCCGGGCAAGGTGCAGCGGTCCTTCGTCGTGGAGGGCCAGGAAGTCCGGGAGGGCGAACCCCTCTTCGAGATCGTGGACAACGACCCGAACCTGCTGACCAACCTGCTCCAACAGCGGGATGCCGCACAGGCCCGGCGCGATGCCGCCAAGACGCGGGTCGAGTCGTTGGCCCTCCAGATCGCCGAACAGGAGCGGGCCATGCCGCTCGCCCTGGAGGCGGCCAAGACCCGACTCGCCGCGGCCAAGTACGCCGCCGACACCGCACGCCTCCAGTTCGATCGGATCAAGGCGCTGCATGCCGATGCGCGGGGCCTCGTCTCTCAGCGCGACTTCGAGCTGGCGACCCTGGAACGCGACCGGACCGAGGCGGAGTTGCAACGGTCCCAGGCCGAGCTGGACCGCACCCCTGTGGACCTGCGGGCCTCGATCCAGGGCATCACCGCCCAGCGCGATTCGGCTCGGGCCGAACTGGCCTCGGCTGAGCAATCCCTCACCGGCCTCGAGATCCAGATCAACCAGACCCGTATGCAGAAGGTGACCTCGCCCCGCGACGGCATCGTGTTCCGGCTGCAGGCCACCGAAGGCACCTTCCTACGCGCCGGGTCTCCCCTGTGCACGATCATCGCCCGCACCGACAAGCCCATGGTAGAGGTCTGGCTGCAGGGACAGGACATGCCGCTGGTGACCGCCCGGAAGACCGGCCCTGATGGAACGATCCTCAAGGAGGGCAGCCCCGTGCGCCTGCAATTCGAGGGCTGGCCTGCGCTGCAGATGATCGGCTGGCCGAGTCTCGCCCGAGGCACCTTCGGAGGGGAGGTCGTGCTGGTCGACCCGACCGACAACGGCAAGGGCAAGTTCCGCATCCTTGTGGCCGAGAAGCCCGACCTGGTCCGGGGCAGGGACGGCCGGATGACCCCCGTGCCGTGGCCGAACTCGCGGTGGCTTCGGCAGGGAGTCCGGGCCAACGGTTGGGTTCTCCTGAAGCAGGTACCGCTCTGGTATGAGGCGTGGCGGCAGCTCAACGGATTTCCCCCGGTGATCTCGGAGGATCTGTTGGATCCCAAAAAGTAGGACCGCCCGACATGAACCCGATGTCCTCCAGGACGATTATTCGCCCTCCAGGCCCTGGCACCGGTTCCGGCGGGCATGCCAGGTGGAAGACAAGTGCCGTTCGTGCGGGACTGCTCCTCTGCCTCTGGCTGGCTCTCCCAGCCCAGGGGCATGGGGCTGAAGCGCCGCCGGCCCAGGCACCCGGCCCCGGCACATCGATCGCCACCAACGCCTTGACGCTGCACGAGGTGCTCGACTCGGTCCGTCGCCAGTATCCTCCCATGCTTGCGGCCCTGATCGAGCGCGATGTCGCCGCCGGGCGCCTGCAGAGCGCGAAGGGCACCTTCGACTTCCAGTTCTTCTCCCGGCTCTTCGACACTCCCAGCGGTTATTACCAGAGCACCTCCGTCGATACGGGTTTCGAGCAGTTCACCGGGATCTGGGGCAGCACACTTTTCGGCGGCTACCGCATCACCCGCGGAGGAGTCCTCCCGGATTACGACAAGAGCCGCACCCAGGGCTCGGGCGAACCCCGGATCGGATTCCGTCTCCCACTGCTTCGCGACGGATCCATCGATCGGAGGCGGGCCAACCTGATCAAGGCCCGGCTCGACAAGGAGTTGGCCGATCCGATCATCCATCGGCAGCAGATCGACTTTATACGGGCCGCCACGGCCGGCTACTACGGTTGGCTCGCGGCCGGGGAGCGGCTCCGGTTGTCCGAGAGGCTCCTGCGCATCGCCCGCGAACGGATGTCCGCGCTCCGGACTCAGGCCGAATCGGGCCTGATCCCGCGCATCGTGCTGACCGACAACCAGCGGCTCATCGTCTCTCGCGAACTGGCCGTGGTGCAGGCTCGACGTCGCTTCGAGGCCGCAGGGCTGGCACTCTCGCTCTTCCTTCGGGATGCCGGAGAAAACCCCATCGTGGCCACCCGGGATCGTCTTCCCCCCGCCCTTCCCGTTCCGGAAGGCCCCGCCGCCGACCTGCTGCAGCAGGACATCCAGCGGGCACTGACGACCCGACCCGAGGTCCGCCGCCTGGGCCTTGCCCAAGAGAAGCTCGAGGTGGACCGCAAGCTGGCCCGGAACCAACTCCTACCCAACCTCGACGCCGGCGTGAGCGCCAGCCGCGACTACGGCGACTACCGCTACAAGGACCAGACCGAGGCCGAGGTTCAGGTGGGGGTCGAATTCCGGGTGCCGCTCCAGCGGCGCGAGGCCCGGGGACGGATCGCGGAGGTTGAAGCCCAGCTGGAGCAACTCGTCCGCGAGCAGCAATTCGCCCGCGATCGCATCCAGACGGAGGTCCGGGATTCGTTCTCGGCCTGGAGCACGGCCCACGAGCAGGTGCTGCAGGCACGCCTGAACGTCCGCCTGGCGGTCGAACTCCAGGAAGCCGAGACCGAGCGCTTCGCTCGCGGAGCCACCGATCTGTTGGCGCTGCAACTCCGTGAACAGGCCGCCTTCGACGCCCAGGTGAGCGCCGTGGACATCGACGCTGATTGTTTCCGGGCCCAGGCCGACTACCGGGCCGCCACCGTGGTCGAGCGGTTGTCGACGGCCACCCCTCCCCGGGGTCGTTGACGAAGGCAGGGCAGCCGGCAACGGCTACCCGGATCCGCGGAGGACCCGATGTCACGCGTCCGAGGAACCCCATGCCCGCGGACTGCATCCCCGATTCCCGCCCACCGGGGCGTGTCGCTTTGACCATCCGGCGAAGGCTGGTTCCCGAAGTGGGCACACCGGGGGACAGGCCTCGCTAATCCTCCTGGAAATCGTAGGAGTATATCGGGTCGATGGGGTGACCTGGCTCCATCTTCGTCACCGTCTTCAGCCGACCGGTGTGAATGTCGTAGATCCATCCGTGGAGGGTGGGTTTCCGATGTCGCTTCCAGGCCAATTGGACGAAGGAAAGCTCGGCCAGATTGTGGACCTGTTCGGCGACATTCAACTCCACCAGTCTTTCGATCCGTTGCTCTTCATCGGCGATGCCCTCCAGTTCGGCCGCATGGGTCCGGTAGACGTCCTTGATGTGGCGGAGCCACTTGTTGATCAGCCCGAGATGCATGCGACTCAGCGCAGTCTTCACGCCACCACACCCGTAATGCCCACAGACGATGACATGCTTCACCTGCAGCACTTCCACCGCGTACTGGACGACGCTGAGCATGTTGAAGTCGGTGTGGATGACCATGTTGGCCACATTGCGGTGGACGAAGAGTTCACCCGGTTCGACTCCCGTGACCTCTTCGGCTGGAACCCGACTGTCGGAGCAACCGATCCACAAGAACTCCGGTTTCTGACCTCCGGAGTATCGGGTGAAGAAGTCCGGGCGCAGACTCATCTTGTCCGCGACCCAGGCCTGATTGTTGAGCAGCAGTCGTTGGTAGGTTTGCACGGGATGATCAGGAGGGGGTGATGCCTTGGATTCTGTGACATTCGGCCAGGATTCCCCGACGGGGCGCGGCTTCGCAGAATTCCTTGATGACCTCGACCGCATCGTGGTCGATGTAATGAGCCCTGACTCCATCGATGATCACCCGAGCGCCGTCGGGAATCTCCCTGAGTCGCGCCTTGAGCTCCTGTTTGTTGACGAAGGTGAGATCCTTGTTGAGGCGGACCAGGAAGTTCTCACCCTCGCGAACCAGGGTGACCGCGGTACGGGTATAGGCTCTCATGACGAAGAATACGCTCACGCAGAGGCCGATGACGATGCCCTTGAGCAGGTCGGTGAGGACGATCCCCGCGACCGTGACGACGAATGGCAGGAACTGGAACCAACCTTCCTTCCATACGGAGCGGATGATCTTCCAAGAAGACAACTTGTATCCGACCGAGAGGAGGATGGCCGCGAGGCACGCCAGCGGGATGCGGTTCAGTAGCATCGGGATGAGAAGGACGGCGAAGAACAGCAGGACACCGTGGATGATCGAGGAGAGTCGGCTCTTGGCGCCCGAGTAGACGTTCGCTGAGGATCGCACGATCACCGAGGTGATCGGCAGTCCGCCCACGAATCCGGAGACCAGATTGCCGAACCCCTGCGCCCGCAATTCCGCGTTCGGATCGGAGATCCGTTTCTCGGGATCCAGCTTGTCGGTAGCTTCAAGGCTGAGCAACGATTCCAGACTACCGACGATCGCGAGGGTCAGAGCAACCTTCCAAACCGCCGGGTCGACCAGCCTGCCGAAATCAGGGAACTGCAGCGCACCGAGGACCTCCCGTAACGAGCCCATCACCGGCAACTCGACCAGGTGATGATTGGTGGCCAACAGCACCCAGGACGGGGCGACCCTCTTGAACGCCTCGTTCATCAGAGTGCCGAACACGACACACACCAGGGGAGCCGGGACGAGGGATGCCCATCGGCGTCGCCTGATCGCCGGATGATCCCAGCCGAAGAGGATGGCCAACGACACCACGCTGATGAGGATCGCCCCGAAACTGATGGAGCCCATCGACTGGGTGACCTCATTGAACGTGTTCAGTTGATCGGGTTGATTGAAGCTCTCGTCTCCCACGAAGTCGTTGTCATGACCCAATGCATGAGGGATCTGCTTGAGGATGATCACTATGCCGATGCCGGCCAACATCCCCTTGATCACCATGTTGGGGATGAAATCGCCGATGACACCGGCTCTCAAAAACCCGATCCCCAATTGCATCGCGCCCGAGAGCAACACCGCCAGCGTGAATGCGGGGAAGGATTTCAGTTCTTCAATCGACTTGAGGACGATCACGGCAAGACCCGCTGCAGGCCCGCTGACGCTCAATTCTGAGCCCGAGAAAAAAGCCACCACCACACCGCCGATGACGCCTGCGATGATTCCGCTCAGCAGGGGCGCTCCGGATGCCAACGCGACACCGAGGCAAAGGGGCAAGGCCACCAGGAACACCACCAGTCCGGCAGGAATGTCGGAGCTCGCCGAGGCCAACGATGGAAACCGGATCCAAGATTGTTTGGGAGTGCTCGGGGACGGTGTCGGGAGGTTCTCCATTTTCAAAATCCGTTGTTGTGTTGTTTATCCGTTCGGAGCCCCAAGGGACCGCGGTGCATCGGCAAGGCGCTTGCCCGTAAACTGTCCGAGGGATAATCGATTTTCAACCTAACGTCGGAACGAACAGCGTCAAGGAACGCAGGTCGATCCGCCCAGGGGGACTGATGGCGCCCCATCCCCGGGTCGCTGACGAAGGCGTCGAGCATCAGCACGAACCGCCGAACAGGCCCTGGATGATCTCCTCGGGTCGCACCAGCGACGGCGACGACGCGCCGGGTTCCATGTTGGTCGGCTGCGCCGACTTCTCCGAAGGAACCATGAGGACGCTGCCGGTGTCGTGCGTAGAGGCGGTCGCATGTTCCTCGAGGTGCTTGCGCTACCTCTGGTTGGTCTCGCGCAACCGCCGCGTGTTGATGCGGATGAGATTCGCCATCCAGGAAGGGATCTGGGCGAGCTGGTCGTCGAAAATCTGCCTCATGATGACGGTGCATTCGGTGGGCTCGATCGCCTGGACCGAGGCCGAGCGAGGTCCCTCGTCGAACATGGCCATCTCGCCGAACATGGCCCTCGCCCCCAATTGGCAAAGCTCGACCTGCTGTTCCTCCCCCGCGACCCGCAGGGTCTTGAAGACCCGAACCTTTCCTTGATCGATGATGTACAGGCCATCGCAGTCGGATGCCTTGGAAAAGACGATGTCACCGGCCTTGAATGACCTGGTTTTACGGGCGTAGTGGCGCATTGATAACATTGATTGTTAGTAAACACGATTTCGGCAACCAATGTCTCCCCACGAGGGCCCTGGGAACCGGGCGCAGGATCAGGGCGGCGGACGGATTGACAACCGACGACGGGCGAGCCGTTGAATTGCGGGGAGGAGTTTTCGGGACCGCAAACTCGCGAAAACCAGCGTTTGCCAATGGTACGCAGGCGTACCACTTTGAGGTCGGTCAATCGAATCCATGAGCACCCTCCCGCATCTCCCCGTCCTTCGCCTCGGCCGCAGCTATGCCTCCCTGGAGCAAACGGAAGTGAAGGATTTCAGGACCGGTGAAGTCCGGGCCGTCGTCTCGTCGGTGAATGCCGGCATCGTCAAGAAGGACCTGACCAAGCTCGGAGCCGCCCGCGCTGCGCTGAACCGGTTCAGCGTCGCCGAGTTGATGGCCCTGAGCGCCAAGGCCGGCGACCTGTTCCTCAACGGCACCCTGCCCCTCGGAGATCGGGGCCACACCCAGAGCGCCGATGAATACATCCGCACCCTGAGCAGCACGAGCGGTCTGCCCCACGTGATGGTGAAGCGGAACATGGCGAAGATCCATTACGCGCTGACCCACATGCCCGAGGTGCTCAACGGACTCTCCCGCGGACTCGACCTGACCATCCTCGACAAGGGTCGCGGAGAGCAGTTCGGCACCAACCTGGCCTTCTTCCCGACCGCCCACGCCCTGGGCCTGGTCATGCCCAGCAACTCACCCGCCGTGAACTCCCTCTGGATTCCGGCCATCTCCCTCAAGACGCCGGTGGTCATCAAGCCGGGCAAGGAGGAGCCGTGGACGCCGTATCGGTTGATCCAGGCCTTCATCGCGGCGGGAGTCCCCGCCGAGGCCTTCGGATTCTACCCCACCGACCATGAGGGAGCCGGCGCCATCCTCAACCTCTGCGGACGCGCGCTGATCTTCGGCGACAAATCCACCACCCAGCAGTACGCGAACAATCCGGCGATCCAGATCCACGGCCCGGGCTGGAGCAAGTTCATCATCGGCGAAGACCAGATCGAACGTTGGCCCGAATTCATCGATGTGATCGCCGCCAGCATCTCCGACAACGGCGGTCGCTCCTGCATCAACGCCAGCGCCGTGGTGGTGCCCAAGTACGCCGAGGAGATCGCCGATGCCCTGGCCAAGAAGCTCGGCCCCATCGCCCCCACCACCTCGGAGGATCCCGAGGCGCGCCTGTCCGGCTTCGCCAATCCAAAGATGGCCGACTTCATCGAGGGACAGATCGAGGAGGGGCTGAAGACCCCCGGTGCCGAGGACGTCACCGCCCGCTACCGCGGCGGTCCGCGCAAGGTCTCGAGCGAGGCCGGCACCTTCATGCGGCCCACCATCGTGCGCTGCGACTCGTTCGCGCACCCGCTGGCCAACCGCGAATTCCTCTGCCCCTATGCCAGCGTGGTCCAATGCCCGCAGTCCGAGGCGCTCAAGCACATCGGCTACACCCTGGCCTGCTCGGCGATCACCAAAGATCCCGCCTTCATCCGCGATCTCGAGGCCTTCACCGAGATCGATCGCCTGAACATTGGTCCGGTCTCGACCATGAAGATCTCGTGGGATCAACCCCACGAGGGCAACATGTTCGAGTTCCTCTGGCAGCGCCGTTCGATCGAGTACGGCTGGTGACCCAGCTCAGGCGGCCTTGCCGGCGCGGTCCACGGACTTGCCGGCCAGGTACAGCAACACCACCAGCACCGCGAAGGGCAACAGCGAGAGCAGGTCGGACTTGGGCCCCTCGAAGAAGGGATTGTTCGCGGTCATCCATTTCTCCACCGATTCGTTGAATCCGGTGGTGACCCCTTGGCTGATCGCCACGCCGATGCCGGCGATACTGCCGCCGGCGATGTAGCCGCTGGCCATCAACACGCCCGGGGACCGGTCGCTCTCGGCGGCGATCTCGGCGGCGCTCAATCCCTGCGAATGCCCCCGGGCATGGGTGGCGCGATCGACGCACCAGCGGACGCATCCCCCGACGAAGATCCCCAGCGACGTCGAGATGGGCAGGTAGACGCCCACCGCGAACGCCAGCGACGGGATCCCGCTCAACTCCAGCACCAGGGCGATCATCACGCCGATCAGGACGAGGTCCCACGGGAGCTTCCGATCGAGCACCCCCTTGATGATGTAGCTGACCAGCACGGTCTTCGGGGCGTCGTACTTGGTGACCGTGGCCCCATTGGGCAGCTTCGCCTCGGTGCCGGTGATCGCGGGATCCACGAGCCAGACCGCCTTGCCCGAATCATCGACCAGCCACTTCCGGGCGACGCCGGCGGCATCGGTCTGATGCCAGACGCGGTATTCCTGGGCATCCACGCCGGCCATCGGCCCCACCAGGTGCGCCCGCGGCGCATCGACCAGGGCCTGCACTGGGGCCACCAGACCCGGGGCGACCTCGGAGGCGCGGACATGGACCGTGCCCGCGTGGTTCATGGCCAGGAGCACCCAACCCATCACCAGGGCCGAGGCGAAGGCTCCGATCAGGATGGCGAGTTGCTGATACCGCGGCGTGCCTCCGACGAGGAACCCGGTCTTGAGGTCCTGCGAAGTGGTGCCGCCGTTGGAGCAGGCGATGCAGACGATGCCGCCGACCGACAGCGCGGTGACGTAGTGGGAGGACCCCGTCCACCCCACCGCCACGAAGGTGAGGCAGGTCAGCAACAGCGTGGCGATGGTCATGCCCGAGATCGGGTTGGAACTGGACCCCACCTCGCCCGTCAACCGCGAGGAGACCGTCACGAACAGGAACCCCAGGACCAGGATCAACGCGGCTCCGAGCAGGTTCATGTGCAGGGACGGGGCCAGCGTGATGGCCGCCATCAGGACGAACACCCCGCCCGCCACCCACCGCAGGGAAAGATCACGGTCGCGACGATCGCCCGAGCCGCCGGCCGCGCCCTCCCGAGCCCCGGCGAGGTCGGCCAATCCGGCGCGCAACGTCCGCCAGAGCGTGGGCATCGACCGCAGCAGGCTCACCAAACCACCGGCCGCCACGGCACCAGCCCCGATGTACAGCAGGTAGGCGCTGCGGATGCCATTGGGAGAGAGGTCGGCGATGAGTTTCTTGCCGGGTGCCAACGGACTGCCCAAGCCACCGCCGAAGTATTGGATGAGGGGAATCAGGACCAGGTAGCTCAGGACCCCGCCGGCCGCCATGACCCCGGCGATCCGGGGACCGATGATGTAGCCCACGCCCACCATCTCAGGCGAGATCTCACAGGACACAGACCCACCCTTGAGCGGAGCCCCGAAGACCTTCTCCGGGGCTTCTTTCCATAGCTTCAGGGCCGAGTTGCCGAACTTGTATAGCAACCCCAGGGCGAACCCGCCGAAGATGGTCTTGGCCTGGATGCCCGCCCCGGCCGTCTCACGGGCGTAAGCCGGATCGGCCGCGGCCCGGGACTCGTCGTTGGCCCCCGCCTTGAGCACCTCGGCGCAGGCCGTGCCCTCGGGGTACTTCAACTCCCCGTGCTGCTGCACGATCAACGGGCGACGCAACGGGATCATCAGGAGGATTCCCAGGAGCCCACCCAACACCGCCACCAGCAGCACCCGGCCCACCTCGAGATCGAAGCCCAGGATCAGGATGGCCGGCATCGTGACCGCCGCTCCGAAGGCCAGGGATTCACCCGCTGATCCGGCCGTCTGGGCGATATTGTGTTCGAGGATCGTGGCATCCTTACCTCCCAGTTTGGCCCAGAGGCGGAACAGGGTGACCGAGATCACCGCCACCGGGATGGAAGCGCTGACGGTGAGCCCGACCTTGAGCGCCAAATACAACGAGGACGCCCCGAAAATGATCCCCAGGAGGGAACCCACGACGACCGCCCGGGCGGTGAACTCCCTCAAGCGGGTGTTCGCAGGGATGTACGGAGTGAACGACGGGGATGTGTGGGCCATGGCCGCGAAGCTACACCGCTCGGCGGTTTTGCCCAGTGGATCGTCGCCCCGGAGGCCCGGGCGATCCCGGCAGGAGCGTCACCATGATTTCACGAGGACAATTCCAGTGGAAGATTGCCCATGGTGTTGGTTGAGCCTTTGATGAGAACGTTTCAAGTCCCCATGAACG
>CAIOKD010000129.1 GCA_903858835.1 uncultured Verrucomicrobiota bacterium
GATCCGTCACCTGACCGATGGGGTGGTGCTGGGCTCGAGGGAATTCGTGGACGGGGTGTTCGAACGATACCGGGGCCGCTTCGGTCCCAGACGGCGGAGCGGGGCACGACCGATTCGGGCCGTGCCTCTGCCTGGGCTCATGGCTCTGCGCGATCTTCGCGTCGATACGGTGGGGTAGGGCGCGTGGGTTGCATGAGGGCGCTTCCATTCCCGGCGCCGTTGGGTTCTGCAAGCATTCAGGGACAGGTCGCCCGATGGGGTTCGCTCACTGACACATTCATCGACCATCGAACGTATCACTCGCTCAGGCGTTCTGAGGCGTTTCAGTGACCGCGACCGCGGAGCTACTGGGTCCTTGGGCGATCAATCGCGATCCCTAAGCAATCCGCGATCCTCGGGATAGGCCTCCCGGCGAATCGTCTGAGTCCGCTCGATGAAGGCCTCGTGGAGGAAATGGGCGGCCCATTCCCTTGCTGCAGCCAGGTCGAGAGGGTCACCTCCGCGGAGTTCGTAGCGGGCTCCCTCACACTCTACCAGTCGACCCGTTCCAAATCGGGCGATCAGCCGTTCCCGCGACCCGTTCGTACACCAGCGTTTCCATCGATTCATGCGTCCAGGATCACCGAAGAGGTCGGACAATGCCTGTCTGACCCTCTGGATCTTTTGTCGAAGTCCAGAATCGGCATTTGACTATGTTGGGAGCCGGTAGCTAAGGATGGGGACACCGCATTATGGCGAAACTCACGGTTCTGACGGAGGGATTCACCGACCGCAGCTTCGAGGTGAAGCCCGAGAAGACTTCAGTCGGCAGACTGGAGGAGAACGCCGTATGCATTCCCGAGGCGAGCGTGAGCAGCCATCACTGCGAGGTCTGGCTCAAGGGCGACGATGTGATGGTCAAGGATCTCGGGTCCACGAACGGGAGCTTCATCAATGAGCTCCAGCTCGCCGCCGACAAGGAGGCGACCCTGCGACCTGGCCAGATCCTTCGCTTGGGGCAGGTGCAGTTGCGATTCGAGACCGGAAAGAAGCAGTCGGACGCCTCCCGTCAAACCGTGAAGCTCGGCGACACCGGTGCGACGGCCGCGGTCGGTGCCACGGCTTTCTCCAAGAAATCCAACAAGGCGACCAAGGTCTTTCTCGCGGTGGGTGGCCTGCTGCTGCTGATCATCATCGGCGCGCTGGTCTTCGCGTTCCTGAACCTCGGTTCACCGAATCCGTGAGCCGGTGAATTTTCGGCCGGGTCGGTTGCGGCCACCGGCGAAGTCCGAGCTCCTGGTCCATGCCTGCGTGGTCGATGCCTGCGTGGTCGATGCCTGCGTGGTCCATGCCGGTTGCCTTCGTGATTCCATGGGTCATGTGCCGTCGTAAGCGTTGGGCCCCGATCCGTGGGCGGCGCTGGTGGAGCGTTTCCCTGATGCCCGAGGGCCTTGAGTCCGGCCGTTCGCCGCAGGACCTTCGGGACCTCATCGCTTTCATCCGGGGCGAGACCTCCCGACCTCCAACCCCCGGGGGCGACCGATGATGAACCCGGCCTATCGAACGGCCCGGTTTCATTGTGCGATCCTGGAATCCGAGATCCCGGCCGCGGGTTTTGCCATCGTGACAGCCTGCAATCCGGGGGACCGCCTGCAGCCCGAGGGTGCCAATCGTCAGGCCGACGATGGACTGGCCGCCGAGTTGGATCGACGGGGTTGGCAAAGGTTCCGCGTCATCGGCGCCTCCCCGGACCTGCGTCATCAGGAGCCCGGTTGGGGCGCGGTGACCAGGTCGATGGCGGAGGCGGTGGCCCTGGGGCGCCGATGGGGGCAGCGGGCGGTCTTCTGGGTCGAGGGCGATGCGCTGTGGCTCGTGGACTGCCTCGATGGCACGAGCGAAGATCTGGGCAGCTGGTCGAGCCGGACTCGTTTCGGTCGGGTGATGGGTTCATGGACCCTGCCGTTGGGGCCGCAAGCCAGCGAAGATGATCCCCATCCGTAGCCGTGGATTCCCGTGGCGCGAGGGTCGAATCCAGGGTATTGACTCCCAAAAGCCATGAAGCCTTCGCCGTTGCCCGCTTCCCGCGCCACCGCCTTCACGTTGATCGAGTTGCTGGTGGTCATCGCCATCATCGCGATCCTGGCGGGCATGCTCCTGCCGGCCCTTGCCAAAGCGAAGGCCAAGGCTCTTGGCATCAGTTGCATCAACAACCAGCGCCAGATGGGCCTGGCCACGGCGATGTACACCCAGAATTACCAGAAGTACCCGGGCTGCATCAAAGTGCCCGAGTTCTACTACCTCTGGCCGCTGCGCCTCTTCGGAGAGATGGGCACCAACCGCGCTTCGTTCTATTGCCCGGCCAACGCGAAGGACGCCCAGTGGGACACCAACGTGAACAAGACCTTCCCGCAGGGCATCAACCTGGTGCTGGCCTCGGGTTCCGGTTCGCGCTTCAGCTTCGGTTACAACGACTGGGGATTGCGCAATCCCACGGCCGACCTCAGCCAACAGTTGGGCCTGGGCGGCGACATCAATCCACCGAGCCAGCCGGAGATGCCCGAGAGCCGGGTGAAGGCCCCTTCCGACATGATCATGCTCGCCGACAGTCTCACCGACCGGTCTTGGGACGGGAACATCGACCCGAAGGAGAAGGATCAGTGGCCTGCCAAGCGGCACAACCTGCGGTGCAACATCATGTTCGCCGACGGGCACGCTGAATCGGCGCTGCGCCGCGAGGTGGTCAATCCGCTCAGTGCGACCTGGCGGGCCCGCTGGAACAACGACAACGAGCCACACCCCGAGATCGGCAATTGGCCGGTGGATGATGGTCGCGGTCAGAACTGACCGCTGGGTAGGCTTTTCGAGCGTCGACGGTCCCGTGGGCTGAACCTCCGGCTTTGCCCTTTTCCATCGGCGTCCCGCTTGGTTCCCTTGGCGGCATGTCAGGGGTGATCCAACGACTCCGGTACTGGGGTCCCCTGGTGCTGTGGATGGGACTGATCTTCTGGGCCTCGGCCGATGCCTCCTCGGGCGCGAGGGGGTCCCGGATTCTGGGCCCGCTGCTCCGCTGGTGCCTGCCCGACGCCTCGACGCAGCGCATCGACGAGATTGTCTTCCTCATCCGGAAGGTGGCCCACGTGTCCGAGTACGCGGTCCTCGCGTGGTTGGCACAACGCCTGTTCCTGGCGTTCGATGCGGCCGCGATCTCTCCCCGGCGGATAGTCCGCTCGGCGCTTCTGGCCTGGGGATTCTGCGTGGTCTATGCGATCTCCGATGAGTGGCACCAGACCTTCGTGCCGACCCGTGTCGGCACACCATGGGATGTGCTGATCGATGCCGCCGGGGCCGCCCTCGGGTTGGCGTTGACCGGCCTTTGGCGGCGGGTGCGCTCCAGTCGTCGAACGGTCGCCGCGCCCCTTCCGGAGCCCTGACCGGGGCCCCTAACCTATTGGTCGGTCTGCGGGCCGCGAAAGAATGCCCTCAGGTTTCCGGGACAACGGTTCGATGCAGGAATGATCCATGCGACGCCCGCTGCTCATTCCCGCGCTCTGCGTCGCCGCCGGCATCGGGGCGGCCGAATGGCTTCCGGAGGATTTCGGTAGGGCATCGATCCTGGCGGTCTGCCTGGGCCTGGCCCTGGCCGGCCTTTGGCCTCGCGGGTTCGTGGTGGGGCTCTGTCTGGCCCTCTTCGGGGCGGGCGCTCTCTCGTACCAGACGACCCAGTGGCCGCTCGATCCCGACGACGTCCGTGGCCGTATCGATGGGCGCGGTGAACTCGGACGGATCCGGGGAATCCTTGCCGAGACCCCATCGGTTCGGCTGACCGAGCGCCGGGGGCAGTGGATGGAACGTACGGTGGTCCGTCTCCGCGTGACCGGTTGGCGTCCCGCGGAGGGTCCCTGGGAGCCTGCCTCGGGACAGGTCCTGGTGAGCAGCCAGGGAGTTCCCGACGCGAGGTTCTTCCGCGGACAGTCGGTCGAGATCGCAGGCCTTGTCTCCGTGCCGCCCGGTCCTGCCGCGCCCGGGTTGTTCGATTACGCCACCTTCCTGCGTCGGCAGGGCGTGGGTCTGCAGGTGCGCTGCGAAGCCCCCGGCGACTGGGAACTCGGGCCCGGGGCGACCGACTCCATTCCCTGGAGCGAACGCTTCCTGGCGTGGGCCCGACACCGCCTTTCGGAGGGGATTCCCGACGACGGGGCGACGCGCCTGATCTGGGCCATGGCGCTGGGCTGGCGGACCGGCCTGGCCGGCGATGTCGACGATGGGTTCATGCGCTCGGGAACCCTTCATGTCTTCGCCATCAGCGGGCTCCACATCGCGTTGATCGCCGTGCTGCTGGTCCGGGTGTTCCGCCTCCTGGGGTGGAGCCGCGCGGTGTGCGGCGCACTGTCATTGCCGTTGATCTGGTTCTACGTCGGCGCGACCGGGTGGCAACCGTCGGCGGTCCGCTCGGCCGTGATGACCTCGGTGGTGGTGGGCACCTGGATGCTGGAGCGCCCGGGCGACCTGCTGAACTCCCTGTCCCTGGCGGCCCTGGTCCTGCTGCTCGTCGATCCGGGCCAACTCTTCCAGGCGGGATTCCTCCTGTCCTTCCTGGTCGTGGCGGCCCTGGCGGTCTTCCCCACGGCCTGGGAGTCGTGGTGGATGACCCACCGGCCCTGGCGGCCCGATCCGCTGCTGCCGTCCAGTCGATGGTCCGCGGGGCGGCGCGCCTGGGAGACCTGCGAGCGGGCCCTGTGCCGGGGCATCTGCACCGGATTGGCCGCCCTCGTGGCTTCTTGGCCGGTGTCGGTCGAGTGCTTCCACCTGGTGAGCCTCGTCTCGGTGGTGGCCAACCTGGTGGTGGTTCCGCTGAGCAGTCTGGTCCTCGTCGCGAACGCCCTTTCTTTGGCTTCGCCGGTGGGGACCGGGGTGTGGAATGCCGCCGCCTGGGTGGGCATGCACGGCATGATGGCGGCGAGCCGTGCCTGCGAATCGATCCCCGGCGGATGGTGGTCCGCGGCATCGCCCGGGGCCTGGGTGTGGGTCCCGTATGCCCTCCTCTGGATCGTCGCCGCCGCGGTCCCGCTCGATACCCGACGCCGATGGTGCGTGTGGTGGGGATGCGCCGCCCTTTGGCTGGCGCTGATGCTGTCCGCACCGAGCCATCCGGGTCGCCCGGAGGTGACCCTGACGATCTTCCGTTCCGGAGAGGCGCTTTGGATCGATCGTGCCGGCAATGCCGACGACCTGCTCCTCGACACTGGCGATGCGGCCACCGCGAAGGCCGTGGTGGTGCCCTGGCTGCGGTCGCGGGGGGTGGATCGGATGCCGACCCTGGCCGTCTCGCATGGCGATGTCCGGCACCTGGGCGGCGTGCCCGTGGTGCTGACCAGCACCCCGCCGGCGCGGCTCTTAGCCCCGGTCGGGCGGATGCGTTCCCCCTCGTTCCGGGCGCTGGAGGGTTGGGCTTCGACGGCCCGGGTCCCGTTCCACAGGGTCGGTGCCGGAGAGAGGGTGGCCGGCATTCCGGTCATTCATCCGACCGCCTCCGAGCCCCATGCCCGCGCCGATGACGGATCCTTGGCCCTTCGTTGGGATGCCGCGGGATGGCGCCTCCTGCTCGCGCCCGACCTGGGCCCCGAGGGTCAGGCGGCCTTGGTCCGCCGCGAAGGAACCGGGTTGGAGGCCGATGTGCTCGTCACGGGCATCCCGTCGTCGGGCGAAGCCGCCACCGGGGCCTTCCTCTCGAGGGTTCAGCCCCGACTGATCGTCATCGCGACCGGCGATCGACCGGCCACTGAGCGGAGTCCTCCGGCGTTGAGGCGGCGACTGCGGGAGCTCGGGGTTCCCACCCTCTGGACTGAGCGGATTGGGGCCCTCGAACTGCGCTGTTGGGAAGATCGATTGGAGGTGCGGGACGCCCGGGGTGAACTGCTGGCGAGGATCGATCGCTCCGACCGCCCCACCGATCAGGGCAGGGCGATGGCCTGGTAGCAGCGCATCGCCGCGGGCTGGGTATCGGTCCAGGTGGCCAGCCCTTCGGGACCGGCGGCCGACACCACCTCGCGGTCGGTCCAGGTCGCCAGGTCATTGCTCGAGCGGATCCGGTAGCGGACCCCGGGCTCGCCCCAGATCCGGAGCTGCGGCCGGGCCTGGGTGTCGAGGCCGACCAGTTCCACGAGTGGTGCCACCGCCTCGGGCGGATAGGCGACGATGCGGTAGTCGTCGAAGAGCATGTAGTTGTCGTTCCAGGTGCCCTTGGGATGGGCGGCCCAGACGGCATCCACGCTGCCCAGCGCGGGGCGCTGTGATCCAGTCGTCAGGGGTTGTTCATGCACCACCGTCGTGCCGTTGAGCGAGGCCGACCATCGATTGCGACCGAAGCTCATGGAGATCTCCAATTGGTAGGCCACGCCGTATTCGAATTGGTACCCCGTCCCGATGAAGCCCTTGCCGTCGTCGAGGGCGTAGTTGATCGACTGGTCGGTGCCGTGGCAGTCGAGCGTCAGCAACCGGTGGTCGTCCGGTGTGTAGACGCTCCAGCGGAAGTCGTCGGCGACCGCCGGCGAGGGTGTATCGTCGCGCAGGCAGAAGGTCACTTGGAACACCACCACGGGTGCGGCGTTGGTATCCGGGACGAGCCGGACCGGCCGGAACAGGTTGACGCTGACGCTTGCATTGGTGGGCCCTTGGTAGCCGAGGTAGGCGTACTGCCCCTGGAACCCGGACAAGGGTTGCGCGAGCAGGCCGTTGCCGCCATGGCCCACCGACGTCCAGCCATTCTGGCCGCGGCCCAGGGCGTCCACCAGATCCAGCTCCGGATCGTATCCCTCGAAACGCTCGAACCCGGTCTCGAAGAGGACGCGCCCGGCGGGGGTCGATGCCTGGGTCTGCACCCGGGTCGCGACGATGAGCACCACGGCCGCAAGGAGGGTGAGGAGTCGGTGCGGAATCATGCGGGAGCCTTTCGGTCCATTCCGGTGATCAACGCTCGATGGGGCCCCGTTGGCCCGGTCGGCCCGAGGAGGCGGGTCCGGGTGCGGGCGCCGGTGCAGGGGCGGGACGGGGCGCCGGTTGAAAGGCCGGTGCGGGAGCGGGCGTCGGCCTCGGGGAGGGATTGAAGGTCGGTGCCGGTGCGGTTGGCGGCGGAGTGAACCTCTGGGCCGGTGGAGCCGACGGGGTCACCTGAATCGGAGTCACCTGGACGGGGACCGATTGCGGCGTCGGGCGGGTCTGGATGGCGGCGGGAGGCCGCGAGATCGTGGGCTGCTGGGCCGGGATTGGTGCCTGCGCGGGCCGCACGGCCTCGAAGCGGGTGACCGGCGGGGCGACCGGGACCGGCGTGGCCGCCGGTGTCGAGTCGGGCCGCGAAGGCAAGGCCGTGCTGGGGATGGTCAGAGGACGGGAGCCCGGAGCGGCGCTGGGCGTCGATGGGGAGAGGTTCTTGGGCGGTGCGGTCGGCATGGTCACCGTCGGGATCGGCGAAGGCCTAGGGGCGGTCGACGGTGCCGGCCGGGTGGCAGGTACCGACGGCGTGCCGGGTGTGATTGGGTTCTGCGAAGGACTGCCGCCGCCCGCCGCGGGGAGACCCACGGAGGCCAAGGGTGCGGCGCGCGGCACCGGTGCGGGACGCGATTCCGGTCCCCGCGTCGGCGCGGTTTCGGACGTCGGCCCGGCCGAAGGAATGATCGGGACGGAGGCCGCCGGGAGGGTGCCCCCGGGCCGGGTCGGAGCCGGCAGGGTCCGAGTCATCCGCTCCATGGGCGCGGCCGAGGGGATCGGTGCGGGCCGTGAGGGGCCCGTCGAGGGAACCAGGCCCGAGGCCGGGATGTTCGCCGGGCGATTTGGGTTCAACGAACCACCGCCCGAGGGGATCGCCAGGGGCCGCGAGACCTCGGGTTGGATGCCGATGCGCTCGGAGGCGGTGCCGGATCCCCGGGTCGGGATCGGGCGCGACAACTCCTGGCGCTGGAGGACCGATTCCGGGGGGCGGGAGTCGTGGGTCGGTACGGTCGGCCGGTACACCGCAACTTCGGCGGGCCGCCCGCCCGAGGGATTGGGTCGGGACCGGGCCAGGGCCTGTGCCGCCGCGGGGTTGTTCACTTCGCGCAACTCGGTGCGACGGATCTCGTCGCGGGTGTGTCGCTGCACCTCGTCGCGGCTGATGCCGTTGTTGATGATCACCGTGTTGTTGTTGCCCCGGATGTTCACGTTCTGGTTGCCGGCCATGTGGACCTTGCTTTCCTGGACGAACCGTTCGACATGCTGCCGCGGCAGGCGGTGATGGTAGAGGTGGGGGTCGCAGAAGCGGTCCCAGGTCGTGGCGTACCAGGCGCCGGCCCCGATGCCGAAGCCGATGCTCACGGCGGTGTTGCCGTTCACCCAGGAGAACCCGACGCTGGAATTCCACCGGCACTCCGGAGGCAAGGGTGCCCAACCACAATGGGCCGGGGAACTCCGCCAAGCCACCCAAGCCGGCGCCCAGTCGTAGCCCGGATTCCAGACCCAACCGAAGCGGGTGTGCTGATGCCAGCGACCGTAGTGGAAGGGAGCCCAGCCCCAGGTGTAGGTCGAGTGCCAGTACCAGCCCGAGTCGGTCCACAGCCAGGATCCGCCGTCGCAGTAGGGCTGCCAGGCGGGGTTGCTCACCACCACCGTGGGGCGCCAGCACCAACCATAACCCGACACCTCCACCCAGGAGCCATACGGTGCGAGCGACTGGTAGAAGACCTGTTGGTTGACCACCACCGGGCTTGTCGGGGCTGCGACCGTCTGGGTCGTGACCGATCCTGGAGGCGGAGGTGCCGCGCCCTGCGTCGTCGGTACGACTGTCGGAACTTCCTGCACTGGTGCCGCGGCGGGAGCGACTCCGGGAACCACCCCATCGACCGGGATCGTCGAAGCCGCCACCGGGGCGGCAGCGGCGTCGGGCGTGACCGGGCGGAGCGCGGCTGATTTGCGCATCAGGCCGTGGATGATGTTCGACGACACGCCGAGGTCGTTCAGGTAGACGATCTGGCTGGCTCCAAAGGCGAAGGGATCGCGGATGTTGGCGATGTATTCGGTCACCACGCCTTCATCGAGACCGCTCCGCGTCAATTGCACCACGTCGGCGACCGGTCCGGGCAGCGGCGGAGGCACGGGGACGGCGACCGTGGCCGAGGGGTCCGTCGGAGCTGCGGTCGTGGCTTGGGCGGCGGGGGCGGTGGGCGCAGTTGGGGTGGGTGCGGCGGCGGGTGGGACGGGAGTGGGAGCCGTGACCGTCGGCGCCGGGGCGACGTTCGACCGTTGAGCCAGGGCGGCCGGCACCGAGGGGGCCTGGACCACCACGGTCTTCACGGTCGGTGCCGGTGAGGCCGTGTGGACGGAGGTCTTGGAACCCGTGTCGCATCCGGGCGACAGGATCAGGCAGGCCAGGACCCACGCGAGGGTGGCGGGGGACGGACTGGGGGACGGGGCATTCATGATGCGCAGGGGGGAGTGACGGACATTGGGGAGTGAAAGTCGATCCCGAGGTCGGCGCCGCTCCCGGAGCGGGGCACGGTCCGGGCATGCAGGGATTCAGGACCGCGCAGGGGCCTGGAAAACGGCGAATCGGGGGGAGAGCTTTCCGGGGCAGGATTCCGGAAGCATCGAACATATCGGACACAGGCGGGATCGCGGGGAAAGCAGGACCTTTTGGGGACACTTGCGAGGAAGACCGCCGCCTGAGGACAGGGTGTTCACAGTTGAACGGTTCGACGTTCGCAAAGAGTTCTTATTCATTGGATCAGTGTTTTGGTTTCCTGGGCGTTCCGCTATCGTGGCCACGCCCGTCCGACCGGTCTTCGGCCAGCCGCCCCGTTTTCGACAACGGGAGCGCATCCGTCCC
>CAIOKD010000130.1 GCA_903858835.1 uncultured Verrucomicrobiota bacterium
CCGGTCTGTGCCCGCGCATTGAAGACCGTATTGCGGCAGCCGCTGTCGGCCTTGAGCGGGTGCTCGGCCCCCGTGCGGTCCCGGAGCTTCACCGCGTGCTTGTCGCAGGGGCGGCCGCAGTTGGTGTAATCGGTGCCCTGCGACAGGAACGCGCAGAACACGCAGTGCTCCATGTGGAAGAGCGGCATGTGCTGGTGCAACGTCAGCTCGAACCACCGGGGCGGTGCCGCGCGCAGCAACGAGGCCACCTGCTCTGCGTTCAGGTCGTAGCTGACGGTGACCCGCTCGAGCCTGTGATGCGCGATGAACCATTCGGCCGACCAGGGGTTGGCGATGTTGAGCGAGAAATCCCCGCGTTGCCGCTGGCTGGCGAAGAAGCGCAGGTGCTCAGGGTTGCGAACCAGGTATCCGTCGGCGTTGCTGGAGAGCACCTGCTTGAGGATCCATTCCTCTCCCGGTTTGAAGATGCGCGGCGGAGCGACCCAGATCTCCGGCCGTTCGGCTCCGCCCACCGCGGCACACCCGTAGGCGGTATGGAACGCGGTCACCGCCTCGCGGTATCGCTTGGGGTCCTCGAAGTCGCAGTAGATCGTCGTGACGCCGCAACGCAGGGCCGCATCCAACTGCGCCAGGGAACGGACGAGGACGATCAGTTCGGGCGGCGTGGCCGCAGTGGTCGTCACCGGGGCCGTGGGATCGCCTTCGGGGGCGGTGGCTTCCGGCGAAGGGGACCCCGTCGAACGCGGCAGCAATGCCCAGCGGCGCGGGGTGGCCCGTGCGATCTCCATCTGGCCGACGGCCTCGCGGCGGAGGCGGTTGAGTTCGCTGACCGGCAGGATGAGGCCTCCCTCGAGGTGCATCCCGATGCCGCCCAGATGGAAGGGTGTGCCGCCGAGGCGCCCGAGCGACTCGCCCAGGGAGTCGGCCGTCATGGGGCGCTTCTGGGCGACGGCCAGCGGGATCGTGGAGGCAACCTGCACCACCCGGCCCTCCGTATCGCGGACGACCAGGGTCATCGGGGTGCCGGCCGCCCCGTGCACCTCGAAGCGCAGCGGGCGCGTCTGTCGGGGTGCATCGCCTTCGAAGGTCTTGCGGAGGTCCCGGTTCAACTCCGGATCGTCGGTCTTCCAGAGTCGATGCCCGACCTGGACCCGATGGAAGTCCACGGCCCCCGAGCCGAAGGTCAATTCGACGAACCCGTCCCGGAGCGGCCTCACGCCATAGATGCGTCCTCCCTCTTCCGGCAGATCGGGGCGGCCCGCGTCGAAGCCGACCCCGTCGCCGGGCTTGAGCGGTCCCTCCAGCCGGAGGCGGACGGCATTGGGGCCCACGGCCGACACCTCGCCCAGGTACACGCCGCGCTTCTTGCCGAACCGGGCATGCGCCAGTTCCTGATTGTTGATGCCCCGGAACCACCCCGTGTGGAGGCCGCGGCTGAAGGCCATCTCCAGCTCGTAGCGGGCCTCAGGGGAGGAGACGGTCCCGGAGTCGCCCGGTGCCGATGCGTTGCCCGATCCGGCAGCGGCGATGCGGTCCAGCGCTCGGCGGTAAACCCGGGTGATGCTGGCGACGTATTCGGGGGACTTGAGGCGTCCCTCGATCTTCAGCGAGCGCACCCCGGCCCGCACCAGGTCGGGCAGCACCTCCAGGCCCGAGAGGTCCTGCGGCGACAGCAGGTAGCGCCGGTCGCCCAGGTCGACGGTCTTCCCGTCGGAGACCAGCTCGTAGGGCATCCGGCAGGCCTGGGCGCACTCGCCGCGGTTGGCGCTGCGCCCGCCCAGGGATTCGCTCGTCAGGCACTGCCCCGAATAGGCGACGCAGAGCGCCCCGTGGACGAACACCTCAAGGGGCAGCGGTTCCGGGCCTCCGGCGACCGGGACCCGGTCGCGCTGGGCCGACTGGATGGCCTCGATCTCGCGGATGGAATTCTCACGCGCCAGCACCACCAGCTCGCACCCGAGCGACCGGGCGAATTCGACGCCGGCGGGGCTCGTGACGGTGAGCTGGGTGGAGCCGTGGATCGGGAAGTCGGGGGAGATCCTCCGGATGAGCCGGCAGATGCCTACGTCCTGGACGATCGCGGCATCGACGCCGGCGGCGATGACCGAGCGCAGGTAGTCCTCGGCCTCCGGCAGCTCCTCGGTGAACACCAGCGTGTTGAAGGTGACGTAGCCCCGGACCCCGCGTCGGTGCAGGAACTCCATCAGGGCGGGCAGGTCGGCCTCGGTGAAGTTGCGGGCCCGCATGCGGGCATTGAACCGGTCGAGCCCGAAGTAGATGGCATCGGCCCCGTTCTCCACGGCCGCGCGGGCGCACTCCCAGTCGCCGGCGGGAGCCAGCAGCTCGGGCAGTCGGGGTTTGGAGGGTGCGTCCGTTTCAGTCACCGGACCTGCACCGTAGCAGGAGTGACGCCCGTCGGGAAGAAACGCCGGAGCCCGGGCCGATCCGAGGGATGCCTCCACTCCCTCCTTCTGCTTTGTGCCGGATACCGACCCGGGGCATGGTGCCCGCATGAACCACTGGAAGGGCCGGGTCCTGGCGTTGGGTTGGTTGTTTCTGTGCGCATGGCTGCGCGCCGAGGAGTCGTGGACACCGCTCTTCGACGGCAAGACCCAGGCGGGCTGGGCCAGCACCCCCTTCGCCGGCGCGGGCGAGGTCGAGGTGCGCGACGGCACGTTGGTCCTGAACCAGGGCATCCTGACCGGGGTGAACTGGACCAACGACTTCCCGACGGTCGACTACGAACTGTCGCTCGAGGCCCAGCGGGTCCTGGGCATCGACTTCTTCTGCGGGCTGACCTTCCCGGTGGGCACCAACCATCTCTCGCTCATCGTCGGCGGTTGGGGAGGCAGCGTGGTGGGTCTGTCCAACATCGATGGCGACTCGGCCAACAGCAACAGCACCACCCACCTGGAGCGCTTCGAGAGCGGGCGTTGGTATGCGCTGAGGCTGCGGGTGGTCAGCACCAACGTGTCGGTGTGGCTCGACGGCAAGCAGATCATCGACCTCGACACCCGGGGCAAACGCCTGTCCCTGCGCGAGGGTGAGATCGAGCGGAGCAAGCCCCTCGGGCTGGCCTCCTGGAGCACCACGGCGGCCCTGCGGCAGATCCGCTGGCGTTCGCTGGTTCCTGCGAAGGCTCCGGTCCGGTCCTCGCTGCCGCCCGACACGCGCGCCGCCCTCGATCGCCTCGCCTCGGCCATCGACGCCTCCCGCGAGGGCTGGAACCGGCTCGCGGAATTGGCCGACACCTTCGGGGCACGGCCCAGCGGGTCGCCGTCGCTCGAGTCGGCGGTCGACTGGATCCTGGAGCGGATGCGCCGGGACGGGCTGGAGAACGTCCGGGGCGAGCCGGTCCTGGTTCCCGTTTGGGAGCGCGGGGTTGAGTCCGTCGAGATGCTTTCGCCGAGGCGGGAACGCCTGCCGATGCTGGGCCTCGGTGGCAGCGTGGCGACGCCTCCCGGCGGGATCACCGCGCCGGTCGTGGTGGTGGGCGACTTCGCCGAACTGACGCGGCGGGCCGCCGAGGCGCGCGGAAAGATCGTCCTCTTCGACGCGCCGTTCACCGAGTACGGGCAGACGGTCCGTTTCCGGACCCAGGGCGCGGTCGAGGCGGCGAAGGCGGGCGCGGTCGCGAGCCTCATCCGCTCGGTGGGCGAGGACCCGCTGCGGACGCCGCACACCGGGGTGATGCGCTACGAAGACGGTGTCACTCGCATTCCCCATGCGGCCCTGGCGCCCGAGGATTCCGCCCGCATCGCCCGGGAGGTGGCCCGCGGCCGGCCGGTCACCCTGCGCCTCGAGATGTCCGCCCGCGAGCGTGGCATGGTCACCAACCGCAACGTGGTCGCCGAGATCCGGGGCCGCGAGAGGCCCGACGAGGTGGTGGTGGTGGGCGGGCACATCGATTCGTGGGATGTCGGGCAGGGCGCGCAGGATGACGGTGGGGGTTGCGTGGCCGCCTGGGAGGCCGTGCGCTGGATGCAGAAGCTCGGCCTGCGGCCCCGGCGCACCGTCCGGTGCGTGCTCTGGACCCACGAGGAGTGGGGAGGCCTCGGGGCGCGGGCCTATCGGGATGCGCACACGGGCGAACTGTCACGCCATGTCGCCGCGCTGGAGGCCGACGAGGGCACCTATCAGCCCCGGGGTTTCGGATTCACCGGCAGCGATGACGCCCGGGCGTTGCTCGCCCCGGTGCACGCCTACCTGGCCGAGCGACTGGGGGCCGGCCTGGCGGACTCCCGCGGGTCGGCGGCCGACACCGCCCCGCTGCTGGAGCGCGGGGTGCCCGTCCTGTCGCTCCATGTGGACCGGTCCCGGTATTTCAAAGTCCACCACACCGAGGCTGACACGGTGGACAAGGTCGATCCCGCGGCCTTGGCCCGTTGCTCGGCCTCCTTGGCCGTGATGGTCTATGCCCTCGCCGACCTGCCGGAGACCCTGCCGCGTTGAGGGTCAGCGCTGCGGACGGCGTGCCCCGAGGAAGCGGGGCTTCCAGTAGGCGTCGTCGAGCGAGGCGAAGCTGACGCCGACGCCGTTGCTGCTGTGGGTGAAGGATCGGTCCCCGACGTACACGCCGACATGGATCGGCGACAGGGAGTTCAGGTCGCCGAAGAAGACGATGTCGCCCGGCTGGAAGGCGGCGATGCCCACCGGCTTGCCCGAGGTCCACATCTCGGCCGGGGTCGTGGGCACGGCGATCGAGGAAACCTCCTTGTGCAGCTGCACCACGTAGCCGGCGCTGTCGGCACCTTGGCGGTCGGCTCCACCCTGTCGGAACGGCGTGCCGCGCCAGCCCTTGGCGGCGGTCACCCAGTCGTTGGTGGCCTTGGGCTCGCGGTAGGGGCGCAGGGGTGATGCCAGAAGCAGCGGGGCGGGCTGGCTCCGGGGCACGGAGGCCAGCGGCGCGGGCGGCTCGATCTCCGGACGGAAACCCGCCGGCGGATCGACCGGGATCACCGGGGCCGTGGGCCGGTAGGGAAGGCCGGTCGAGGTGACCACCTTCTCGTCGCCCTGGGGGGCGATCATCCGGGCCTTGGCCTTCGAACCCGAGGAGCCGCAGCCGGGGGTGAGGGACAGGGCCAGCAGGCTCAGCAGGGTGGCCGGGAGGATCGTCGGGATGCGTTTCATGGAAAAATCAGGGGTTGGCGGGACGGAACTCGGCCTGCGCCTTCGGAAGGAGCTGCTGGATCTTGGCGATCCGCTGCTGGTCCAGCGGATGAGTGCGCAGGAACCAGGGCGTCTGGCTTCCGGCCGCCCGGTTGTGGGCGGCGAACCGCTCCCAGAAATCCACGGCCTGCTTCGGGTCATACCCGGCGCGGGCCATCAGGATGAGCCCGATCTCGTCGGCCGAGCTCTCCTGCATCCGGCTGTGGGGCAGGGCCACCCCCACCTGCGAGACGGGCGCATAGAGCTGCTGGAAGTAGGGCCCGTATTCGGTTTGCGACATGGCCGATCCGCCGAGGATCCCGGCCAGTTCGATGCCTTTGGCCATGCTCATCCGTTCACCCCCGTGCCGTGCCAGCGCATGGGCGACCTCATGGCCGATGACCGTGGCCAGACCGGATTCGTCCTTCGTGATGGGTAGAATGCCGGTGTAGACCCCGACCTTCCCGCCGGGCAGGCAAAAGGCGTTGGCCTGCGGACTCTCGAACAGCACGAATTCCCACTGGGCGTTGGGCATTTCGGCCACGGCCGCAATGCGGCGGCCCACCTTCTCGAGCAGCGCCTTCTGGGCGGCGTTGTTGCTGATCGGGGTCTCTTTCTTGAGCGACTCGAAGGCGCTCAGGCCCAGGGCGACCTCCTGGCTGGCCCCGGTGACCATGAACTGCTTGCGCCCGGTCACCGGTTCGGTGACGCAGCCCGACGCCAGCAGTGTGGCCAGCATCAGGGCCTGGCCCGGAGGCGTTCGCAGAAGGTCGCGGGTTCGCGTCGGATCCATGGCGTCGGATGGGAACACAGCCGGGCCCCCGGAACAAGCCCGGCAGCCCGGGGTCAACGGGAGGGCTTCTCCAATCGGATGGCGGCCGAGCGCCCGTGGCCGTCGAGGCCTTCCAAGCCGGCGAAGGTGGCCACGCCCTTGAGCGCCTTGCGCAGGGCAGGCTTGGTGTATTCGACGACACTGGTGCGGCGCTGGAACTGGTCGACGGTCAACCCGGCGAAGCTCCGGCCGGCCCCGCCGGTGGGCAGCACGTGGCTGGGGCCGGCGATGTAGTCGCCCAGGACCGTCGGCGAGCCCTGGCCCAGGAAAATGGCTCCGGCCGCGTGGATCTTCGGGACCAGCGCCCGCGGATTGCGGGTCATGATCTCGCAGTGTTCCGGAGCCAGTCGGTTCACCAGGGCCACGGCCGCGTCGAGGTCCCGGACCTGGATCAGCCAGGTGTTCGCATCGAGGACCTTCTGGATGAATTCCCGGCGCTGGAGGGTCGGCAATTGGCGCGCGATCTCCCTCTCGACGGCCTTCAACTGGGCGGCCGAGGTCGTCACCATCCAGACCCGCTCGTGACCGGAGCCGTGCTCTGCCTGGGCCAGCAGGTCGGCTGCGATGAAGCGGGGATCGGCCGAATCGTCGGCGAGCACGAGGGTTTCGCTGGGTCCCGGGAGCAGGTCGACCGAGACATGGCCGAAGAGCAGGCGCTTGGCGGCCACCACGTAGGCGTTGCCCGGGCCGAAGATCTTGTGGACCGGCCGGATGGTCTCGGTGCCGTGCACCATGGCCGCGATGGCCTGCGAGCCGCCGACGCGGTGGATCTCGGTCGCGCCGGCGACATTGGCCGCGAAGAGCAGCGCGGGGTTGATCGTGCCGTCCTTGCCACACGGCGTGCAGACCACGATCTCGGGGCATCCCGCCACCTTGGCCAGCGTGAGGGTCATCAGCGCGGTCGAGACCAAGGGCGCGGTGCCACCGGGGATGTACACGCCCACTCTTTGGAAGGGTTGGAACACCTCGCCCACCTGCGCCCCGTGGGAGTTCTTGGCAGACCAGTCCCGACGACGCGACCTCTTGGAGAAGGCGGCGATGTTCTTGGCCGACTCGGCCACGGCGGCGCGCAGGTCGGGTCCGGCCAGCAGCGAGGCCTGCATCCGCTCGGCCTGGGTGACCGGGATCTGCTCGGGTGTCAGCGTGGCTCCGTCGAAGCGCTGGGTGAATTCCAGCAGCGCCGCGTCGCCGCGGGTCCGGACCGCCTCGAGGATGGCGCGCGTGCGTTCCTCGATGACGGGATCGAAGAGGGACGAGGCGGCGGCGGCCTGGTTCAGGCGCGCGTCATGGTCGGCATCCGAGGCGCGGACGATGTGCATGCGGGGGAGGGTATGGGGGAGGGCGTCGAAGTCAAAACACGTGGGCGGCGAGCGGGTGAGTGGGCAGGGGGTGAGGCATCACTTGATGCCCTTGAGCCGCTCTTCCCAGACCTTGTGCAGCTCGACCGTGGCGACGACGTCCCGCAGGCAGTACTCGGCGATGTCCCGGTGCCGGCCCTCGGCGAGCAACGAAGCGACGTCCATCCCGGTCACTCCCATCGCCTTGGGCGAGGGGATGCCGAAGGCCTTGCAGTAGAAGTCGAGGTTGAACCGCCGGGCGGCCCCATCGCGTCCGCTGACGCTGTAGAAGGTGAACTGCTCGGCCAGGTCGCAGTGCGGTTCGGTTTGGTAACGGTAGCCGAGCCAGTCCTTGCGCGTGATGGGCACGTTGAGCAACGCCGACCGGAGGTACAGGAAGGGGACGTCGAAGCCCCGACCGTTGAAAGTGACGATGCCGTCGTAGCGCTTGGCTACGTCCCAGAACGCGGTGAGGAGCTCCACTTCGTCGACCTGTGGGGCGAATTCGACGGTGGCGGCCGACGAGGATTCCGAGAGGCCGTCCGGGTCCGCCGACTCGAGGGATTCCTCGTCGAAGTCATCGGACTGGTAGAGCACCTGGCCCTTGCCGGAGTCGGCGTTGATCATGGCGATGCAGACGACCTGGGCCGTGAAGGGCCAGAGGTTGAACTGCTGCGAAATCTCCGCCCGCTTGCGGGCCTTGTCCTCCTCGGTGGGCTGCCGTTCCGCTTCGCGGAACAGGTATTCCAGCTGCGCCTCGTCGAAGTGTTCCAGTCCGACCGCCGAGGTTTCGATGTCGAAGACGAGTCGTGCCATGCCTTTGGCGTTGTACGCCACGGCAGCGCTGCGACCAAGCGTCAATCCATCGGGCTCCGCGGCATAAGGCCGTTGCTCGCAGGGAACCTCTGGCGAGGTGTTGCTTTCGCGCTGTGCGCGAGGGGGAAGGGTTTGATCGGTTCCAGAGCGAGCGCTGGCCCTATGCCGCTCCGCTGCGGCACCCTGCATCGGTCCGGTCGGGTCGGTTTAGCCGCCGGTTCAGCGGCCGGGCTTCATGCCTGGGTGGCGGCTTCTTCCACCATTTCGCGGATCATCTTGCGGAAGGCGGGGATACCCTCGTCGAAGGCGGCCGAGATGGGCAGCACCGGTACCTTGCGGACCCGGCGCTTGAAGGACTTGAGGTTCGCCTCGGCGGGGGGCTCGTCCATCTTATTGGCCACGACCAGGCGGGGGCGTTCCAGGAGGGACGGATCGTAGAGCTCGAGTTCCTCCAGCAGGCTGCGGTAGTCGTCCCAGGGCTCGCGGTTGTCGGTGCCGGCCATGTCCAGCAGGATCACCAGGATCTTGCAGCGGGCGATGTGGCGCAGGAAGGCGTGTCCGAGGCCGACGTTGCGATGGGCCCCGGCGATGAGGCCGGGCACGTCGCAGACGGTCAGTCGGTGATAGTCTTCCGGATATTCGACGATGCCGACCTGGGGGGTCAGGGTGGTGAAGGGGTAGGCCGCGATCTTCGGGCGGGCCTTGGAGATGGCGCTCAGCAGCGTGGATTTCCCGGCATTCGGGTAGCCCACCAGCCCGACCTCCGCGATCATGCGCAGTTCGAAGAGGAAGCCTCCCTCGTCGCCGGCCTCACCAGGTTGGGCGAATCGGGGGGTCTGCCGGGCGGCAGTGGCGAAATTGCGGTTGCCGAGGCCGCCGCGCCCACCCTTGCACAGGACGAAGCGCTGGCCGTGCTCGGTGAGATCGCACACCCGGTCGCCCTTCTGGGCGTCACGCTTCTGGGAGCCGCTCCGGGTGTCGTCGTCCTCCCCCTCCGCACCGAGATCCAGTTCCACGGCCTGGACGCCGCCGGAGTGGCGGATGACCGGTCGGTCGGTTCCCGCGGCGGAGATGATCAGGGGCTCCTCGGGCTCGTCGGTGGCTTCAGGATCATCGGATCCGGTGACGCCCTCGGGCAATTCGGGTTCCTGCTTCAAGCG
>CAIOKD010000131.1 GCA_903858835.1 uncultured Verrucomicrobiota bacterium
CAACGCATCGACGCCGAGGTGAAGCGCATCATCGATGCCGGCTACAAGACGGCCAGCGACATCCTGCACGAATATCGCGACAAGGTGGAACTGGTCGCCCAGGCCCTGCTCGAGCACGAGACGCTGGAGGGCTCGCAGGTGGCCGACATCGTTCGCACCGGAACCTTCACGCCGCAGGCCTCGGGTCCCGACAAGGCCGATCCTCCCAGTGGAGCCCAGGCGGCCACCCCGTTGCCCGAGGTCATCAAGCCCGTGCCCCCGAAGCTTCCCGGCTTCGGCAGCGCCGCACCGGCGGCGGCCTGAGGTGCTACCAAGCCAACGCCGGGCGCCCATTCGGCAGTCGCGGTTAGGCCCACCAGATCTGACCTAAACGAAGGGGCGCGAACGGAGGAATCCTCCCCGTGCGCGCCCCTACCGCTTTCACGGCGCTCCCCGCGAAGCGATTTCCTACGTCAGGGCCTCACCTGCCCCGTTCCGAAGCCCTGCCACTTGTAGCTGCACAATTCGTCGAGGCCCATCGGCCCCCGTGCGCCGACCTTGTCGGTGCTGATGCCGATTTCGGCGCCCATGCCGTACTCGCCGCCGTCGGTGAAGCGGGTCGACGCGTTCCAGTACACGGCGGCCGAGTCGACCTCTGCCAGGAAGCGCTCGGCCACCGTTTGATCGGCCGTGACAATCGCGTCGCTGTGGCCCGATCCGTACTGGTGGATGTGATGAATGGCCGAGGCCACGCCGTCGACCACCGCCACGTTCAGGATGTAGTTGTTGTACTCGGTCTCCCAGTCCTTCGCGTCGGCGGCACGGGCGACGGAGGAGGTGCCCCCGATCGCCTTCGCGATCGAGGGGAGCGATTCGGCGTCGGCATGGAACTCCACCGACTTCGTGGAAAGGCGTGCCGCCATCCTCGGGAGAAACGAGGCGGCCACCGCCCGATCCACCAGGACCGTCTCTGCCGCGTTGCAGGTCGAGGGGCGCTGGCATTTGGCGTTGAAGACGATCTCCTCGGCCATGGCCAGGTCGGCAGCGGCATGCACGTACACATGACAGACACCCTTGTAGTGCTTGATCACCGGGACCTTGCTGCACTCGGTGACGGCGCGGATCAACCCCTCGCCACCCCGGGGCATGCACAGGTCCACGTATTGGGTCAGCGACAGCAGCGCCGGGATGGCCTCGCGATCGGCGGTGGGCACCACCTGGATCGCGTGCTCGGGGAAGTTCGGCAAGACCGCCTTGGCCGAGCTGATGAGGGTCTCGGCGATCAGGCGGTTGGAATGGAGTGCCTCTTTGCCTCCCCGGAGGATCGTGGCGTTGCCGGTCTTGAAGCACAGCGAGGCCGCGTCGGCGGTCACGTTGGGGCGTGATTCGTAGATGATCACCACGACGCCGATCGGCGTGCTGATCTTGCGGAGGCGCAGTCCGTTCGGCCGCACCCGGGTGTCGAGCACGCGGCCGAGGGCCTCCGGCAGCGACGCCACCTCGCGCAGTCCCTGAGCCATCGCGGCGATGCGATCGGTGTTGAGGGCGAGCCTGTCCATCATGGCCCCGGTCAATCCGAGGCTCTTGCCAACCTCCAGGTCCTGGGCGTTGGCCGCCAAGAGGCCCGGTGTCGCCGCGATCAACCCGTCGGCCATCGCCCGCAGACACCGGTTCTTGTCATCGGCAGACAACCGTGCCAGTTCCCGCGAGGCCGCCTTGGCTCTGCGGGCCAGTTCCGTCATCTCTTCCATCAATCCCATCGGGCGACCCTAGCGGGACTTCATTTGCAGGGCCAGTCGGCGTCCCGAGGAATTGGTCCCCTTGGTGGCACCCTCCCGGAGCTACCAGGTGCCCGATGGACTGACTGGCAGGGTACGGCCTTCGGGCCACACCACGTAGGCCGTCTGATGTGACGCCGACCAGGCGGCCTGGAATGCCGGCAACGGAAACTCCCTCCGGACCCGGCTCAGTCGGACGCCCGGGTCGTTGACCGTCACGGTGGATGGGGAGAGGCCGCAGATCACGACCAGGTGACCGTCCCCCTTTTCGGGCTTCGCGGCACCTTTCAGCACCGC
>CAIOKD010000132.1 GCA_903858835.1 uncultured Verrucomicrobiota bacterium
GCCCTGGAGGTGCATCAGGCAGCTGGAATCGTTGGAGACGATGTATTCGGCGCCGGTCTCGGCCGCGCTGGCGCACTTCACCTCGCCCATGGCCGTGGAGATCATCGGGAACTTGGCGGCGAATGTTCCGCCGAATCCGCAGCAGGTCTCGGCATCACCCATCTCGACCAACTCAAGGTCGCGCACCCGCTCGAGGAGCTTCCGGGGGGCCGACTTGATGCCCAGTTCACGCAACCCGTGGCATCCGTCGTGGAAGGTCACCTTGCCCGGGAACCGTGCTCCCAGGTCGGTGACGCCGAGCTTGTTCACCAGGAAGTCGGAGAACTCCCAGGTGCGCTCGGAAAGACGCCGCGCGGCGGCTTCCTCGGGCCGGCCCTCGTAGAGCTGGGGATAGAAGACCTTGAGCATCGCTCCGCAGGATCCGGAGGCGATGACCACCGCCTCGGCGTCGCGCAGGTGGTGCAGAGTCTTTCCGGCGACCCCCCGGGCTTCGTCCCAGTAGCCGGAGTTGAAGGCGGGTTGGCCGCAGCAGGCCACGGCCTCGGGGCAAGTCACCCGGTGGCCCAGGCGTTCGAGGATGCGGACCATGTGCATGCCCACCTGCGGGAAGCAGGTGTCCACGAAGCAGGGGATGAAGAGCGTGATATTCATTCGTGCGGTCAGTCGAGAGAACGATCGATCAGTGCCTGCCCCCCGGGTTGAGCCTCGGTGCTCGGACCGGAATCCGATCCTTGTCGTGCGGCGGCACACTGGCTCGGTTCCGGGATCATCGCAACGCGGGCAGGCTGGCCGCGGCGATGGCCTGGCCATGACGCTTGTCCTTCTCGTCGGGCATGTGGAAGCGGACCTGCGAGGCCAAGCCCGGGAATTCGGCCGACAGCACCTCCTGCGCTCCGCGAAGGATCACCTCGCCTCCGGCGCCGCTCGTCACCCGCCCGAGGATCAGCACATGGCGCAGGTCGTAGAAATCGGACCAATGGGCCACCGCATAGCCGAAGCAGGTGCCGATGGTCTGGTAGATCCGGGCGGCCCGCTCGTCACCGGCGGCCATCCGCTCCTGCACCTTCACCAATCGCTCCGGCAGTGGAAGACCGGAGGCGATGTCGAGGCCCGAGGCGGGGATGAGTCGTCCGACGGCCTGTTGGCTGAAGAACTGGACCCCGCAGCCGCGGTCGCCGCTCCACTCATCGGCCGGGCCGTCGGGGCGATAATCGACCGGGGCGAACGCCAGTTCGTTGAGCCAACTGGTGATGTTCCCCTCGGCGGTGACGAACCCTCCGGCGGTGCTGGTGCCCATCGAGACTCCCAGCACGGAGTTCACGCCCAGCGACATCGATGCCGCCAGCGCGGTCACCTCGCCATCGTTCACCACGTCGAAGGGAATCCCGTTCCATCGCTTGCGGAGCGTCAGGAAGAGGTCCTGCACGTGGGTTGCGAAGTCCTCCTTGGAGACGCCCCGGAAGAGCGAGGCCACCTTGACGCGGTTGTTGACGTACACGCCGGCTGCGCTGCCCCCGATGGCATCGACCCTCGGCAGGTGGGCCGCGGCCCGCTGCAGCGAATCCTGGATGCCGTCGAGATGGTATTGCGGATTGGACTGGAAGTAGGGGTCCCAGACGATCTCCTCGCTGAACACGACCTTGCCTTCCTGGACGGCTGCGACCTTGCGGTCCGACCCGCCGAGGTCGAAGCCGATCCGGCAGCCCTCCAGGTGTCGGCCGAGCGGCGCCGAGGTGGCCTTGGCGACCGGGGGATGGTCGGTGTGGACGACCTCGATCGGGCCGCCGTAGATCCGTTCCCCGATGATCTCCGAGTCGAAGCGTCCCACGGCCGTGTCGCGGTAATGGGCGCGCAACCCCTCCGCCAGCGCCTTCGGGCCCTGGATCCAGAGTCTCCGGCCGCCGTAGGCCCACAGCAGCGTCTTGCACAGGCGCTCGAGAAAGAACCCGTTGGCTGCCGAATGCGGGTGGGCATCGGCCAGCACGGCCGTCGCGTGATGGAAGACCGACCCGTCGGCCTGCTCGAGGGCGACCAGCACCGGCACCGTCGCCTCGGCGGCGAGGGCGCGCCGGGCCAACGCGGCTGGCCGGAATCCTGGATCGAGCACCGGCGAAATGCTCGGGGCGGGAAGCAACGAATCGACGATCACGGACCGAATCCTGCCGAGACCCCACCCCTTCCCGCAAGCATCCCCCGCCGGGCCCCCGCCGGGGTCGGTCCCACATATTTACACAAAAGGGGCCACTCCATACTATAGCTGCCTCCTTTTCTCCGAGGTATTGAAACGGCCGGGATTCCACGCAGCGGGGGCGGGCAGTGGTCGCGGGCCTTCCCAGCGCCCTGCAACCTAGGGCATGCGGACGAAACGGAACTCCTTCGCGCAGTTGTCGAGGAAGGAAACCATCAGGCGGTGGAGATCGCGCTTGGCCGCGTTCAATCGCCAAGCCAACGGCCACAGCAACAGCAGGCTCAACCAGGGCCAGAACCGCAGCGGACTCGACGGATTGGCCGACTCGGGCAGGGGCAATCGACTCCAGATGCCGATGAAGACCAGCAGGGTGCCGGTCACCGTCGCGAAGACCACCCGGGCGAACGAACTCCACTCCGAACGTAACCGGCAGCGCAGCATGCTGCGGCCTCCCGGATGGAATTCAACCGCGGTGAGCAGTTGCAGCCGCGACCATCGTGAGCCGTGGATCTCCACGTCGAACCGGCTCCATCCGGCATCGGGCTTGTTCTGCCACCCCAGCGTGTCGAGGCGTTCGAGGATGTGGGCCAGGAAGGTCATCCGATCGAGGCCGTGTTCCGCCCAATAGAGCAGATGATCGAGGTCGCCCGACCGCTGATTCAGGCTCAGCGAGTCGAGCGTTTCCCTGGCGCTCAGGGGCGTCTGGTTTCCGAGCAGGTTGCCCCGGTGCCGTGCCCAGCCGCGCACCATGGGTTGCAGCAGGAAGAGCAGGGCGACGAGAGGTCGCGACCAGAAGCGGGATTTGCTGGAGGGGATCTCGGCCTGAAGCGCCGCCGTCACGCACAAACCCAGCGAGAACAGCAGGCTGGCCACGCCCAGGGTCCAGACGAAGGGCACCACCGCGCTGATCACCAGGAGGGGCAGCGTGACCAGTACGTGAAACTCCAGGCTCGTTCCCACCACCAGGGTCAGGCTGGCATTCCGAGTGTAGATGCTCTGGAAGGGGGCGCTGCCGAACATGCCGTGATAGATCACCGGCCGTCGGGTTGCGACGCCGATCTTGGCGGCCGTGTAGATCCGGCCGTGCCACATCGACCCGCCGAAGCGGTTGAAGTTTTCGGGATGACGGCGCTCGAGCAGCGATTCGGCCTCGCCGTAGCCGGTCTGCTGCCGGAGGTAAGCGGCGATGGTGTTGCGCCGGTAGTGCCACACGAAGCCCGCCGAGCTGAAGCCGATCTGATACCCCCGCTGCTGGAGCCGCCAGCAGATGTCCACATCATCGCCCGCCTTTCGGTAGATCGGGTTGAAACCGCCGATTTCGCGCAGCGCCCAGCGGTAGAAGGCCATGTTGCACCCGGGGATGTGCTCCGCGACACGATCATTGAGCATCACGTGTGCGGGCCCGCCGGGAGACACCATCACGGCCGCGGCCGTGGGGGAATCGTCGGGGGGCAGCAGGTTGTGGCCGCCGATTCCGGTGAACCGGGATCGGAGCAGATCGCCCACCAGGAAGTAGAGCCAGTCTTCATCGGCCCTGCAGTCGGA
>CAIOKD010000133.1 GCA_903858835.1 uncultured Verrucomicrobiota bacterium
CAGAAGGCCTTCGCGGCGATCCCCGATGCCGAGAAGGGGCCCATCACCGAGTTGCTGAACGGTCCTTCGACCGGACAGCCTGCGGTTGTTGCCGCCGCATCCCCTGCCGTACCGGCGGCTCCGGCCCAGAAGCGCCCCCGGGGCAACCAACCCTGGAAATTCGAGGAACTGGCCGATGCGTTGAGCGGCCCCCTCTCGGGAAGGAATCATGCCCGGGGCGAGCAGGTGTACCACTTGTCCCAGTGTGCCGCCTGTCACCGTTTCCGCGGAGCCGGTGGCGCGACCGGGCCTGACCTCACCGGGGTCTCGAGCCGCTATTCGCGGGCCGACCTGTGGCGTTCGATCGTCGATCCCAGCGCGGTGGTCTCCGAGCAGTACCAGTCGATGACCTTCTCGCTCAAGGATGGGAGGGAGATCACCGGGCGAGTGCTGGAGGAATCCGCCACGGGGATCGTGATCCGCGTCGACCCCCTGACCGACCGGAAGGAGACGGTGAAGCCCGAGGAGGTTCGCCATCGGGTGGCCTCCAAGGTTTCGCCGATGCCCGAGGGGTTGCTGTCGGCCTGGTCCAGGGAGGACATCCTCGATCTCTTGGCCTACCTGGAGTCGGACGGGCAACCCGAGTCGCCGGTGTTCAAGCGGCGTTGAAGGCCCTCCACAGGAGGTGGCCGGTCCACACGGCGATCATTGCCCCCGCGGCCGCCACCTTGACCGCGGTGCCAGCCAACAGCCCCAACGCCGCCCCGAGGCCCGCGATCCGGGCTTCCGTCCAGGGGCGCCCGCCGATCCATTCACCGGCGATGGCGCCCAGCAGAGGTCCCAGGATCCATCCCAGAGGCGGCCACGCCAGGCCCAGCAGCCCTCCGATCGCAGCGCCCACCACCCCGCGCCACGAGGCCCCCAGGCGCTTGGCCCCATAGCCCGCGGCGGCAAAATCCAGAGCGGCCGATACCGCGGCGACCAGCACCAGAATCAGCAGCACGCCGTTGCTGGCCCCTCGGTCGCCGAGAATCCATCGATGGACCAGCGCCGCAACGGCGATCAGCGGAGTGCCCGGAAGCCCTGGCAACAAGGCTCCGCAAAAGCCGATGACCATGACCAGCAGGGTGACGATGAACAGCAGGATTTCGAGGGGACTCACGATCGTTGGACGGCCTTGGGCGGCAGGCCCATTGCGACAGCGGTAGGATGGAATCGAAGAGCAGGCAACTGTCTCTGCAGAGGCTGTCCCCGAACATGCCCAATTTCCCTGGGCGTCGCCGGTTCAAGGTCTGCAGAGCGATCTGCAAACCCGGGGCCCTTGCCAAAAACGTTTTCGAGGCCACCTTGAATGGTTCCTCGGTGAATTCTTCTGTCCAAAACGTTGATGGGTAGTGGTATTCCCGGAGTTCTTTGAAATCAGAAAGCCCTGAAGAACCGGAAAACAGTTCCGATCTTCCGCAGAATTCTCGGTAGGCCTTGGTCAAGCACGGCAAAGATCCAACATGATCTACCGAACGCCGACCGTTGGATCGCTGGCAATGATTCAATCAATCGTGGATCCTCGATTTTGTTTATCAATCTGGCTCAAAAGATTTAAAAAACGTATCAGGTCAGGTTTTAGTGGAAAAAGTTCCGAC
>CAIOKD010000134.1 GCA_903858835.1 uncultured Verrucomicrobiota bacterium
AGGCACCCTGCCGGACCTGTCGGGCAAGGTGGTGCACCTCGATTTTTGGGCCTCCTGGTGCGTGCCCTGTCGGCAGTCCTTCCCGGTGCTGGATGCCCTTCACAAGTCCTACGGGTCGAAGGGGTATGTGTTGATCGGGGTGTCGATGGACGAGAAACGCACCGACATGGACCGTTTCCTCAAAAAGAACCCGGTGTCCTTTGTCACCGTCCGGGATGCTCAGGAAAAACTGGCCTCCAAGGTTCGCCCCCCGGGCATGCCCACCTCCTACTTTTTCGCCGCCGATGGCCGCCTCGATTCGGTGCATCCGAAGTACGAAGGGGAATCCACCCGCAAAAAGTACGTCGACATCATCGAGCGCCTGCTCTCATCGGTGAAGGCCTGACCCGAACCCCCTGATCCCACCCATGATCCTGAACACATACCCCCCCCGCGGACAGGCCGGTCCCTCCCTTCGAGGCGGGATGGCGCTGCCCCTCCTGTTGGCGATGCTTGGCTTGGGTACCGGTTGCACCACCGTGGAGCCGTGGCAGCGTCGGACGTTGTCCGATGCCTCGATGCGGGGTGATCGCGACCCGGCCGGGCTGTTGTTGGCCGAACATATGTGGTTCAGCCGAGAGGCGGCTTCCGGTGGCCGAGGGGTGGGCGGGGGTGGTTGCGGGTGCAACTGATTCCTGATCCTTGGCGGGTCGCCGACTGTCGCGCCGTCGCATCTCACGACTGCGATTACAGTGCCGTTGTGCCTGAAAAAATTCGCTGAAACCGACATGAAACGATTCGTTGTCCATCCCCACATCCTCGCGGCGTTCCTCCAGTTAGCGCCGCTGGCCCGCGTGGCCCAGACCGCCCAGGGAGCGTTGGCCGCTCCCACCCTGTTCATCCTGCGATGGGTCTTCGGGACGGCGGCGGTGGCGGGCAGTTTCCATGGGTTGTCCGGAGCCACGGGCATCGTGCCGACGGCCGTCCGTGCCACCAATGGCGTCCGCACCTCGGTGACCTTCTCGATCACCAGCTCGTCGCATGGCACCGCCAAGTCCTACTCGGTGACCAGCGGGTTGCCTCCGGGCCTGACTCTGTCCATTCGAGGAACACTCTCCGGCACGCCCACCGCCAGCGGCGCCTACACCCTGCGGGTGAGGGGGTGGGAAACCTCCAGTCTTGGAGGCGACTGGGCCGACCTCAACGTGGCGGTCACGGTGGCCAGCGCCAACCCTCCGGTGGTGACGACCCAGCCCTCCAGCCTTACCGTGGCTCCGGGCCAGTCCGTCAGCCTGACCTCGGCCTTCACCGGAGACGCGCCGATATCCCTCCGGTGGTTCAAGGAGGATCTGGAGGTCAAGAATGCCACCAACGCGACGCTGACCCTTTCCAGCGTACAACCGTCGGATGCCGGCCGTTACCGACTGCGTTTGGTGAACGACCTCGGCACCGTGTTCAGCGACTGGGCGACCCTCACCGTGCAGGCGGCGGTGGCCAAGCCGGTGATCACCGGCCAGCCGGTGGGGCGGAATGTCCATGCGGGGGAGACGCTGTACGTCGGCGTCTCCGTCACGGGCACCAACCTGACCTATGCCTGGACCCGGGACGGCGTGGCCGTCGGGGGCTCCTCGCCCGTGCTGAACCTCACCAACGCATCCTCGGCCATGGCCGGAGTCTATCGGGTGCGCATCACCAACCCGGGAGGGTCGGTGGATAGCGATGCGGCGACCGTGGCCGTGGCTGGGCCTCTGGTCTGGGACTCACCCACACGGATCGCGGACTCGCTTCGCCTTTCCTTCAATGCCCTGGCCGGGCGGCGCTACCGGGTCGATGCGGCGAACGACCTGTCGGGTCCCTTCACGACCTTGGCCGAAATGGCGACCCAGGCTGGGGGAACACTGATGTATGATCCCATCGTCGGGTCCGGTCGGTTGTATCGCGTGAGTCCGCTCCCTTGAAGGCCAGGGTTCCTGCGATCCGATCGCAGGAGCATCGTCTGGCGGTCGACCTGGATTTGGAGGGGACTCCGATCAGGGCTTTCGGACCGCTTCGATCGGGAAGGTCTCGATCAGTTTGGACCGGACCGGTCCGAGGGGAGCCTGTGGGTTCTGTCCCAGGGCTCCTGCGAGACCCGAGGTGTAGGCCGCCGAGACCGAGGTCCCTTGGACCATCCACGACTGCCCTCCTAGTTGGACCACGGTGGCCCCGGGTGCCGCGAGATCCACGAAGCCTCCCCGGTTGGCGTACGGGGTCAGTTGTCCGGAACGTCCGATGGCCGTCACGGCCAAGGTCGATTCGTAGGCCGCGGGATAAAACGCCTCGGTGGTCCCATTGTTTCCCGCCGCCGCGATCACCAGGGCACCCTGGTCGGTGACCTGCTGGATCACATCGCGCAGGTAGGGACTGTCTTGGGCGCTTCCCAGCGACAGGTTGATGATGGTCGCTCCGTCTTGGGCGGCCTGCGAAATGCCGCGAGCCACGTCCCAGGTCGAGGCGGACTCGTGGGCGCCGTAGACGTTGTAGGGCTGGATCCGGGTGCTGGTCCCCGGGCCGGCCGCTCCCGCTTCGGTGGTCCCGGCACCGAGGCCCCGCACCACCGCCTCGGCCATCGAGGTGCCGTGGGAAGGCGTGCCCGGGGCGGGGGATCCCGGCACCACATCGACCGTCGGCAGCACGAATGCCTGGAACTCGGGCGACAGGGCCTGGGGGGCGGAGTCGACGAGCGCGATGACCCGCCGGTGGCCATCGGGCCGGACCGTGGGCGTCAACCGCAGCGGGGGAACCCCGGGTCCGGACACCGCGACGGGGGCCTCTGGCGCCTCCAACCGCTGGTTGTTCTCGACCGCCAGATCGTCCGAGTCGGCGGCCAGCGCCTGTCGAGCTTCTTCAGCGTGACGTTCCGAGTCGAACTTCACCCGATAGGCACCCGCGACCCCGTTGGTCCCGAGAAGGGTGGCCCCCTTGAGTCCGGCCAAGCGTGCTGGATCGATCGTTGCTCCTGACTTGGATCGGATGATCAATTCATCGGGAATCGGTCCATCGCCGGCATCGCCCACGATTTCGCGGGTGCTCGACCGCGCCCGGGTTGCGAAGACCTTCAACTCGCGACGCCCGTCCTTCGAGGTGGTCAGCGAATAATTCAATCCGCCGAGGATCCGCGGCAGCGCCTCGCGCGCGGGAAGGTTGGCGAATCGGGCCTGCACCCGAGCCTCGATGCCATTCTCGATCCAGATCCGCCATCCGGTCTGGCCGCCGAGCCGGGCCAGCACGCGATGGATCGGCCATCCCGGGATGGACGCCTCGTACCGGTCGGTCGATGGATCCCATCGGAGGCCCGAGCGTCGGGACACGGTGGCCTCCGCAGGCTTCGAAGGGGTGCCGGGCGGATTCGTCGTTCCGATCGTCGGGCGCGTCACCTGAACCGGTGCGGTGGAGGAGGAGATCGGGGGGCAGGTTGGGGACGACGCGGGTCCGGCCGGGTCGCCCCACACCGGGGCGACGAGCAGGACACACAGCATCGACGCGCGGCTCCACATGACAGGAGGCTAGTCGATCCGGGTTCCGACGCCAAAGGCCGGACGATGGAAATCGTCGTCGGCAGCCCGGGCTGCGACTCGCAGCGGGGAAAGCTTTGCCTTCGGCCGATGGGAAACCTTGAGTTCGAGGTGAAACGGATTAAATTCCTCCAATCATCCAGCCGTCGAGAAAGCCGTTGCCATGAACCTCTTCCAACAGCAGCCCCGCAGAACATTCCTCCGGGGCCTGGGTACCTCGATCGCCCTCCCGTTCCTGGCATCGGCTCCGGCGGTGCGCGCCCTGGGTGCGGCAGGTGCTCAGGCTGCCGCGTCTGGCAAGCCTCCGTTGCGGATGGCCTTCGTCTACATCCCCAACGGGGCCATGATGAAGCATTGGACACCCAAGCAGACCGGAGACGACTTTGAACTCCCGCGGATCCTCCAGCCGCTGGCTCCCGTCCGCGATCGGCTCACGGTGTTGAGCGGTCTCGCCCACGACAAGGCTCGGCCCAACGGCGACGGGGCTGGGGACCACGCCCGGGCCTCGGCCACCTTCCTGACCGGTTGCCAGGCCCGAAAGACCCAAGGGGCCGACATCCGCGTGGGCGTCTCGGTCGACCAGTGGGCCGCCCAGAAGGTGGGCAACCACACGCGTTTCCCGAGCTTGGAACTCGGCACCGATCGCGGGCAGCTCTCCGGCCAATGTGATTCCGGCTACAGCTGCGCCTATTCCTTCAACGTGTCGTGGCGATCGGCATCCACGCCGATGCCTCCGGAGGTCGACCCCAAGCTGGCCTTCGATCGGTTGTTCACCAGCGGCGACGCCGACGAGGTGGCGGAGGTTCGGGCCCGTCGGCAGGCCCGTCGCGCGAGCGTCCTCGACTTCGTGCTCGACGACGCGAAGCGGTTGCACGGCCGCCTTGGTCGAAACGACCAGCACAAGCTCGACGAATACATGAGCGCCGTGCGCGACGTGGAACGCCGCATCGCCTCGGCCGATCGGGTGAGCGCCGAGCTGCCGGATCACACCCGTCCCGAGGGGGTGCCGGCCGAGTTCGCCGACCACGTGAAGCTGATGTTCGAGATCCTGACGTTGGCCTTCCGGACCGACAGCACCCGGATCGCCAGTTTCGTCATGTCGCACGACGGCAGCAACCGCCCCTATCCCAACATCGGCGTCCGTGAGGGGCACCACGATCTCTCCCACCATGAGAGCCAAGCCGACAAGATGGAGAAGATCGCCAAGATCAACGTCTTCCACATGCAGTTGTTCGCGGCTTGGCTGAAGCAACTGCAGGAGACCCGCGAGTCGGATGGTGGCAGCCTGCTAGACCACTCGATGATCGTGTACGGCAGCGCCATCGAAGACGGCATGTCCCATGCGCACCACGACCTGCCCGTGCTGCTGGCGGGGCGGGGCGGCGGCACGATCAAGTCCGGGCGTCACGTCCGCTATGCCAAGAACACACCCATGGCCAACCTCTTCCTGTCGATGCTCGACCGGATGGGAGCCCCTGCCGAACGGTTCGGCGACAGCACGGGGCGTCTCGATCAGTTGAGCTGAAGCGCCGGGCCTCGGTTCGTCGTTGTCGGTCCCGGTCGGCCCCGATTCAGTCGCGGGTTTCCTCGGGCGTTGCTTCTTGGGGGAGTGGCCCTTTAGATCGCTCCAGGAAACGCATCACGGTGTCGCCGTGCCTCAATTCCTTGCGCTCTTTCCATGCGGCTGGAATCTCAAGGGTGTCGCGTTTGGTGTGGCCGACCACGAACAGGCCGCCCGGAGCCAGCAATCCCGGAAGGACGGGGTCGTCCAGGAGGCGTTGGGCCAGCGAGGTGGAGCGTCGTCCGACGTTCTTCTCACCGTAGGGCGGGTCGGCGATGATCAGATCGAATTGGCGTCCCATTAGAGCCAATTGCGGGAACACCTGGAAGACATCCTGCACTCGCAGGCTCACCGCGGCCGTTGGCAGCCCCGAAGTGGCGAGGTTCTGGCGGAAGAATCGGGCGTGTTTTTCGGATTTCTCGATGCTGACCATCTCTCGGGCGCCGCGACTCAGGCACTCCAGTCCGAGAGCTCCGCTGCCAGCGAACAGGTCGAGGACCCTCGCCCCGTCCAAGAAGGCTCCCAGGCTGTTGAACACCGCCAATTTGACCTTGTCGGGTGTGGGGCGGACCCCCAATCCCTCGGGAACCTTCAACAAACGCCCCGCCGCCGATCCTCCGATGATACGCACGGGCCGAGAGTGGGCTCCGGGGCCCGCGGGGCAAGCATCGGGTTGAAAGCCTGCATTGACTCCCCGCGGCTTCGAGCAACATTCGACTCAATGAAACGCTCCCTCGTGACCCGATTCCTGACGGCGGCCGCCACCGTCACCTCCCTCACCATGATCGCTGCCACCCCTCTCCAAGAAGTCAAACTCAAGGACATCGACGGCAAGGACACCTCCCTCAAGGCCTATTCCGGCAAGGTGCTGCTGGTCGTGAATGTCGCGTCGCAATGCGGGCTCACCCCGCAGTACAAGCAGTTGGAGGCCATGTACAAGAAGTACAAGGGCCAGGGCCTCGAGGTGCTGGGATTTCCCTGCAACCAGTTCGGCGCGCAGGAGCCCGGCACCGCCGATGAGATCAAGACCTTCTGTTCCACCAAGTATTCGGTGAGCTTCCCGCTCTTCGCCAAGTTGAACGTCAACCCGCCGGAACAGCACCCGCTGTACTCGGTGCTCACCGGCAAGGACGCCGCATTTCCCGGACCCATCGAGTGGAACTTCGGCAAGTTCCTCGTGGGCCGTGACGGCAAGGTGATCCACCGTTTCAGCCCCCGCACCCAACCCGATGCGCCCGAGGTGGTGTCCGCGATCGAGTCCGCCTTGAAGGCGAAGTGACCGCCCCGTCGGCCGGGGTCGAAGTCCGAAAAACGAAAGCCCGCCGATCGGCGGGCTTTCTCACGTTCGGAAGGTCCTCCCTGATGGGCGTCCGGAGGCTCAGCTCCGGGGCAGGGCGACCACACCGGTGCGGGTCAGGTCGAGGATCCCGAAATCCTTCACCAGCAGGAGGAACTGCTGGATCTTGGCCTCGGCCCCGGTGATCTCGATGACGATGTTGTCAGGCTGCACGTTCACCACCTTGGCCCGGAACAGCTCGGCCAGTTGGCAGATTTCGGCGCGGTTCTGGCCATTGGCCGACACGCGGACGAGCACGAGCTCGCGGTCGATGTAGTCGGTCTTGCTGTAGTCGATCACCTTGACCGAATCGACCAGCTTCTCGAGCTGCTTGCAGATCTGTTCCACGGTGGCGTCGTCGCCCCGGGTGACGATCGTCATCCGGCTGAGGGTCGCGTCGTGGGTCGGGGCGACGTTCAGCGAGTCGATGTTGTAGCCGCGGCCGCTGAAGAGACCGGCGACGCGGGTCAGGACGCCGAACTTGTTCTCGACGAGCACGGAGATGGTGTGGCGCATGGGATGTTGGCTTTCTCGGTATCGGTGTTTCGGTTCGTGGAGGCTGGCCCGGACGCACCGGCTCTGGAAAGCGGGCCCCGCACACAATCGAAGCCCGCGATCCGTTGCCGGAGACGCGGGCGACCTGGATTCCAAACAGTCGGCCATTCCGCGTCAACCCCGGGGGGCTACGCGTACGACCGTCAGTTCACGCATCGGAATCACGGGCGGACGCTATCGGAGGCCCCGAGGCAGCGGCAACGGCTAAATTCCGGGCCGGCGTCGTCCGATCCCTCGTGGGCGACGGACCTTTGCTATGGCTAGCCCTCCCGCCTAGGATTCCAGGGATGACCCGCCGGATTCCGTGGCCCGCAGCGATGCTGCTCGGGCTCTTCCTCGCCATGACCGTGGTTGCCCAGACGCAGCGCCTCGTGCCCCGGGGCGACCTGTGGCGGTGGGTCAAGGGCACCGCCGAGGCGTCCTCGCCCGACCGTACCGCATGGAGGGCTTCGGTCTTCGACGACGGTGCCTGGGTCGCGGGCCAATTGCCGGTCTTCTATGGCGAGGCCCTATCCGGGACGGAACTTACGGACATGCAGAACCGGTATTCATCGGTCTTCCTGCGCCGCGCCTTCACCCTGGACTCGAGTGCGGATGTCCAGAGCCTGGTCCTGCGCGTGAAGGTCGACGACGGGTTCATCGCCTGGATCAACGGCCGGGAAGTCGCCCGGTTCGGGGCTCCCGAGGCTGAGTTCACGTTCACCTCGCTGGCCTCGGTCACCGCGACCGAGCCGGTCGATTTCGTGGACTACCCGGTGGCCTTGCCCAAGGACCTGCTCAAGGCGGGTACCAATGTCCTGGCGATCCAAGCCTTCAACGTGACCCTGGGCAGCAGTGACCTGGTGATCGACGCAGAACTGGAGGCGACGCTGGACCGGCAGGCGCCACGGATCTTGAGGGTGTTGCCGGCCGAGGGGGCGGTGGTGGCCCCCTTCGCCTCGGTCGAGGTGCTCTTCGACGAACCGGTCCGGGGCGTCGACGCGTCCGACCTTCGGGTCAATGGGGTCGCCGCCGCATCGGTGGTCGCGGTCGCGGCTGATCAATACCTCTTCAGCTTCCCGCAGACTGGCCCGGGCACGGTGGGCTTCCAGTTCATCCCGGGCCATGGCATCACCGACCTCTCCTCGGCCGCCCTGCCGTTCGCGGGAGCCGCCTGGTCCGTGACCGTCGAGTCGGGCAGCGGTGCCCGCGGGGTGCTGATCAACGAATTCCTCGCGGTCAACAACCGGGGTATTCGCGACGAGGACGGCGACAATTCCGACTGGATCGAACTCTTCAACAGCGGCGCCTCGCTCGCCTCGATGCAGGGATGGTCGTTGGTGGCCGGCAACGACCGATGGGTCTTTCCGCCCCTGTTCCTCGCGCCCAATGGCCGCTTGCGCGTCTTCGCCTCCGCCAAGAACCGCACCAACGACACTGCCCGGTTGCACACCTCCTTCCGGTTGGATGCCTCTGGTGAGCGCCTTGCCCTGCTCAACGCGGAGGGTGTCGTGCAGGACGAATACGCCCCGGCCTATCCGCCGCAGCGCGCGGACGTCTCCTACGGCCATGCCGAGGGGGCTCCGAACCGGAGCGGTTACTTTGTGGTCCCCACCCCCGGCGCTCCCAATGGGGCCAAGGGCGACGGATTCGCGCCCGACGTGGTCTTCTCGGCCCCGAGCGGCACCTACACCGGTATGATGGAACTCCGGTTGACCGCGGCCACGAATGCTCCGGTGCCCGCCGAGACCGTGATCCGCTACACGGTCGATGGATCCATGCCCAGCGAGGCCTCGGCCGCCTATTCGATCCCGCTGAGGTTCACCAACCTGGCCGTCCGAGTGCGGGCCCGGGCCTTCGCCCCGGGGCAGTTGCCCGGTGAACTGCGGGGCGAGACCTTCCTGCCTCTGTCGTCCACCGTCGCCAACTTCCGTTCCGACCTTCCGGTGATGCTCATCCACGATTTCGGTCAGGGACGACCGCCGGCCAATGCGCGGGTCTTCGCCCACATGCAGCTCTTCGAGCCCGACACCAACGGGGTCACCCGGCTCACCGCAACTCCCACGCTGGCCACGCGCGCCGGGATCTCCATCCGCGGTTCGAGCACCGAGGGCATCGCCAAGGCCAGCTACCGGGTGGAGTTTCGCGACGAGTGGGACTACGACCGACCGCTCTCGCCCTTGGGGATGCCGGCGGACGGGGACTGGGTGATGTACGCGCCCAACGGGTTCGAGCCCGTGCTCATCCACAATCCGTTCATGCACCAGTTGAGCCGCGACATCGGGCGCTACTCGCCTCGTACACGGTTCGTGGAGGTGTATTTCGTCGGTTCGGGCACCGGTGCCATCGATACCACCACCTATGCCGGCATCTATGTGCTGATGGACCGGATCGAGGTCGGCAAGGATCGGGTAGATGCGGGCAGTCTTGAGCCGGAAAACCTCACGCTGCCTTCGATGTCCGGCGGGTACCTCATGAAGATCGATCGCCTCGACCCGGGAGACTCCGGCATCGCGGCGGCCAACCAGACGGTGGCCTTGGTCGATCCCCGGGAGGACCAGCTCCGCCTGCCCGCGCGTGCCCCCCAGTTGAACTACATCCGGAACCACCTGACCGCCTTCGGGAATGCCCTGTATGACAACACCCGCTTCACCAACCCGGTGACCGGTTTCCGGGCCTACATCGACACGGGCTCCTGGGTCGATCATCACCTGATGAACGTCCTGTCCTTCAATGTGGATGCCTTGCGCCTGAGCGCCTATTTCTACAAGCCACGCGACGGCAAGATCCGTTTTGGCCCGCTGTGGGACTTCGACCGCGCCCTGGGGTCCACCGATGGGCGGGACGCCAATCCCCGGGTCTGGCGATCGCAGTCCGGCGATCGGGGCACCGACTTCTTCAATTACCCCTGGTGGGACCGGGTGTTCCGGGATCCGGAGTTCTTCCAGGAATACATCGACCGCTATCAGGATCTTCGCACTCGGCAATTCTCCACCACGAACCTTTGGCGGCTGATTGACGACTTCGCCCGGCAGGTCCGGGCCGCCCAACCCCGCGAACAGAACCGGTGGGGAGTGGCGCCGCGCGGCGGTAGCTACCAGGCCGAGGTCAACCTCATGAAGGCCTGGATCTCGAATCGGACCGATTTCATGGATCGTCAGTTCGTCGCGCCGCCGCGTCTGGCCAGTCCTTCGGGATCGGCCCCGGCGGGGTTTGCGGCCGAGATCGTCGCACCCTCGGGTCTCACGACCTCGGTCTACTACACGCTCGACGGCACCGATCCGCGCCTTCCCGGCGGACGCACCAATCCTGCGGCACTCCGGTACACCGGCACCCCGATCATCCTCGGGGCCAACGCCAAGCTGGTGGCACGGTCGGTGAATGCGCTGCACAGCGCCCTGACCGGGGCCGACAATCCGCCGCTGAAGTCGACCTGGTCGGGACCGGTGTCGGCCACCTATGTGGTGAATCCCATCCCGCTGGTGGTCAGCGAGATCCATTTTCATCCCGACGACGGCGGCGCCGCCGGGGACGCCGACGACCTCGAATTCGTGGAACTCTGGAACCGGGGAGAACTTCCGCTCCCGTTGGCGGGCATGCGCCTGCTCGGGGGGATCGACTTCGAGTGGTCCCGAACCAACGCGACGGTCCTACCTGCCGGAGGATACGGGGTTCTGGTCCGCAACCTTGCGCGTTTTTCGGCCGCCCATATGTCGGTCACGAATCTGATCGGCGAGTACGGCCCCGACCAGTTGGCCAACGATGGAGAACGCTTGGCCCTCTTCGGGCCTCTGGAGGAGCCGGTCTTCGACTTCCGCTACGAGGCCTCCTGGGAGCCCCTGACCAATGGGGGCGGGTACTCGTTGGTGCTGGCGGCCCCCGGTTCCCCGGGGGATCCGTCCCTGGCGGCCTCCTGGAAGCGCAGCGCGCGGACCGGAGGATCTCCTGGCGGGCCGGAGCCCTCGGGGGGTGAGGAGTCGGTCCGGGTGACGGCCGAGCGGGACGGATCCGGGATCCGGTTCCGCTTCGATGCCACGGCCGGAGCGACGCATCGGCTCGAGGAGAGGGAGTCGCTGGGGGAGGGGACTTGGTCTCCGCTCAACACCTGGCCCGCGGCCGCCGTGACCCGAGCCGAGGAGTTTCGCGTGGAAACCCAGGGGACGACCCGCTTCTTCAGGGTCCGCCGGTTCTAGGGAACGCCCGCCGGTAATTCTTCATCCGTGGCCACAATCGGGATTCCCTTTTCGGTGTCCCGGACTTGGAATGCCCGATCATGAACCGGGTGCTGATCCTCTTCGATTCGTTGTCGGGCAACACCGCCATGATGGCGGAACTGGTGGCCGAGGGCGCCCGTGCGGTGCCGGACACCGAAGTGCGGGTGAGGTCCATCGCGGACGCCACGGCCGATGATGTCCTGTGGTGCGACGGGTTGGCCCTGGGCAGCCCCACCAACATGGGCATCCTCTCATGGCGCATGAAGCGCTTCTGGGACGAGGTCATGGGGCCGCACTGGATGAAGGTCGATGGCAAGATCGGCTGCGCCTTCAGCACCGCCGGGGGTTGGGGCGGCGGCATGGAGTTGGCCTGCCAAAGCCTGCTGACGGTGCTGATGAACTTCGGGTTTCTGGTCTTCGGGGTCACCGACTACGCCACCCGCCTGCACACGCCGCATTACGGCGCTGTCGTGGTGAAGGAACCCCGTGGCGAGGACGCCGAGGGCGTGTGCCGTCTCCTGGGGCGGCGATTGGCCGAATGGACGGCCGTCCACGTCCATGGCCGCCGGGAATTGCATCCGTTGAATCATCCCGATCGTAGGCCTCCGGGATGAGCCCGGAACCGGGCCCTCTTGGCCTGATCGTCGACGCACGCAGGGAGCCTGTCTCGCGGAGGCCCCGGCAGATTGCGCTTGATGCCCCCTCCGAGGACCCGCAGAAACATCGCGCCATGAATCGCCCAAGCAGCGATCCCTTGGCAACCCCGATCATGTCGAATCCCTTTAGGCGCGGACTGCAGGTGGTCCTGATGTCGCTGGCCCTCTCGCCCATGGCCGATGCCACAGCACGGGCGTCGGCCCCATTCCAGGGAGCCGCTTCCCGGGCACCGGTGATCCTACGCCAACCCATCAGCCAGGGGGTCTATGCCGGCGACACCGTCACCCTCTCGGTCGAGGCCCTGCCGCCGGCGGCCGATCCGACCGCCCGGTTGAGCTATCAGTGGCTGGCGGGAACGAACCAGACCCCCATCGCCGCCGGAGCCTACAACTCGACCGACGCCACGCTGTCCCGACTGGTCCTGACCAACGTGGCCACGGGCTACAGCGGTCCCTTCCGGGTCGCGGTCACTGCAGGCGACCAGACGGTGGTGAGCGAACCGGCCCAACTGTCGGTGGTGGTCGGTGTCGCCTCCCGCCTCCGCTTGGGCACCGTCTCGGTGACCACGAATGATGGAGCCCAGCCGACCCGGAAGTTCTCCTTCCCGGTCGTCTTCTCCGTGCTTGGGCCCGACCGTGGCGTGGGTGCCACCTGGACTTATGATCCGGCGGTGGTCTTGGATCTCGCCTTCGTCCCCAGCCCTGACGCGCCGACCAACACCACGGTCCGGACCGCCTCGGCGTCGGGCCGATTCTCCTTCGTCTACACGTTGGCGGCCGACGCCTCGGTGGGGTTCGCCGAGAACCAGCAGATCGGGCAACTGGTCCTGACCACCGCCAACGATCGGGACCCGGCTCAGGCCCTGGCCGCGGCCCGCCTGGTCCCGGTTCAGGAGGATCCCGCCATGAACATCGCGAGGCCCTTCCCACCCCTGCCCACCGGCAGTGACCGTGCCTTGGGCACCAATCTGGCCGACCTTGTCACCTTCCCGCTGAACCTGCTGATGACGCCGCAGGTCATCCCGGCCGGGGGCGTCACCCTCAACCGCCAAACCGGCTACTTCGAGCAGGCGGCCCAGGTGGTGAACCTACGTTCGGACGCCTTGGCCGACGTGTTGCTGATCGTCACCGGGTTGACCAACGATACCCGCGGGGTGCCGGTCTCTTTGGCCAGTTCGGTGGGGCCGGTCGGCACGCCTCCGAATCCCTCGGTGTTCCTGGGTCCGCTGGAGGCGTTTTCCATCCGCCCGTTGACCTTCGAGTACTACGTGTCCGATGGCTTGCCGACCAGCATCGGAAGTCCGGCCTATGTGACGGAGTTCGCCCTCGACAGCACCATCCAGACCCCGGTCGGTCGGCGCAGCCTGGTGCCGGTGACCTACAAGCCCGTGCTGACCGGCGGGGTGCTGTTGGAGTTTCCGACCCTCACCAATTTCAGCTACTACATCCGCTACTCCGATTCGCTCAACGATTTCAGCGCCCAGGACAACACCAACTCCGTCATCCGCACCGCGCGTCCCGCCATCCTGGGCAACGGGCGCAAGGTGCAATGGCTCGACCATGGATTGCCGCGGACGGAAAGCGTGCCGACGAACCGCTTCTACCGCGTGCTGGAATTCCGTTGACCCCCGTTCTCCCTTCGCCGATCTCGCCGAACCCTTCCCGAAGCAGCGATCCCCGACATGAATCCTTCGATCCCTCGCACCGCCCTGTTCGTCCTCGCCGCCAGCGCCGCCCTCTCGGCCCGGGCCCAGGACGACGACGCCCCGGAACCCCTCGGCCTTCGTTTCCGCCTGACAGGCCGGGTCCAGTTCAATCTGAAGGCCTCGTTCGTCGATGCCCAGGTGCCGCTGTCGGGGGCCGCGGGCCAGTTCGCCGACGGTTACGTACTGCTGGGTTCGAACACCTCGGCCTCGACCAATGCCGGGGCGGTGACCGCCAACCCCGGTGCGGTCACCTGGAACTGGGGATACCAGCGCGCCGACCAGGTCTCGGGCAACGAGTTGACCCTCAGCCGCTACGACCAGGTGCCCCGCGTGGGCAACCTCGATGGCAGTGGTGGCAGCACGGCCTACGGCGGGGAGTTGTGGGCGATGTACGAGCTCTACAGCTTCCGTTCCTTTTGGAAGCGGACCGGGCACTGGGGCGTCGAGGCCGGCTACGGCTTCACGACCTTCGATGCTTCGGCCTCGGGAGCGGCGTCCGGCACGGCCACCCGGAACCAGTCCGTCTACTCGCTGGGGGGCATCGTGCCACCGTCGCCAGGATATCAGGGCGGCTATTACGGACCCGTTCCCGGAGGGCCGGTCGCGCCTGTCCTCGACTTCGCCCCCGTGCGCTCCACCTCGGTACTGGCCGCCGGGAGGAATTCGCTGGATGCGGCGGTCTCCACCGACCTTCACAGCATCAAGTTCGGACCCTGGGTCGAACTGCCGTTGTCCGACCGTTGGACCCTGGGGTTGGGCGCGGGGTACTGCACCGTGTACGGGCAGGCCGACCTGCGCTTCACCGAATCGACGACCTTCACCGGCAATCCGGGTGAGTTCGCTGCGGCGACCCAGAACCTGTCGGTCAAGGCCTCCCGCGAGGATTGGCGCCCGGGTTTCTACGCCCGGGGGTTGGTGGATTTCGCCCTGACTCCGAGTTGGTCGGTGTTCGTCGGCGGAGACATCCAGTCCAACTCCGATCTCCAGTTCTCCTCGCAGGGCCGCGGCGCCCGCATCCAACTGGGGTCGGTCTTCGGTGCGATGGCCGGAGTGCAGTTCAAGTTCTGAACCGGCCCCCTTGGGGCACGCCGGCCGCATCGGGATCAGGAGAACAGATCCAACTGCGGCGGCGGTGCCAGTTCCTGCAGGGCGTCGCGCTCGACCCGGCGCACCCT
>CAIOKD010000135.1 GCA_903858835.1 uncultured Verrucomicrobiota bacterium
GCGGCGGCATCGAGCAGGTCCTGCTGCCGACCTCCGCTCGCACACCGGCGCATCAATCGGGGCAGCAGGGCTTCTCGGGCAAGGGGGTGCTTCCAGACATCCTCCGATGGGAAGAGACCCAGGATCGCCGGGCGGGCCGAGGGCCAATGCGTCTCCAACACCCACCAGCACAGCAGTGGCAGGCAGGGATCGGCGGCATCCTCGTCACGGGCCGCGAGCGCGCGCACCAGGGGCAGGGCCTGGTCGGCGGGCAACCGTCGGGCCGACGCAGCGACCTGGGCCCGCACGCGGACCTCGGTCTCCCGCGGGATCCTCTGCAACCAGGCCTGCAGCACCGGCGCACCGATCCGGCGACGATCGCCCAGGAGCCGTACCGACCACTCGCGAATCAATGCCGAAGGATGTTCGACGAGCTGGATGCCGAGGGCTTCGTCGAGCCCGCCCGCCTGGTGCAGGGCCCACAGGGCGGCGATCGGCGCGTCGTCCGCCAACACCCGGACCTTCAGTCGCTCGAGGATGTCCGGACCGGACCTCTCCGCCAACACCCGGGCCGCCATCAGCCGATGCCATCGGTTGGCATGCGTCAGGGCGGCCATCAGCGCCTCCGGCGATTTGTTGTCGAGGCGGACATCCTTCACCAGCGGTTGATCCGCGCCCCTCAAGCGAAACAGCCGGCCGGTCGTCGGATCGATCTGGCTCTGGTAGTGCTGACCGTGCGCGATGTAGTGTTCGTAGAAATCGGCGATGCAGATCGACCCGTCCGGCGCGTTGGCCAGGTACACCGGCCGGAAGGCCTCGTCACCGCACTGCAAGACCGGCCCCAGGTCCCGGGTGCCGAAGGTCGAACCGATCCGGTGGCGGTCAGTGGCCAGGACCACGTTGTGGAGCGGATCGAGCCAGAATAGTTGTCCCTGGCGGGATGCCGGCAGGGCCGAGCCCTCCACCACCGACAGGATGTGGGTGAACCGCTGGAACGGAGCCGCCGGCGCCATCCAGGGCAATTGCCCGAAGGTGTACGGATTGCGCGGAGGCCCGAACTTGCCCGGGTCGGCCCCCTGCTTGAGGTAGTAGCCGCCCTGCTGGTAGTGCCATCCTCGGGTCTCGGAACCGTTGTGCCCGCTGAAGAGCCGACCCTCGCCGTCCAACTCGAGCCCGAAGACATTCCCGCTGCCCTCGGCGAACAACTCGTACTCACGACTCGTGGGATGATAGCGCCAGACCATGCATCCCTCGAAATGCACGCCGGGCGCGCCCTCCGGGTCCAACCCCGGACGGACCACCCGACTGGTGGTGGTGCTGCCCTGCCCCCCGTAGATCCAGCCATCGGGACCCCAGACCAATCCGTTGGCCACGGAATGGGTGTCCTCCAATCCGAAGCCGGCGAGGTGGACCACCGGGGGACCGTCGGGCACGTCGTCGCCGTTGGCGTCGGGAAAGAACAGCAGGTATGGCGTGTTCATGACCCAGATCCCACCCCGCCCCGGCAGTACGGCGTTGGCCATGTTGAGCCCGTCCACGAACACCGAATGGCGATCGGGCAGCCCATCGCCGTCGGTGTCTTCATGGACCGTGATCCGATCCCGACCCGGCACATGGCGCGGCGGCGGCTCCGGGACCCGGTCATACTGAGCCCGGTAATACTTGTCGCGGCTGAGCATGCGGGAACCGGCAGGGTAGGGATACTGGCGGTACTGCGCCACCCAGAGGCGGCCTCGGGCGTCGAAACTGAAATGCGTCGGCTGGGCCACCTCGGGCTCGTGCAGCAGCAGGTCCACGCGCAGGTCGGCCGCCGGCTTCATCAGCGCCAGGGTTTCCGCCGGGGTCTTCTTGGGCCCGTGCACGAACTGCTGCGCCTCGCCCAACACGCGGTGGGATTCGTGGTACTGGTCGAAGGCTGCGCGGGCGGGCCGTTCGGCGCGCGGCTCTCCCGCATCGGGAACCCCGGTCTCGACCACGGGCCGCCATTCCCAGCTCCCCTCGAGGATCGCCTCGTTGAAATAGTCCATCACGAAGGGGGCCTCGCCCTGGAATCCGCCCCGCCCCTCCGGGTGGTAGGCGCGGATCACAACGGCATTCCAACGCCCCTGCTTGAGCAGGCCCGGAGGGATCTTGTGCCGATGGTTGCCCGCGACCCCGTCCAAGTAGTCGGGCGGAAGCTTCCCACCGCGGCCCACCGGGACCCCGTTGACGAACACCTCGTGGGCGCCAGAGAACCCGCGCAGGTTCAGGGTGACCGACTCCGCGAACAGGTTCCGCTCGTGCGGCGTGAAGAAGCTGTCGTGCGGCTTGAACCAGGCGCGATAGGCGCGCCACGGCGACGCGGCTTCCTCCGGGATGGGGCCGGGCACGGCCACGGGCCGCCAGGGATCCTCGGCCTCGACAGCCAGCGACCGCCACGGCATTCCCAGAAGCGACCACCCGACCAGGAGCAAGGACCACACGCGGGGCATCATGCGGGGAATCCTGCCCAAGGCCGCGGGGCAACGTCAGCGCAAAAGCCGGGACGGGCCGGACTCCCAGCCGGAACGATTCCGCAAGCCGAGGACCCAGCAACGTGCGGGCCAATGCGAATCCCGTGACGAGCGGACGCCGAAGGATTCGCGGAGGCGGATCGATCAGGCACGACCGATCCCACCGAGTCGTTCCGGCTCAGGGTCCCCGGGGCAACGGTGCCGCTTCGGGGGCCCGGAGGAAGCTCAGAAGGTCGGCCAGGTCCTGGGGTTGGAGCCCTTCCTCCAGGCCCTCGGGCATCAGGCTGCGGCCCGTGGCCCGGATCTCCTGGATCTCCGAGCGGGCCCACGAGGTGTCGGGACCGCCCGGATGGCGAAGCGTCAGGCGCTGGGCGGTCTCGCTGGCGATCAATCCCACCACCGGATCCCCGGTCTTGGGGACGATCTCATAGGCCGCATGGTCCGGTGACACCTGGGCATTGGGATCGAGGATGTCCTGCAGCAGGGTCTCCGGCGAGCGGCCAGAGGCCCCGGTCAGATCGGGCCCCACCCGTCGGCCCTGTCCCTGCAGCGAATGGCAGGCGAGGCAGAGCCTCGAGACGATCTCGGCACCCCGCTCAGGCCGCCCCGTCAGGGCCAGCGCCGGGCGAAAAGACTCCAGCACTGCGGGCCGTCGCCCCGGGGCGACCCCCGGTCGGGGCACGGGCCGTACCGGGACCGAGGCCGCCAGCGACGGGCGCAGCGAAGCCACGAAGGCAGTGGACCTCGAACTGCTGGCGATGGCTAGGCGCACCCAACGGTCTTCGTGGATCTCGGCCAGGCGGCGCAGGGCCGGTTCGCGCAGCGCCTCGGACTCGATGGCGCCCAACGCCAGCGCCACGCGCAGCGCCGAGGGGGCATCGGGTTCGCCGGCACGGCCCACCAGACCCGCGATCAAGGCTCGCGCCTCGGCGGCATCCTGGTCGCCCGGGGATCTGCGGGCCAACCACTCCCCGGCCTCTCGGGCCGCGACGGCCCGGATCCGGGCATTCGAATCCTCCAACAGGCCCGCCAACCAGCGCGGATCGTCGCCGCCGAGCAACGCCCAGGTGAACAATGCCGCCACCCGCGACTCGGGCCGGGTCCACCGCTGGACCGCCGAACGGAGCGAGCCCAGCGCCGACGCGTCGCCCCGTTCGCGCAACAGGCGGCGGGCCGTATCGCGACGCCATCCGTTGGCCGTGTCGAGCGAGGCCACCAGCGAGGCCACCGATGCCTCCGGTCGGAACGGAGCCGCCGACCCGGCCCGTCGCTGCCCTTCCCTGCCGATCCGCCACACCCGTCCGTGCCCTCCGCCTTCGGCCCAATCGACCCGTCCCCGGACATCCTTGGCCACCCAGTCGGGATGCTCCACGAATCGCCGGTAGAAATCGGCCACGTACAGGGCCCCGTCCGGTCCGGTCACCAATTGGACCGGATGGAACCAGGGATCCGAGCCGGCCAGGAATTCCGTCCCGGATTCCCGCCGTTCCGCGCGGAAGGTCGCCCCGTCCGGCACGAGCCCGCGCCGATGCACCAGATTGAGCAGGCTCTCTCCCACGAAGGCATCGCCGCGATAGGCCTCGCCCAGCGCGTCTCCGTTGAAGACATGCAGTCCGCCGAGGGCGTTGAAGTGGCGGCCCGACTCGTTGTTGAAGACCTTCGGGGCCGGGGTTCGCGGAAACACCTCTCCGCGGTCGCCTGCCGGCAGCGGGTCGAAGAGCGGATCGATTGCCGCCAGTGCGGCGGAACGCGCCAGGAAGGCGTCGGGGATGACCTCGTGGCGCAGGGGAATGGTGTTCCAGGACAGGAACCGATGACCCCAGTCGTCGCCGGCCAGGCCGAACTGACTGCGCCCGGCCAGCGTCTCGAACTCGCCGGTGTCGGGTCGAAACCGGAAATCTCGCCCCTTCAGCGACTGGACCGCATCCCCGGGGCGCCACCGCGAGACGATGGCGCCGTCACTGCGCCCATTGGCCCCGTACACCCAACCATCGAGACCCCAGCGCAGGCCGTTGGCGCGCAGTTGTTGGTTGCCGGTGCCGAATCCGCTGAAGAGCACCTCCGTGACATCGGAGCGACCGTCGCCGTCGGTGTCCCGCAGGAAGAGCAGGTCGGGCGCGGCGGTGACCAGGACCCCGTCGCGATGGGGGAGGACCGAGTTGGGGAAGGGCAACCCCTGCGCGTACACGGTCGCCGTCTCGTAGCGCCCATCGCCATCGCGGTCCTCCAAGCGCCGGATCGTGCCGCCGCCGCCTGCCTTGGGATAATCGCGCATCTCGGCCACGAACAGGAACCCGCGGGCATCCCAGGCCAGCGCCACCGGACTGACCACCTGCGGCTCGGCGGCCACCCAGTCGATCTCCAGCGCCGGGTCGGCCAGATGCAGGGCCCGGCGCTCGGCATCCGGGGAACGCGGCCCCTCGACGGCGGGCGCGTCGGCCCCGTGGGCCGGGGCCAGCCCCACGATTCCCGCGAGGCCGAGGATTCCCAGGATCCGGGCGCCGCGCCGGAAGGTCCGCGGGGCCTCTCCACGGATCATGCCCGGGGTTGAGGAAGGCGGGTTGCTCGGGCGCATGGCGTGGTGGGAATCGGGGTTCGGTCTTGGCATCGGGAACTACGAACCGGATCCGGAGGAACTCCGGGAAACCACGACGGGCGAGACCTCCCCCGGAGCACGCTCGAGGGCCGCGACGATCGCATCGACATCGTACACGCAGCCGCCCCAGGTCCCGCCGCTGGCCTTGACCAGGGCGGCCCACAGTCGGGTATCGGCCGGAAGCTTCTCATGCGGGGCCAATCCGGGATGGGCCGGTCGGGAGCGCAGTTCGGACTCCGCACGCGCCGGATCCCAAGGACCGGACGCATCACCCACCAGGTCGAGGGATCCCTCCAGGTTGCGGCAATCGACGCGGATACGGATGCGGTCCCCGTCGCGCAGTCGCCCGATGGGGCCGCCCGCAAGGGCCTCCGGACCCACATGACCGATGCAGGCCCCGGTGGAGACTCCGCTGAAGCGCGCGTCGGTGATCAGGGCCACATGCTTGCCGAAGGGCAGGTGCTTGAGCGCCGAGGTGAGCTGGTAGGTCTCCTCCATGCCGGTGCCCATGGGGCCGACACCGGCCAACACCAACACATCGCCGGCTCGAATTCGGCCCGCCTTGATGGCCGCGATGGCCTCGCGCTCGCGGGTGAAGACTTTGGCCGGACCCTCGAGCAGGAACACGCCATCGGCCGAAAGCATCGACGGATCGATGGCCGTGCTCTTGATGACCGCCCCCTCGGGCGCGAGGTTGCCGCGCGGGAAGGTCACCGTGCTGGTGAGACCGCGTTCGCGAGCCAACGCTGGCGGCAGGATGACCGAATCGGGATTCACGCCATCGGCCTCGAGC
>CAIOKD010000136.1 GCA_903858835.1 uncultured Verrucomicrobiota bacterium
CGGGTGTAGGGATTTCCTTTTCCGGTCCAGGGGTTGGGCATGGTCTTTGAATTGAAAACGTTTGGCTTCCAACGGAGCCACTGAACCGACCGCTCGTCAATCCCGCGGCCCCGGAGGACCGCCGATGCGATGAACCCGGGCTGGCCCCGGAGCCCATGAATGTCCAAGCTCGCCTCCGATGAGCCGCATCGAATCCAAGCTGGCCGAACTCGGCCTCACCCTGCCCGCACCGCCGCCGCCCGGCGGCAATTACCTCCCCTTCCGCGTCGAGGGGAAGACCCTGTACCTGCCCGGGGCCATCCCGAGCCGAGAGGGCAAGGTCCAATACGCAGGCAAGGTCGGTGACGACATCACCCTCGAGCAGGGCTACGAGTCGGCCCGGCTCTGCGCCTTGAACCTGCTGGCCTGCGCCAAGCTGGCCCTGGGCGATCTCGACCGCATCGACCACGTGATCTCGGTCAGCGGCTACGTCAATTGCGTGCCGGGCTTCCCGGACAGCCCCAAGGTCATCAATGGCGCCAGCGACCTGCTGGTGGCGTTGATGGGCGACGATGGGCGCCACGTTCGGGCCGCCGTCGGCGTGGCCGGACTGCCGGCCCACTCGGCGACCGAGGTGCAGATGATCGTGGCGCTGAAATGATGGGATCGACGCCGACCCAGGAACACCCGGGCCCGGTCAGCGGGGAAACCGCTCGGCCAGCGAGATGGCCTTCCGCATGGCCTTCGACTTGTTGACCGTCTCGTCGAACTCGGCCTCCGGGTCGGAGTCGTTGACCCAGCCGCCACCGGCCTGCACATGGGCCACACCGTCCTTCACCAGCGCGGTGCGGATGGTGATGCAGTGGTCGGCATTGCCGTTGAAGCCGAAGTAACCCACGCAGCCGCCATAGGGGCCGCGGGTGGTGCCCTCGAGCTCGGAGATGATCTGCATGGCCCGGATCTTCGGCGCTCCGCTCAGGGTGCCCGCCGGGAAGGTCGTGCGCATCAGGTCGAAGGCGCTGCGATCGGGCGACAGCCGGCCGTTGACCTGCGAGACGATGTGCATCACGTGGCTGTAGCGCTCGATGACCATCAGGTCGCGGACCGCCACGGATCCGTAGTCGCAGACGCGGCCGATGTCGTTGCGCGCCAGGTCCACCAGCATGACGTGCTCGGCCCGTTCCTTCGGGTCGGCCAGGAGCTCCTGTTCCAGCGCCAGGTCTTCGGCCTCGGTGGCCCCGCGACGACGCGTGCCGGCGATCGGACGGATCTCCACGGCCCGGTCCTCGCAACGCACGTGCAGCTCGGGCGAAGCCCCGACCAAGGCGAAGCCGTCGAGCTCCAGGAGGAACATGTAGGGTGACGGGTTGATCGAGCGCACGGCCCGGTAGATCTCCATCGGCGAAGCTTTCACCGGGGCGCTGAAGCGCTGCGATCCCACCACCTGGATGATGTCGCCCGAGCGGATGAACTGCTTGGAACGGACCACGTTGGCCAGGAACTGCTCGCGCGAGGTGTTGGAGACGAAGGGGGCGTCGGGAGCCTGGGGCTCGAGCGGGACCGCCACGGCCTGAACCGGCTGTTCCAACAGGGCCACCAGTCGATCGATCTCGGAGACGGCCTCGTCGTAGGCCGCGGCCGGATCGCCGCCGGGCGGCACCACCGCATGGACGATCACCGTCAGGGTCTGGGCGACGCGGTCGAACACCAGGACCTGGTCGGCGATCAGGAAATACAGGGTGGGGGTGCCCAACTCGTCCTTCGGCGGACGGGGAACCACCGGTTCGACGTCGTGGATGAATTCGTAGCCCAGGAATCCCACCGCACCGCCGGTGAAGCGGGGCATGCCCGGGACGGGGACCGGCACGAAACCCGACAGCACCGACTCCACCACCTGGAGGCCGTCGCGGACCACCTTCTCGCCGGGCTGTCCGGGCGTCGGCGACACCCGGTGGGTCTCGACCACCCGGCCCTGCTCCAGGACCTCCACCCGGTCTCCCGATTGCCGGATCACCGAGCGCGGACCGCAGCCGACAAAGGAGTAGCGGCCGAGGTGCTCGCCGCCCTCCACCGACTCGAAGAGGAACGATTCGCCCTGGCCCCGGAGTTTCTGGTAGGCGGACAGGGGGGTTTCAAAATCCGCGAGCAGGCGGCGGGCCACCGGGATGCAATTGCCCCGGCGGGCGAAATCCGCGAACTCTTCTCGGGTCGGCGTGTCCATGACGATGGGCACCCTAGGCCAAAACCCCAGTGGACCAGAAGCCCGAAGCGTCCCGCCCAGCGGAAACTGCTCGCCCCGGGCGGGGACCTCGGGTTGTCTCACTCCCAATGCTCTCGCCCGAGGCCCAACACCGCGACGATCCTGCGACACCGCGGGAAATCGAATGCCTGGGGACACCGCTGACGGTGACCGATCACGCGGGCGCCCTGGCGCTGTGCCGCCGCCTCGCCACGGGACCGGGGCCGGCGGCCGTCGAATTCTGCAACACCCAGATCGTGACGCTGCGCAGGTCCGACCCGGATTACCGGCGCACCGCGGCCTGCTTCGACCGGTTCATCCCCGACAGCACCCCGTTGCTCTGGCTGCTGAACTCGGCCGGAGCGGGCATGAAGGACCGCGTCTACGGACCGGCCTTCTTCCGGCATGCGCTCATCCATTCGCCAGAAACCGTCACCCATTACCTGCTGGGAGGCTCGGAGGCCTGCGGGCGGGCGCTGGTCGAACGGTTCACGGTCCTCAACCCGGGCCTCCGCATCGTGGGATCCTTCCACGGGCGTTGCGACCTGGAGGGATTCCTGGGACCGGACGACGACCGGGTCCTGGAGGACCTGGGGCGCCTGAAGCCAGACTTCATCTGGGTCGGCCTGGGCACCCCGAAACAGCAGCACTGGATCGCCCGGGTGAAGCCGCTGCTGGAGCGGGGAGTCCTCCTCTCGGTGGGCCAGGCCTTCGACGTGAACGCCGGCCTGCGTTCCGACGCCCCGGGCTGGATGCAGCGCTTCGGACTGACCTGGCTGTACCGCCTGGCCTCGGAACCTCGTCGCCTGGCCGGCCGCTACCTGCGTCACAACTCCCAGTTTCTGGGATACCTGCTGTGGGACCTCGTCCGGGGGCAGGTCCACGGTCGGCCCGCGCAGCGCGACGCCGCCGCTACCCCGCCGCGGTGACCGCGTCGGCTCGATAGAGCTGGCTGGAGGCGCTTCGGCAGAGTCCGAGGAACGTCTCCTCGGCAAGGGTGAGCCGGCGGGTGCGCCAGTGCAACGCGCCCCATTCCCGACGCACCCTCCTCGGCCCCATCGGCAGGGCCACGAGCGATCCCGACCTCAGCTCCGACTCGGCCACCCAGGGGGCGAGGATCCCCACGCCCAAGTTGAGCTTCACCAGTTCCTTGAGGGCCTCGAAGCTGCCCATTTCTATGACCGAGTTGAGGGTGATCCCCTCCTCCCGGAAATGGGCATCCACAATGCGCCAGGTGAGACTGCGCTGGCCATAGACCACCATGCTCTGCCGTGGAATCTCCGAAAGGGGCACCGTCCCATTCCGTGCCCACGGATGGCTGGGCGACGCGACGAAGACCAGTTCGTCGGAGAAGATCGGCACGAACTGGAGACGCTCTTCGCCCCGGTGCTCGAGCGTCAGAGCGAGGTCGGCCCGATTGGCTTCAATCAGGCCCACGGCCGAGGCCGAGTCGCCCGCCTCGACGCTGATGAGGCTCTGCGGGAAACCGTCCTTGAACTCACGCAACACCCGGGGAAGCAGGTAGGCACACAGGGCCGCGGGTGCGGCGACACGCAGTCGGCCCCCGCCCCATTTGCCCAACCGCTCCAACCCGGCCCTCGCGGCGGACATCTCTTGAAGGACCTTCTCGGCATGGACAAGCAGTTGTTCTCCCGCTTGGGTCAGCAACACCTTCCTGCCCACTCTGTCCAAAAGGCGACATCCCACGTCGGTCTCGAGCGCCTTCATCGAATGGCTCACCGCCGACTGGGTCAGGAACAATTCGCGCGCCGTCCGGGTGAAACTCCCCGTACGGCAAAGGATGGCGAACGCGTGGAGCTGACGGCTGTCGAGGGGCGACTTCATGCGGGAGACGGGGCCCGACGGACCCTTGGATTCCACGGAAGCAGATGACGGGCCGTTCCGACTGGGGCCCTGGCCCGAAGGCAGGGATTCCCCCCGAATGGAAAGGGCCCGCCCCGGAGGATTCCGGAGACGGGCCCGGGGGATTGCGGCCTTCGAGGCCGTCCTTCCGACTAGTTGCGGGTGAGGCCCTTGAACGAGTCGGTACGGAACGGCGAGGCGGGCAATCCGGCGCCGTTGACCAGATTGAGGACCGGGAAGTCGTCCCAGCCATACCGGACGTGGATGGGGTGCGGCACCTGCGGCGAGTTCAACCGCACCCGGGTCCCGGAGATCTCGGCGGAGGCCCAGTGCCACACACCGTCCTTGCCGGCCACGGCAAAGCCCTTGGGCGCCGAACCGTCCGAGGTCTTTAGGCAGCGGGCATGGTTGAAGTTCAGCACCAACGTCGAGCCGGAACGGCCCATCGAGGCGTAGGTCGGACCGCTGGATTCGACCGCCCGGCCGTACGCGATGGTCCGGGCCAGGAGCGCCAGACGTGCCCCCACCGGGGCCTTCTTGGTGGGATGGATGTCGTCCTTGTCACCCACGTCGGTGATCACGGCGACCCCGACCCGGGGCAGCGTGGCGGCCACGTGGTTCTGGGCCTCGCGCAGTTCGGCCCAGTCGCTCTCGACCGGCTTGGCGGTGATGTCGGCGATCGCCCGCTTGCGGTTCTTGTCCCAGGGGGCGAGCTGGACGGCCAGGAAGGGGAAGTCGCCCTGATTCCAGTCGCGCCGCCAGTTCCGGATCATGTCGGCGAAGAGGCTGCGGTATTGCCAGGCGCGGCCGGCGTTGGATTCGCCCTGGTACCAGATGGCCCCGGCGATGGCATAGGGCATGAGCGGTCGGAGCATGCCGTTGTAGAGCTCGGCCGGACGCCACGGGGCCCAGGGGGCTCCCTGCGTGAACTTCTCGCCCTTGGCCTCGGCCGCGGCCTTGGCGGCGCGCCACTTCGACATCGCCGCCTCATGAGTCTTCAGGGACGGCACGTACGGTTCGAGGATGTCGCGGGCGTAGAGGTGGTCGTCCTCCAGGGTGTCTTCGCTCATCCAAACCTCCGCCGGCGAACCGCCCCAACTGGTGTGGATCAGACCCACGGGAACACCCAGGGCCGGCTGCAGATCGCGGCCGAAATAGTAGCCCACCGCGGAGAACTTGCGGACGGCCTCTGGCGAGGCGAATCCCCAGGCATGGGGGGCGTGGTCCAGTTCGGTCTGCGGCACCGGGGAACGACGCTTGGTGACCGTGAAGAGGCGCAGGTTCGGATTGGCACTGGCTGCGATGTCGGCGGCCGGCTCGAAACTGGCAGACATGGGCCACTCCATGTTGGACTGGCCCGAGCACACCCACACCTCGCCGACCACCACGTCGGTCAGCACCACGGTGTTGTTGCCCCGGACCTGAAGGGTCCGCCCTTCGGCGGAGGCCTTGAGCGGCTTGAGGTGCACCGACCAACGACCGTCCTGGGCCACGGTCGAGACGGATTGGCCGGCGAACTCGACGGTGACCTTCTCGCCCTCGGCGGCCCGTCCCCAGACCGGCACCGGCCGGCCCTGCTGGAGAACCGCGTGATCGGTGAAGATCGAGTGGAGGGAGACGTCGGCCCGGACGAGGCCCAGGGTCAGGCTGGCGATCGCCGCGATCGCGCCGCGGACAAGGGTGTTGGGATGCACAGGGGGAGTTGAACCGCAGCCGCCCCCCCGGGGTCAACGCAGGATTTCCCGGGGAGTGTTCGCGGTCGCGCCCGGCCACGGGCGACGGGCCTGGTCATGGAGGGCGGGAGTCGGTCCATGGGAACGGGCGATTCCGGGATTGCGAAACGGCCCCGGCGCCCCGATCACGTCGGGCGTGAGCGATGCCATCCTTCCGCTATGGCGGACCCTGAACCGGCGCCAAGGGCTCTTCCTGATCTCCGGGCCCTGCGTCATCGAGAGCGAAGCGCTGTGCCTGGAGATCGCGCGCACGATGAAATCGGTGTGCCGACGGTTGAAGATCCCGTACGTCTTCAAGGCCAGCTTCGACAAGGCCAACCGTTCCTCCGGGAAGTCGTTCCGCGGTCCCGGCGTGGCCGAGGGCCTCGAGATCCTGCGCCGCATCCGCACCGAGGTGGGCGTGCCGGTGCTGACCGATGTGCACACCGAGGCGCAGGCGATCGCCGCAGCGAAGGCCTGCGACATCCTCCAGATCCCGGCCTTCCTCTGCCGCCAGACCGACTTGGTCCAGGCGGCCGCGGCCACCGGCCGCATCGTGAACATCAAGAAAGGGCAGTTCCTCGCGCCGCAGGACATGAAGAACGTGGTGGCCAAGGCGGCCGAGACCGGCAACCGCCGGTTGATGGTCACCGAGCGGGGCACGACCTTCGGCTACCACAACCTGGTGGCCGACATGCGCTCGCTGCCCATCCTGGCGGGGCTGGGCTACCCCACGGTCTTCGATGTCACCCACTCGGTCCAACTGCCCGGAGGCCAGGGCGACTCGTCCGGAGGCCAGCGGGAATTCGGACCGGTGCTCGCCCGCTGCGCCGTGGCCGCGGGGGTCCATGGGTTGTTCATCGAGACGCATCCGGAACCTGATCGCGCCCTCAGCGACGGTCCGAACATGATCCCCCTGGATCAGTTGCCCGCGCTGCTGCGACAGCTCCAGCGGATCCAGAAGGCGCTCTGAGACCGCCATGCCCACCCGGGCTCAGACGACCGAACGCGGTCTCCCGAAGAATCGCAGCCAGTTGGCCTCGGAGTGCTCGGCCAGTTCCCAGGGGGGCATGCCCAGCAGGACGGCCAACCCCTCGGCGATCCGGGCCAGGTTGGCCGGCGCATTCACCGGTCGACCGCGCGCATCCACGGCGGGGTGCGAGACCCACTCGGCCGGGGGCATCTGATCGGGCGCGTCGGTCTCGACCAGCAGGCGGTCCCGGGGGATCGCTCGCAGCACGGCCGCATGCGAGGCCTTCCGCGGCTGCAACGAGTGGCCGGAGACGCTGAAGTAGGCTCCCAGTGCCACCCATTCCGGCACCCCCTCGGCCGAGCCCCCGTAACTGTGCAACAGGAAGCCCCTGGGAAGCCGGGGCCGCCCCCGGCAACAATCCATCAGGGGTCCCCAGGCCTTCAGGCAATGCAGGGTGACAGGCAACCCCCGCTCCGTGGCGAGGTCGAGTTGCTCCTGGAGCACGTCCAACTGGACCTCGAGGGGAGCGGGTCCACGGGGACCGACGCCCAATTCCAGGCAACGCTCGGGCGTCTGTTCCAGGATCCAGCGATCCAGCCCCACCTCGCCCAGTCCCGCCTGTGGCGTCGAGTCCAGGAACTCGACCAACTTCCCACGCCAGCCCGGCGACCGGGCCGAAACGCGCCAGGGATGCAGGCCGAAGGCGGGGATCACCGAGGGACAACGCAGGGCCAGTCGCCGGACCTCCGGCCAATCGGATTCGCAGGTTCCGTTGACCACCATCCCGGCGACCCCGGCTGCGGCGGCGACCGGGACCCACCGCTCGGGCTCCGGACCCAGGCGGGCATCCTGCAGGTGATTGTGGGCGTCGAACCAACGCATGGCATCCTATCCGGCCCCGGAGAGTGCCCCAGGGCCTCGGCCGGGGAAACCCCCGGCATGCACCCGGGTTGAGATTCACCGGATCCGTGGAATGTTGCGGTGTGCCGTTTTCGAAACTCAGTCAAACCACCGAAGCCGCCGTCGGCTACTTTGAGCTGGGCATGACCGAGGCGGCCCTCCAGGAGCTGGAGCAGCTTCCCGCGAAAGACCAACTGGAGCCCGAAGTGCTGGAGTTGCGCACGGTGATCCACCAGCAGACCGGACAATGGGCCGAGGCGGCCCGCGCCTTCGCGGCCCTCTGTGCCCGCCGCGATGCCGAGCTCGAGCATTTCATCGGGTGGGGCTGCTGCCTGTACGAGCTGGGGGCCTACGAAGAGGCACGGCAGGCGTTGTTGTCGGCCCCCGAACCCGTCCGTCAAACCGGCCTCTGGAATTTCCACCTCGCCTGCTACGAGGCCCTGGTCGGTCACTCCGCGGCCGCCCGGGATCGGGTCGAACGGGCCGTTCGCCTCGACCCCTGCCTGCGGCACATGGCCGAGCAGAACACCCACCTGGCACCGCTGCTCCGGTCGGTCTCGTGACCGGAATCGGGACCGGGGTTCTTCCACAGGCCGTCATCCGGTCGGTCCGCCGTAGTCGTACAGGGGGCCGTCCAGGCCCCGGCCCGGCCAGTCCACCTGGTCGATCCCTTCCTGACGCAACTCCTGGAGGATCGGTTCCACGAACAGGCCCTCGGCTTCGAAGACCAGCAGGTCGGTGGGGGAAACCAGTCCCGTAGCCGTGGCCCGGCAGGGAATCGAGGCGCTCCGGCAAAGCTCCCGGATCCGTCGAAGCTGCTCGGATTCGGGAGAACCCGCCCGGTGGAGGACGACCACGGGGCGGGGTGATGCGGCGAGTTGTTGGAACGGACCGTGGGCGAACTGCAGCAGTTCGTGGACGGTGGGTGCCGGCCGGAAGATCCCCTCGACGAACTTGTAGGCGAGGTTCTGGAGATGCTCGCTAAGGTCGGGGGAGGCCAACAGCACGAACCCACGCCTCCAGGCCTCGGCCTCCATCCGGGGCCAGGCGGCGCGACCCGCCTCGACTCCGGCCCGAAAGGCTTCGGCGGCGGCGATCCCGACGGTCGCGGGATCTCCCGGAAGGGACCCGCCCGCGAGGGACCCGACCCAAAGGCGGGCGGCAAGGAACCCCAGGGCGGGACCCACCACCCGGATCAACAAGGTGTATTCGTCCTCGATGGGAAAACCGACCACCTGCGCGCCCTCGATCTGGAGGGACTCGAGGCATTCCGCACGATCGGTCCGGCCGGCTTGGCGCAGCCCCTCCACGGTGGCCGAGGTGAAGAGCACGGTGCCGGCGAATCCCCCACGGTGCGCGAGCGCGATGCGACCGTGGGTCGAGAGTCCCTGGCTGAAGACCACCAACGTGCGATCCTCACGCCGCATCGGCCCCATCAGGGCCCCGGTGGGAACGAATTCTGCCGGGATGTCGGTGAAGCGGTTGAGAAGCCAGACCAGGTAGCGGGCGTGGGCCTCGGAACTTCCCAGCCCCGTCGCCACCACGCGCCGCGGACGATCCCCGAGCATCCTCGTCTGCGCCGCCGGCGCGGAGGCGGCCCAGCGCTCCAGAAGACCGGGGATGGACCGCAACCGTTCGCTCAGGAGGGCATGACCCCGATCGGGGCAACGGTCCGGTGACGACGCCATGGGCAACGCCTACGCCGGGAATCCCCGAAACGCAACGAGGCTCACGGTGACGGATCCCGCGACGGGGTCGGGGAATTGGTCGGGGCTGCCGGTAAGGTAGCAGACGCCGAGGCCTGGGGCATCGAGGCCTGGTCGCCCGGAGCCTCACCCTCCACCCGGACGGTCAGGCCGGGCCAAGCCATCCGCCGAAGGAGTTCCGCATTCCAGTTGGCCAGGCGGAAGCATCCATGGCTCTCGGTCCGTCCCACCTCCTCGGGCCTGGGCGTGCCGTGGATCCCGTATCCGGAACGGTTGAGCCCGATCCAAGCGACGCCCACCGGGTTGTTGGGGCCCGGCGGGATGCGCAGCTTGCGGGTGACCGTGCGCGACTCCGGCGACTCTGGGAACACCTCCGGATCCCAAGTGTAATCGGGGTTGGGGACGGTCACCACCACCTGCAGGTCTCCGACCGGCCGCTTCTCGACGCGCCGGGCGATGCTGCACGGAAAGTGGGCGATCAACTGGCCGCCCGTGTCGAACACTCGGAGGAAGCGCCCGGGGAGGCTGATGCGAATGAGTCCGGCTTTCCGAGCGGAGACCGGAGGAGGCGCAGGCACGGTCACCTCCGCACCCTCGGCCGGTTGGGTCCAATCCGCCGCCGGGTTGAGCTTCCGGAGCAGGGCCGGATGGGCCTGGAAGCGCTCGGCCAACCGTTCCAACAGGGTCTCGTGTTCGAGTCCGGCCACCTGCGACTTGGCCACCCAGGTGTCGGGCACCGGGGCCAACCGGAGCAGGTCCTCGGAAGTGATCCGGTAAGACTCCCAGGGTGGACGTTTGAGCATCAATGCCTTGCGTGTGTTGCGGTCGAGCCATCCGGTCTGCTCCAGGCCCTGTTGCCTCTGGAAGGCCTTCAAGGCGGCGGCGGTCTGGGCACCCCCCACCCCGTCGATGGATCCGGAGGAAATGCCCAGGCCGGCCAGCGCGATCTGGGCCTCCAGATAATTGGTGGCTCCCCGCGGACTCCAAGCCGGCATCGCATTGGACGACGTCACCGACACCGGGACCGCGTTGGAGGGCATCGCCTCGGGCACCGCTAGCGAGGCGCGAAACACCTGGGTCGAGAGCACGACCGGAGCCGAGGTGGTTCCGGGAGGCAACTCCGTCCGGTTGGATACCGTGGTTATCGCGGTCATCGGCGACGACGGCGTTGCCAGGATCGCTGCGGCATTCGAGACGGCCGGCGGGGTCGGGATCAGGACGGGAGTCGGCCGGACCGGGGGAGCGGAGGTCTGCCGGGAGGGGATGGCATTGGAGACCAGGGCCGGAGTAGCAGCCGGCGCGGGAACAGGAACGGTCAGGGCCTTCGCTGGGGAGGATACACCCACGGACTTCGCCCCGTCATCGCCTGGGGACTTCACCACACGCCACACACCCCAGGCCAACACGCCGACCAGGGCCAGCACGAAGACCGTCGGTGCCAGCGCCTTGCGGGAAGTCGGTCGGGAGGATTCGGTTCGGGACTTCGAGGGCATGGCTCAAGGTCGGGTGTCCGTATCGTGCATCCGGGCACTGGATTCGGGAGTGAGACTCATGGAGGCGGGAAGGAATCGAGGATCGGAGCCCGATTTCAGACATCGATCACGGGGCCTCCTCCGTCATCGTCCTTCTTCTTGGCGCGGCGGCGACCCATTGATCCACGGACACTACCCTGCACGTGGACCTTGGCTCCGCGCCCCAGGAAACCATTCACCACCAGCGAGACGACGCTGATGATCACCCCGCCCCAGAAGGCGGCGCCAAAGCCATCCACGACGAAGCCGGGTTGGAGCATGCCCCCGACCAGGCTCAGGAGCACCGCATTGATGACCAGGGTGAAGAGCCCGAGGGTGAAGATCAGCAACGGCAGGGAGATCACCATCAGCAGGGGCCGCACGAAGGCGTTGAGGAGGCCGAGCAACAACGACGCCTCGAGCAGGGCCCCGAAGGACTGGTGACGGATCCCGTCCACCCAGACATCGGCCAACAGCACCCCGATGGTCGTCACCAACCAGCGTTGCAGGAACTTCACCAGACCCTCCGGCATGGCATCCATCATAGCGCAGGCGGCGACCGGGAGTCAGTCGCCTTTCTTCACGGCAGCGGCGGGCGCCTTGAGGGCCAGCAGCAGGCGGCGGATCTCCTGGAGCCGCCCCTGGGCATCGCGCTTGGACAGGCGCGGGAACTGCCCCCCGACCATGACCAGGCCGCCCCGGTGCATCAGCTTCACCTTGCCCACGCTCACCTCCACCGACGTGACCCCGCACTCGGCGGCCAGGAGCCGAAGCTCATGGGTCTGGAGCAGGAGATCGACGGGCGCCTGCGACGGCCCGAACCGGTCCCGCAGTTCCAGGCGGAGCCCCTCGACCCCGGCCTTGTCGGCGACCTGGGCCAGCTTCCGGTACACCTCGACCCGCTGCGACGGCTCGCGCACGTAGTCGAGCGGGAGATAGGCAGGGAAGCGCCGACCGTCCTCCTCAGGCTGCGATTTTCGGGAAGGCGCCGATGCCCTGCCCCGGGGCGCCTCGTCCGCCTCGGGATCCTCCCACCAGGTGGCGACACCGCCATCGCGGGGAATGGAGATGTCCAGGTCCAGCCCGGGATCGGACTTGGGCCGACGCGCCTCGGACTTGGCCGACCCCTCCTCGCCGGGATGGGTGGCCAGGAAATCGAGTGACATCCGGACCTCGACCCGGGCGCGGACCGGCTGCCCCTTCAGGGCCGAGATGCTCTGACCCAGGAGCTGGCAGTACAGGTCGAAGCCCACCGCCGTGATGTGGCCGCTCTGCTGCGGACCCAGCAGGTTGCCCGCGCCGCGGATCTCCAGGTCGCGCATGGCGATCTTGAAGCCGCTGCCCAGCGCGCTGTACTGCTTGATGGCGCTCATCCGCTTGCGGGCCTCGGTCAGCAGCTGGGCATGGCGCGGCAGGAGCAGGTAGCAGTAGGCCTGGTGCTTGTAGCGCCCCACTCGGCCGCGGAGCTGGTACAGTTCGCTCAAGCCGAAGCGGTCGGCACGGTCGATGATCATCGTGTTGGCGTTGGGGATGTCCAAGCCGCTCTCGATGATGGTGGTGCTGACCAGCACGTCGGCCTCGCCGTTGACGAAGTGCGTCATCACCTTCTCCAGCCCGTCGTCGTCCATCTGCCCGTGGCCCACCAGGACCCGAGCCTCGGGCACCAGCGCCTTCAGTTTCAGGGCCACCGCCTCGATGGTGGAGACCCGATTGTGCAGGAAGTACACCTGCCCGCCCCGGTTCATCTCCCGCTGGATGGCGTCACGGATCACGCGCTCGTCGTAGTTCCCCACCAGGGTCTCCACAGGC
>CAIOKD010000137.1 GCA_903858835.1 uncultured Verrucomicrobiota bacterium
CAACCAACTCCAAAAGACCCCGCCGCACCGCCAACGGGTGGTGACGGAACTGTCGGCCAATGGGTGGACCTCCGCGCTCCGTGCCGCCTGGTCGCGCAACCTGAGCTACCCCGATTTCTACCCGGTGCTCGACCGGACCGATGCGTTTCGGCGGGTGCGTTCGCTCTTGGCCGAGCCCGGGGTCCAGTTCGTCGGGCCCGAGGTTCCGGCCGCCCCGAAGCCTGCGGCCGACGGCACCGTCGATGCGGAAGCCGAGGCCCGGTGGCTCGACGCAGCCCGCGACTCGCTGCGACGGCGGATTCCCGGAGATCCGTCCAAGCCGCGCCTCAACCTCTGCATCATCACCGAGGAAAGCTTGGGCTCGGAGTTCTGGGGCAGCCTGGGCCGCGAGAAGGACGGCCGGCCTGACACCCTCACCCCACGCATGGACCAGCTGGTGACCGAGGGCGCTACCCTCTTCACCCATCTCCTGGCCGACGGCAACCGCACCATCCGCGGGCTGGAAGCCATCTACTCGAGTTTCCCCCCGTTGCCGGGCGATTCCATCCTCGCACGAGACAAGACCGAGAACGTGGAGTCCCTCGCGCGGGTCCTGAAGCGGGATGACTACGCCACGCTGTTCCTCTACGCGGGCCACGGCACCTTCGACTACATCCGCAGCTATTCCCAACGGAACGGCTGGGACCGCTTGGTCGAGGAATCCGACTTCAACTCCCCCGTCTTCCGGACGGCCTGGGGCGTGAGCGACGAAGACCTGCTCCAGCGGGGCGTGGCGGAGATGCGCGCGCTGCATCAGGCCGGCAAGCCCTTCCTGACGACCTTCATGACGGTGTCGAACCACCGCCCGTTCACCTACCCGACCGGCCGCATCCCGGAAGATCCGAACGTCCACTGGCGCGATCACGCCGTCCGGTACGCGGACTGGGCCCTGGGCGATTTCTTCGAGCGCGCCCGCAAGGAAGCCTTCTGGACCAACACCGTCTTCGTCGTCATCGCCGATCACGGAGCCCGGGTCTACGGCAGCCAGACCATCCCGCTGCGCAGCTACCAGATCCCCTGCGTGGTCGTCGCTCCGACCCTGCAGAACCTGCCCCGGCGCATCGACGCCGAGGCCTCCCAGATGGACATCGTGCCGACGCTGCTCGGGATGATCGGCCGGCCCTACGAGAGCCTGTTCTTCGGGCACAATGTCCTGGATCCGGTCGGGGCGCGGCAGGCCCGCTGCCTGATGCACCACAACCGATCGGTGGCGGTCTACCGCGACCGGAGGCAGGTGGTCTTCGGACTGAACAAGACCCTCGAGTACTGGTCCGGCGAGCCGGGTTCCGGAGCGATGGTGCGTCAACCCGAGCCCGACACCCGGGCGCTCGAGCTGCGCGACGACGGCATCGCCCTCTTCCAAGTGGCCGATGAACTGTACACGGCTCGGCGCTTCCGGCTGCCGACCCCGCCCACTCCCGCTACCGAAACGGCGAACGCCCGCTGATCCGCGGGCTCGGATTCCAGATCACTTGCGGCGCGCGGTCCAAGCCCGGCTGATCGGGTTGCCGTCCATGGTGGTCTCGGATTTTCCGTCGATCTTCCCATCCACCAGGCGGCCCGACATCGAATAGACCATGGTGCTGCCGTCGGTCCGCTCGCGCCGCATCGTCCACGTCAGGGTGTTGCCCTGGACCTTGCCGTCGGCCACCTCCAGGAATTTGCCCGCTTCGCGGCCCCGGACGATCCGGCCGGTGAGCCGGTCGCCGTCCTGCTTGAGGGTCATGGGGATGTCCACCGGTTGATCATCGGGCCCCGGGATGGTCAGCACCCACTCGCCGGAGACATCGTTCGCGGGCGCGACCCCGGCCTGCACCGGCGCATCGCCCAGCATCTTGGCCAACTGAGCCTCGATGGATTCAGCCCAGATCTGGTAGCCCTTCTTCGAGAGATGCAGGTAATCGGGCATCAGCTCGCGGGGCATGGTGCCGTCGTCGTTGAGGAACTTGTGGCCGAAATCGGCCCAGAACACCGACTGGTCGTCGGCAACGCGGCGCAGGGCCTGATTGATCTGGGCCAGCTTGCCCCGCTGGACGCTGAAGTTCTCGGACCGCGGGAAGATGGCCACCAGGAGGATCCGCGTCTCCGGAAGCTTCGAACGTAGCTTGGCCACGATGGCGCGGACCCCATCCACGATCTGCTCGGGCGTGTTGTCCTCGCCGTTGGAGTTATTGGTGCCGATCATCACCACGGCCGCCTTGGGCTTGAGGCCCGCGAGGTTGCCGTTGTCGAGACGCCAGAGGACGTGCTGGGTGCGATCACCACCGATGCCCAGATTGATGGCATTGCGATGGGCGTAGTGCTTGGCCCAGACCTCCTTGCCCTCGCCTTCCCAGCCCTGGGTGATCGAATCACCGATGAAGATCAACTGCGCCTTGGAGCCCACCGAGGCGACGGTGGCATTGAAGGCCGCCTGACGATCCACCCACCCCTTGTCGGTGCGCGGGGCGGGTTCGACGGCCGAGTGGCCGAAGGCGGAGGCAAGACCCAGATGGAATCCGAGGGCAAGGGCGGCAAGGCGCGGGGAAAGGAACGGCGAGTTCATGGGATACCGGGAGCGTGCGGCATCCATCCCGAAGGGCGAGGATTTTCTGGGACCCAAGAACGGCTCAACGCCCCAAGCCCCCTGCCCAACGCCCCCTGCCCCAGCGGGTTCTCCGCCGATCACCGCCCCCCGAAGCAGTACAACCCACCCTCGGTGCGCAGGTAGACCCGGCCGCCCGAGACCGCGGGCGTGGCCAGCGTGTCCTCGTTCAACTCGTTGCGCGACAGCACCTCGAACTTCGGGGCCGCCGCCACCACCACCGTATTGCCGCGTCCGCTGGTGAAGTACACGCGGCCCGCCGCAGCCACCGGCGAAACCTTGACGTTCTCGGTGAAGAGCCGTTCCTGCCAGAGGGCCTCGCCCGTCTTCAGGTTCAGGCACGAGGCCATGCCATCATCGCGGATGGAAAACAGGTGACCGCTGACGATCACCGGCGTCGGGCAGTCGGCCGAGTAGCGCGTGGACTTCCACAACGAATGGGTCGTGGTGATGTCGCCGTGCCCACCAGCCTTGATCCCAACGGTGTACCCGCGGTTCTGGAAGCCCGAGGCCACCGCCACCACCACGCCCTCGCCCACCGTCGGACCGGCGATGGTCCGGCCATAGGGATGCGGCACATCCAACCCGCTCACGCTCCAGACCACCTCGCCGTTGGCGGGATTGTAGGCGTTGAGCACCTCGGCCCCGGCCACCACGACCTCCATCCGTCCCCCATGGCGATGGAACACCGGGGTCGAATAGGAGTCCTTGCCCTCGTCGCGGGCCGGAAGGGATCGATCCTTCTTCCACAGGTCCTTGCCGGTCTTGGCATCGAGCGCCAGCACGTAGGAGTCGGCACCCTGGTGCATGCGGACCACGAACAGTCGATTCCCATCCAGCATCGGCGACGATCCGTAGCCGTGGTTGGTCTTCAGGGGCCCGAATTCCTTCACCAGGTTCCGCTGCCACACGATGCGGCCGCCCTGGTCCACGCAGGCCAGGTCCCCGGTACCGAACAGCACCCAGACCTGACGCCCGTCAGACACCGCCGTCGGAGTGGCCATGTTGTGCAGCTCGTGGGCAGGCAGCTTGCCGCGGGCGATCTCGGTATCCCAGATCTGGGCTCCCGTCTCGCGGTCCAGGGCCAGCAGGTGCATGGCCTGATCGGGGGTCTGGGTGGTCAGGTAGACCCGCTTGCCCACCACGATGGGAGACGAAGCTCCCCGGCCCGGGATGGCCGCCTTCCAGGCCAGATTCTTTTCCTTCGACCAGGCCACGGGCACCGTCTTCTCCGGACTCAACCCCAGCCCATCGACCCCACGCCAACAGGCCCAATCAGCGGCCGAAACCGCAAAGGCGCAGCACCACGACGAGAAGACCAAGGCCTGGAGAGAGCGGGAAGAGTTCATGGGAGAGGGACCCAAGTTACTCGGCGCGAACCCCGCGCTCAATCCCAGGCTGCAGCCCCAGTCCCACGGTCTTCATCGCCCGAGAAGCCGCTGGGACAGTCCGAAAACCGACCTCACCCAACCACCCAATCACGGCCGCTGAGCCAGCGCGGTGCGGATGGTCTTGAGGACCGACTCGCGTTCGGCACCCGAAATGGGCAGGCGCGGTTCGCGGACCCACTCCTTGGCAAGGCCGGTCTCCTGGCACAGCAGCTTGATGTACTGCACGAAGTGGACATGGGTATCGAGCTTCATGAGCGGCTGGGACCAGCGATAAAGCGCGCGCGCCTCGTCCCAACGCCCGGCCTTGGCCAGATCCCAGAGTTGCTGGTTCTCCTTCGGGAAGGCGATGCCGCTGCCGGCGACCCATCCATCGATGCCCAGGATCGCCGACTCCAGGAACAGGTCATCCACGCCCGTGAAGATCTGGTACCGATCGCCCACCTGATTGCGCAACTCGGTGATGCGGCGGGTATTGGCGCTGCTCTCCTTGATGGCCACCAGGTTGGGGATGTCGGCCAACTCGGCGAACATCTCCGGCGTGACGTCGGCATGATAGCCCACGGGGTTGTTGTAGAGCATCCAGGGCAGCGGAGTGGCCGCGGCCAGCGAGCGGAACCAATGCAGCAACTCGGCCTGATCGGCCTTGTAGACCATCGGCGGCATCACCATGAACCCGGAGATGCCCAGGGCAGCGCAGTCGTGCATGTAGGTCGCGGCCGCGCGGGTGCTCGTCTCGGCCACGCCGCTCAAGACGGGCACCCGCCCCTTCGCCGTCTCCAGGGCACAACGGACCACCGCACGCTTCTCCTCGGGCTGCAGGCATTGGTTCTCGCCCAGCGATCCACACACCACCAGGCCCGAAACGCCGGACTGGATCAGCGCCTCGAAATGGCGCGCCGTCGCGTCGAGGTCGATCGACTGGTCGGCGTGCATGTGGGTGATGGCTGCGGGAAAGACTCCGGTCCAACGGGGATGGCTCATGGCGAAGATGCTGAAAATATCGATCGGTCGGAAGACGCGGAACATCATCGGCCCCGATCGCGTCCGGAGATTACCGCCCCGGTTTCAGGCGGGTCAACGCACCGTTTGTCACGGAGCCGGGAGGCCGACAATTCGCTCCGGGTGATCCCGGTACCGACTCACACTCGTTCTGAATCCGGACCACCAACGGCCTGTCCCTCAACGCGTCGAAACCGCCTGAATCCGGACCAACTGGGCGTCCTTGTTGTTCTCCCAGCCGCTGCCAAACTCGATCACGTAGAGCGCCCCGTCGGGACCCAGTTCCATCTCGATGGGACGCTTGAGGGAAATCTCCGGAGCAACCCGCTGGAAGGCTCCCGGAGTACCGTCGGCGTTGACCTTCACCGCGAGGATCCAATGACGCTCCCAGTCGTAGATCAGCTGCGTTTGGTTCAACGACGCCGGCAGCTTGCGGTTGGAGGCCAGCGCCGGTTCGAACCGATAGAACGGACCCGCGCAGGCCGTGCGGCCGCCACTGCCCACCGCGGGAAACCGGGTGGACGGAGCGTAGGGATAGGCGATCCAGGCAGGTTGCCCGGCGGGCAGTTCCTGCGGCCCCGTGTTGAGAGGCGATCGATTGACCGGACGCAGCGGATCCTGGGCGGGGCCGGATTCCTTGGTGGCGAAGTCGTAGGCCCGATACGGCCGGTTGTCGGCGATCAGGAACGGCCATCCGAAATTGCCGGCCTTCCGCGTCCGGTTGATCTCATCGAACCCCGCCGGCCCGCGCTCCGCCTTGGGTTCCCGCGCATCGGGTCCGACCTCGCCCCAAGCCAGCGTTCCGGTCACCCGGTCGACGGAGATGCGGAACGGGTTGCGGCAGCCCATCACGAAGATCTCGGGCCGGGTCTTCGGCGTGCCAGGCGGGAACAGGTTGCCAGCGGGAATCGTGTAGGAGCCATCGGGTCGGGGATGGATCCTCAGGATCTTGCCACGCAGGTCGTTGGCATTCCCGGAAGAACGGCCCGCATCGAAGGGCCGACGTCCGGGGCGGAAGTCGGTGGGGTTGAACCCGTCGGATTCGAAGGGATTGGTGTTGTCGCCCGTGGACAGGAACAGGTTGCCCTCGCCATCGAACGCCATCGATCCCGCCTCGTGGCAGCACACATCTCGATCCACCGCGACCCGCAGGACGACCGTTTCCGAGGCCAGGTCCAGCGTGTCGCCAGTGAGGGTGAATCGAGACAGACGGTTCTCGGAGGCGGCTCCCACCGGCGAGTGATACAGGTACACCCATCCGTTCTTGGCGAACGCGGGATCCAGGGTCACACCCAGCACACCGGCCTCCCAACTGCCACGGTCGGGCTGGCCCGCCTGGATGGCGTTGAGGTTGCCATGGACCGGCACCTTGGCAGCCAGCACCGTCTTGCCCGTGTCGGGCTTCCAGATCCGCACCGAACCGAACCGCTCGACGAAGAGCACCCGTCCGTCGGGCAACACCGCCAACTCCATCGGGTTGTCGCAGCCCGCCTGCAACACGACCTTCTCGAAGCCCGGCGCTTCGGCGGCGGTCGCCGTCAGCGGGGCAAACCACGGGGTCAGAGACAGCACGCAGGCGGTCAGGACGGGAGCGACGAGATTCCTGGAAAACCGGTTCATGGCAACAACGAGACGGGTTGAGCAGCGACCCTGTTACAGCAGCGGTTCGGCAGCAACGAGGATTGGGGCTTCTCCCCGTCGAACCAGATGCATGGCATCCGTTCGATTCAGCACCTGAAAACGCCTCGGGTGACTGGGACGCAGCGATTCCCCAGAGGCAGAGGATAAACCCGCTTTCCTTTTGTCCCGGATGCGTTAGCGGTCCCTCCGAG
>CAIOKD010000138.1 GCA_903858835.1 uncultured Verrucomicrobiota bacterium
CATCGATCCGCCCCAATTCGAGGTCCCGGAAGTAGTTCACGTTCTCGTCGTACACCCGCACCTCGAGTCCCCGCTGCTCGGTGGCGAGACGGTGTGACAGGGTGGCGGCCAGCACGCCGATCTTGCGCCCGGCCAGATCCGCGAGGCTGCGGATCGAGGTGTCCTGGGCTCGAGTGACCAGCTGTTGGCCGAAGATGAAATAGGGTCGGCTCATGGCCACCTGGGCCAGGTTCTCCGGGGTACGTTCGAGGGCGGCGATGACGATGTCGTAATTCCCGCGTTGCTTCAGACCCGGGATGAGGTTCGCCCAGTTGTACTGCACGAAGCGCGATTCGCAGCCGAGGCGACCACACAGGGCCTCGGCCAGGTCGACCTCGAATCCCGCAAGCCGGTCGGGATGTTCGGCGGGGTGGAAGATGTACGGGGCTCCCCCCTCGGCGTCGTTGGCCCACCGGAGAACCCGCGGCAGGTCCGGATCCGAGGATGCGGCCGGGATCGGCGTGGCATCGGCGGCGGTCCTGCAACCGACGGTCAACGCCATGAGGAGGAGGATCAAGGTAGGGACGCGGCGCACCTTCCTGCGATTAGCGACTGCGCACCGGCTTTCTCAAGCCAATAACCGCGCCGCACCGCGCGTTGCGCAACCTGGGTCGATGCCCCAACCCGATTTGAAGGCGGAGCTCCAGGTGACGTCCCCTTCCCAGGCCGTCTGAGTGCGGCGAGGAATTTTCAGCAGGGACAAGGCGGATCGTGGGTCGTGTACCCTGTCTGCGGTACTCGACCCACGATCCAACGCCGTAGCTGCCGAAAAGGCCCGCCGCACTCAGACGGCTTGGGCCGCTGCATGTCCCCCGGCCCAGGCCCACTGGAAATTGTAGCCGCCCAGCCAGCCGGTCACATCCACCACCTCGCCGATGAAGAACAGCCCCTTCACCTCCCGGCACTCCATCGTCTTCGACGACAGCGCCGCGGTGTCCACGCCGCCCACGGTCACCTCCGCCTTGGGGTACCCCTCGTCGCCATCCGGTTGGAGTTCCCAGCCCGAGAGTTGCGCGGCCAGCGCATCGATCTCGCGCTGCGGCAATTGGGCCAGCGGCCTCGGCGCCGCGGTGGGACCCAGCCACGCCTGCACGAACCGCTCGGGCAGCACCTGTCGCAGGGCCCATTTCAGATCACGCCCCCCGGTCCGGTGCGACATCAGGAACGCCTTGGCATCGACTCCCGGCAGCAGGTTGATCCGGAATGCTTCGCGGGGCTTGAGCACGCTGGAGATCTGCAGGATCGATGGACCGCTCAGCCCACGATGCGTGAAGAGCGCATTCTCGCGGAACCGGGGGCGATCCGCGGCCACCCACGTCTCCACATCGATCGACAACCCGCTCAACGCCGTGAAGCTCGAATAGCGTGTCGCAGGCAGGGTCAACGGCACCAACCCGGGACGCGGTTCCACCAGCGGCACCCCGAATTGGCGGGCGAGGTGATAACCCCACGGCGTGGCCCCCAGCTTGGGGAACGAAAGGCCGCCCGTGGCGATCACCA
>CAIOKD010000139.1 GCA_903858835.1 uncultured Verrucomicrobiota bacterium
CATCCGAATTGCGGGCCGTGGCGCAGTCCGATGCCCTGGGACGATTCCGACCGAACAAGGCCTCTCCCGGGCTCGTTCGCGACTGGCGTCATCTGGCGACCGATGCCGGCGCCCTCGAGTCCGCCCTCGACGATCTGCTGCCCGGTGGCTTGGCCGATTGGCACGCCTTCCGAACCGGTTCGACCGCGCCCACCCGATGGCAGGAATTCGCCGATCGGCAGACCGGCATGTACCGCAACGTCTCGGGACTGTCCGAGCCCGATGTCGAGCAACTCGCCCGGGCCGGATGCCATCCGAGTTGCTGCACCCGGCGACGTGTCTGGACCGTGGGCGACCGTCCGCCGGAACGAGAGGAAGAAAAGACCGAGGTTCCCTGCTTCGAGCCCTGTGCCCTGATTCTGGAACTGGCACGTCGCACCGAGAAAGCCATCACCTCCGAGGAGCGAAGCCTGTTGAGCCTCACCCAGGGCGATCTCGCGATCATCGACCTGTTGATCGAATCAGCGCTCCGCAATCCCGATCCCTCACTTCGCGAGGGCGATCTCTCCGCCCTTGGCAACCCGCGACGGATCCTGCTCCTGAAGGAACGGCTCCTGCCGTGGCTTCCCAATCGCGATTGGATCCGCGGGGAGTGACGACCGCCAGCGAGGCCGAATCCCAGGCGATCCCGAGACTCAACAGTCGGTTTTCACGTGGCCAACACCGGCCACCAGCGTTTCAATCGGCCCGTGAGTTCTCCGATCATCGTCGCGCTCGATTTGCCCTCCGGTGCCGCCGCCCTAGACCTCGCTCGGCGGGTCGCTCCCCATGTCGGGGCCTTCAAGGTCGGCAAGGAACTCTTTGTGTCGGAGGGGCCCGAGCTGGTCCGAGAACTTCGTCGCACCGGCGCTCCGGTCTTCCTGGATCTCAAATTCCACGACATCCCCAACACCGTGGCAAAGGCCGTGGCCGCGGCGGTACGGCTCGATGTGCAGATGCTCACGGTGCATTGCTCCGGCGGATCGGCCATGATGCGCGCCGCAGAGACGGCCGCCCAGGAGACCGCCGCCAGCCTGGGGAAAGTCGCCCCGCTGGTGCTCGGCGTCACCGTCCTGACCAGCATGGACGCCGACGCCCTGGTCGAGCTGGGTGGCGAGACCAATATCACCCGTCAAGTCGAGCGTCTCGCACGCCTCGCCGCGGCAAGCGGCCTCCGGGGACTCGTCTGCTCCCCCCTCGAGATCACGCCGCTGCGCTCGATTCTCCCCCCCTCCATGCAACTCGTGACCCCGGGAATCCGCACCGGTGCCGAGAAGTCCGACGACCAGAAGCGCACGCTCGGACCAGCCGAGGCCATGGCCGCCGGAGCCAGTTGGCTCGTGGTCGGCCGGCCGATCTACGCCGCAGCCGATCCGGTGGAGGCCGCTCGCGGGATCCTCGAGTCCGTTCGCCGAGCCGCCTGATCTTCGGCGATCCCGAGGTTCCCGCGGTCGACACCTTCTAGCGACGCCTCGGGTTCTGGAACGCAGTCGATCTCGCGCCCCCCATGCGACCGCATGATGACCCAAACTTTTCTTTCGCGCCGGCCGGCAACGGCCTAGGCTTTCCGCCTTTCGTATGTTCGAACTCACCAACGAGGAGATCCGTCGTTACTCCCGCCATCTGATCCTGCCCGAAGTGGGCCTGGCCGGTCAGCGCAAGATCCGAAACACCTCCGTCCTGTGCATCGGAGCGGGCGGCCTCGGTTCGCCCATCGCCATGTACCTGGCCGCCGCGGGCATCGGCAGGCTGGGCATCGTCGATTTCGACACGGTCGACTACTCGAACCTGCAGCGGCAGATCCTCCATTCCGATGCCGACGTGGGCACGCCGAAGGCCGACTCGGCGAAGGCCGCCATCGCGGCCCTGAACCCGAACGTCCAGGTCGACCTGCACAAGACCCGCATCAGCTCCGACAATGCCCTCGACCTCATCCGTCCCTACGACATCGTCGTCGATGGCACCGACAATTTCCCGACGCGGTATCTGACCAACGACGCCTGCGTGCTGCTCAAGAAGCCCAACGTCTACGGATCGATCTTCCGCTTCGAGGGTCAGGCCAGCGTGTTCGCGCCGAACCTCGGTGGCCCCTGCTACCGCTGTCTCTATCCCGAGCCGCCGCCGCCCGGCATGGTCCCGAGCTGCGCCGAAGGCGGCGTGCTGGGGGTGCTTCCCGGCATCATCGGATGCATCCAGGCGACCGAGATCCTCAAGCTGGCCCTCGGCAAGGGGTCGTCCCTCATCGGGCGCCTCCTGCTCTTCAACGCCCTCGACATGAAGTTCCGGGAACTGAAGCTCCGGAAGGATCCCAAGTGCCCGGTCTGCGGTCCAAACCCCACGGTCACCCAGTTGATCGACTACGAGATGTTCTGCGGCATCCAGCCAGAACCGGCCAATCCCTCCGCCAATCCCGACGAGGTGAGTCTCCAGGAGATGAAGAAGGCCCTCGACACCCCTTCGCTCGGCATCCGGGTGATCGATGTCCGCGAACCCGACGAGCAGCAGATCGCCCGCATCGCCGGAGTGCCGCTGGTGCCCCTGAGCACCCTGCCCCAGCGCTTCACCGATCTGGACCCCAACGTGCAGTACTACATCCACTGCAAGAGTGGTGTCCGCTCGCTCAAGGCGCTGCGCTTCCTTCGGGAACAGGGCTTCAAGTATGTGAAGAGCGTCAAGGGCGGCATCAACGGCTGGTCCGACGAGATCGACCCATCGGTGCCGAAGTACTGAATAGTACTGCGGCCCAGCCCCAGTCCCGTCGGTGGGAGTTCCTGCCGACGGGGACCCTTCCGGTCAGGCCCGGCCGTCGGCCCGGCGGATGAGGTGGATACCCACGACCTGGAACAACAGGTTGGGAATCCATAGCAGGTACTGCGGATGAAGGTGAGCCTGGGTATCGAGCGACTGAGCCACGATGATGAACGTGTAATACACGAGCAGCAGCACCAGTGCGAGGGCCACGCCGATATTGGTCTCACGGCGATGGGCCCGGATCCCCAGCGGAATGCCCACCAGGGTGAATCCCAGGCAGGCGAACGAAAACGCCGCCTGCCGATGGATCTGCACCTCGATGGGCGTCACGTCCACGCCTACGTCCCGCCGCTTCTTCCTCTCCTCCAGGAGTTGACGCATCGACATCTCGCTCAGCTTGGGAGGATCGGAACGCGCCGGACGGAAGTTGGCGAGCGGCTCGATGCGTTCCTCCGCGGAGATCCCCTGCCACCCGCCGGCCATCTGCACCAATCCTTGGAATTTGCGCAGAGACAGTGCCGACGGAAAACGGTTGGTGTCCCGAAGCAGCTCGGCTTCCGGGGCGAACAGGTCGAGGTAGCAGGTGCCGTTGGTGAAGGCGAAGATACGGACATCGCGCAACTGATCGCCCTCGACCTTCCGGGCATAGAGGGTGACAGATCCCAGCTCCAGGTAGCGCCCCTCGCCGAGCGCAAGGGTCGCCTGGCTCCGGAGCACCGAATCTTTGAGTTCCTTGAAGGCGACCCGTGACCGTGGCCCCACCTCGCCGATGAACCAGAAACACACGCCACACAACCCCAGCGACAGCGCGATCACCGGCACGATCGCCG
>CAIOKD010000140.1 GCA_903858835.1 uncultured Verrucomicrobiota bacterium
ATGACGGGCGAATCGCCCCTGGCCGAAGGAGCCGTCCTCGTTCTGAAGACCCGCCAGATAGCGAAGGGCTCTTCGGGTCGCTTCGTGACTCTCCGGGGTCATCTCCGAGACGGAGGGACGGTTCTGTGCGCTGTCTCCCGCAGCCGCCGGGCGTGCGGGTTCGGCCTCTCCCGCCGGAATGGCGGGGGTGGGAGGTGTCGTGGGAGCGGGGTTTGCACCCTGAATCAGGAGCACCCCCGTGAGCAGGCAGGTGAGGATCATGGCTTTCGCTCCTCGGCGAGGCGCCGGTAGTAGGCCTCGGTGGCCTGTTGATAGAGCGCACTGACACGATCACGCCGTGACTGGGACAGGATCTCCCGGATGCGTGGTGGCAGGTTGCCCCATTCGCTGCGTCCCTCCTCCAGGGTGCCCTCGCTGGCGACCACGGCATCGGTGGGGGGCGAGGCTTCCGCCTGGTCTCCATCCGGCCGCCCCTGGGCGCGGGAGGCTTCAGGCTTGGCACCCGTGGGGGTCGGTCTGGACTGGGACGGCGCCGAATCACCCTGAGCATCCTTGCCCGAAGCATCTTGTCGCCTGCCGGAAGTGGAGGAGGACGAGGACTTGGAGCCCTGCTGCTGCTTCTGGAACTGGGTGGCGGCATCCAGGAGCGCGTCCAGGTCCGCCAGGGCCTGAGTCTGCGCCCGCTGAGTGCCCAGACCTCCATCCGCCTTCTCCACGAGCATGCTGGATGCCAGACGCATGCTCTCGGTGGCCGACTTGGCCAGATCATCCAGATCTTCCCGCTTCAGCGACTTCTCAAGGCGATCCTGCCGCTTGCGATCGGCAGCCTCGGTCGCGCCACCATCGTCGGGAATGCCGAGCAGGTCATCCAACGACGACGCGGGGGGTGTCGGAGGCCTGGGAGTGGAGGGGGGTGGAGACGCATCCTCATGTGCGGTCGGAACCTTGGGCGGGTCCTGTCTCCAGCCCCACGAGGGTGTCGGCACATCGACCGAGGGCTCCTCGGGAACCTGCTGTCCCTCCGGTTGCTGCTGCTCCTGTCGGCTCTTCATGCGCTCGATCCAGTCCTCGCCGAGCCGACGGACCTCGTCCTGAAGACGACCCACCTCGCGCATGGGCTCGTCCACCGACTGGCCCGCCTGCCTTGCCTGGCCCAGGTCGCGGGTCAGCTGGTTGACATGCGCCTGCATCTCACGGACCAGCTTGAGTTCCGCGACCGGTGGAAGCGACTCACCGGGCGGTCCTGCGTTGCCGCCACCTGCCGAGGATCCACCCGACTTCGCGTCGCCGAAGGGATCCTCTCCAGGCTCGGGTTCCTTCAAGGCCTGTGCCAGTGCCTGAAGACCGGCGACCACGCCATCGAGCGTCCGAACCGTGGCACCCTGACCGTCGCCGTCACGGAGACGCTGTCCCGCATCGATCATGCCCTGCTGCACACGCGTGTGGATGCTCCTGAAGACCTCCGCTTGGGCGACCAGGGGTGAAGTCATGGGACCCTGCTCGAACTTCCGTTGCAGGTCCTGCAGCAACGAGCCCTGCTCACGTTGCGTCGCCGCTCCTCGGCGATCCAGCTTCACACCCTCCGGTGGAATGGTGGTCGCCACCACCTGACGAATGTTCGCCGCGACCGAGGCCATCTCCTGGTAGGTCTTGGAAAGCTCGCGCCGCTCACGCTCCGCCTGACGCCGGGCTTCCTGCTGTTGCGCCTTCTGGACCTCGGCGAGAGCTTCCCGCAGCAGCTGGGCGGATCGCGTGGTTGCGTCCCGTGAATCCTCGGCGGCCACGGGCGACTTTCTCATGGCTTCCAGCGCGGCCTGGTGTCGTTCCAGTGCGCGAAGCACAAGACCGGACGCCTTGCGAAGCGTGTTGCCGGCATCCGCGGCTTCCTCGGCCGCCGATCCTGTGTTGCGGGCCACCTGGATCAGAGCCGACTCGATGGCGCTCGTGGGTTGCGACCGATCCGCCATCCAGGCGTCGATCAGGCTGGAGATCCGGTCACTTTCCGTGGCGAGTGCCTGCAGTGCCTCCACCAGGCTGGCCATGCGACGCCGCAGGTCCTCCGTCCGTGCACGACGATCCTCACGAAGCGCCTGCTGCACACGATCCATGGCTTCGGCGGCGGCCTGCATGGACTGGTCGGCCGCGGTGGTCTGGTTCCGATCGGTTCGATCCCCAGCCTCGTCCATCCGCCGTGCCGCCTGTGCCCGCTCACCCTCGTCGGCCGCCTGTTGAAGCGAACGAGCCTGTGCCTTGTCCGATTCGCGTGCCGCCGAAGCGCTGCTGCGAAGGTCCTCGAGCATGGAACGGATCTCCTCGGCCACGGCACGCTGCCGCTCCGCCTACTCCTGAATCGCCTGCCGCCGCTCGGGCTGGATCTCCTCCAGCATCCGACCTTCGCTGCCCCTGGAGGCCTGTTGAAGATCCTTGCGAAGCTGCTCGATCTGACCTGCGATGCGTTCGGCTCTTCGTTGCGCACCGGCCGTGCGGTCATCTCGCTCGAGCGCCTCACCCATCCGCTGCAGCTCTTCCTTGGCGTCCGCCTGGGCCTTCTGGGCCCTGGATCGGGCCGCTGCATCGCCCTCCGCCGCCTGACGCAGGGCCTCGGAAGCCGCGTTGGACGCTTCGCCAGCCTCGACACCCGCATCACGAGCCTCACGAAGCGCCTCGGCGAGCGCCTGTTCCTCGAGTCCATTTCTGGCCATGCGATCGGCCAGCTGGCTTGCCGCCGTTCGTGCCTGCCGGATCCGCTCACCCAACGCCGTCTGGGACCGCGCATCCATGTCACGTGAAAGTTCGTCCTGAGCCTGCTCCAGGCGTGTGACCACCTGCCTCAGTCCTTCAGCCTGCTGCCGAACCTGTCGCTCCAGCGTGGGCGCATCCACCACACGGATCCGCCGAGGCTCGCTCACGACGATGCCACGTGGCGTGCCAGCCGCTTCCATGCCGTCCAAGGCCGTGCCTCGCAGCAGCAGCGTGTCGCCCGTCCGCACCTGAAGGGAGGGCATGTCCAGCATGGCCTCGATCCGCGACTCGGTACCACCGACGGCCCGAGCCGCCTGCTTCAGGGGCACCGGTGATGGCTCGCCCGATCGCTGCTGCCGGTCCAGACGCCAGCCGGATTCGACCAGCTGCAGGTCGTCGCGAGCCTCGATCGTGAAGGGCATCTGGGCCAGGGGTGTGACGATCTCGTCGGCGGTCGGATCGGTGACCGAGACGGAAGGTGCGCGGTCCGGGATGGTGTTGATGGTGATGCGGAGGGGATCCGGCGCCCGGACGCCCTCCGTGCCTGATGGACGCACCTGGATCTCGGTGGATGCGGCGGCGGTCCAGGCCAGACGCCAGTGTGTCGGATCGATCACGGTGATCGTGGGTTCCGGCAAGGGCGCGGCACCCTTCATGTTCACCACCGGCGTGTCGCCTTCCTTCACGGCGACCTGCGGTGCGGGAGCCGCCAGGGTGAGATCGAGGGTGACCATGCTGCCTTCGAGGACGCCGGAGTAGTCGCCTGCATCATGGCCTCGCCACGACGCTTGAAGCGGCTTGACCAGGCCCTCGGCATGACGGGGCGGCGCCACCACCAGGGTTCCTTCGACCACCTGTGGCGCGGCAACCACCCGGATCTCATGTGCATCCGTGACGGCATCGCCGGCCGCAAGTTGGATCACAAGCCGATCACCTTCGGCGGGGATGGTCCGTGCATGGGAGCCGTCGGCCTGCCGCGTGAGGTCGATCCGACGCTCGGTCCTTCGGCCTGATGCATCCTCGATGGTGCAGATGGCCAGCACACGCATGCCGTCACGTTCGCCGCGAACCAGCCGTGCCTGCAGGTCGACCGAAGCACCTCGTGCCAGCATGTCGGGAAGATCGCCCGCCCTGATCTCCACCCTGGATGGCCAGCGATCCTGGGTCCATGGGGTCAAGGTCCTTCGAAGACCCACACCCACCATCTCGGGCTGTCGATGGGCCAGCCAGGAGGCTGATCCCATGGCAAGGAGAGCCACCGCCACGGCCCGGATGGTGTTCGTGCGGCGAAGGTGGCGGTCTGGCTGGAGTCGCTTCCACGCCGAAGTGGTGGACTGGATCACCTCGTCGGCCATCCGCTGTCCGGGGCCGGCGCCGGAGGCCTGAAACTCGATCGCGCTGGTGAGATGGCCGGACAACTCGGGCTCGAGCCGCTCCAGACGAAGGGCCACGGCCCGAAGTGTGGGCGCCTGCATCCAGTGATGCAGCACAAGCGACCGGACGACACGGATCCAGATCACCAGGAAGGTGGCCAACAGGAGCACGCGCATGGCCCAAGGCCATCGCACGAACCAGTCGAGCATGACCAGGGCCGTGACGGCAAGCAGGACCGTGGTGGCATGCCACGCGACGACCTGCAGCCGATGGGTCACCAGCACCCTCCGGTGCACCGATCGGACCCAGTTCAACAACGAACTCGACACGGAGAAAGCCTAGCAATCCCCACGGAGAAGCCCATGGAAACCGAGGCAAAACATGCAGATCACGCCAGTCGCATGGCCCTTCGGCCCAGCCACTCCGCCGCCAACAGCAGGGCCAAGGCCGCGTACAGGAACCAGCGGTCCCACACGGGCATCTGGATGGGTTGTCGAACGGTGACGGCCCTCTCGGGCAGGCGCCGATCCAGGCTCCCGATGTCCGTGGGGGCGACCATCTGGCCTCCGGATTCCTGGGCGAGTTTCATCAAGGTCGTGTGATCAGGTGTGGTGTCCTTGCCTTCGGCGTCCTCGGATCGCGCCTGCAGCGAAGCGCCTTCCACGCCATCCAGTCTTGGTTGCGTGAGCTGGAAGTCCCACACTCCCTCGCGTTCGGGAGCCCAGGTGGTTCCAAAACGTCCGTCACCCTCGGGTCGGAGACGGATTTCACGCACCTCCACGCCTCCGCGCAGCCTGGCTTCGACCACCACCTCGTCGACCAGGATTCGTCCACCTCCATCGACCGTGATCCGAACCGGTTGGCCGGTGGCGCAGGTCGAGGGCTCCACCATCAACGAGACGCTTCCGGGATCCGCCCGAAGGCCCAGGCGTGCCAGATGCCGGATCATGGGAACCCAGAAGCGTTCCTGGAGCGTCTCGCCGCGTCCGTAACGCCATCGCCAGGTCTCGTCGGTGGCCACATAGACCGAGGTGCCCGCTCCATATCGCATGGAGAGCATCAAGGGATCCGGTGTGGCTTCCACCACGCCGTCGGACCGGATGCGCCACGCCGTGGCCCACACTTCGGCCGTGGGCTTGAGCCTTTCGGGTTCCACGCGTTGAGCCCACTCCAGACGCGCCCAGGGTTCTGCGTTCGATCCCAACTCCTGGGGCCACGGTTCGTCGGCCTGTCCGAGCACCAGGAGACCCAGCCGCGAAGCTTCGGTGGAGGGTTGCAGAAGCACGGGCTCGTCCCATCTTGGAAGATCCAGGGAACCCCGCAGGGGCAGAAGATCCTCCAGCGGTGAACCTTCCCACGACATGGGCGTGTGCCGCTCGCCACCGATCCAGATCAGTCCAGTTCCCCGTCTGGCCACCTGCTCGCGGATCACCTTCTGCCGAGCCGCGTCCAGCGATCCGGCAGGAAGGTCTCCGATCATGATGACATCGAAGGGGAGAAATTCCTCGGCAGTGGAGGGGAGTCGTGCCAGTGGCGCGGTGCCCTCCTGAGCGAAGTCCCGGTCGGCCGAAAGCAGCATGATGGAACTCTCCACACCCTCTTCGCGGAGCAGGATGCTCCGGAGATAGCGGAACTCCCAGCGTGGTCGGCCATCCAGATACAGGACCCGGATGGGCCGATCCACGGAGCTGATCTCCACACCGCGGCGGTCATTGGAAGGATCCGCGTCGACACCCTCGGGCTCGAGCACCACCTCCCAGCGGGTGTCCGTCGAACCCGTGTTCTGTCCGGTCAGCGTGGCGCGGAAGCGGTTCTCGCCGTCCGGGACGGCCTGGGAGCGATCGAGCACACGACCGGTCTCGCGATCCCTGAGTGTCACGGCCACAGGCCCCTTCGCGTCGATCAAAACGCGGACCGGGATCTGGTCCCGGGCGAAGGCGCGTTGGGGGTGATCCACCTCCACGATCGCGCGATCCGCGGCGTTCTGTGGATCACCCAGAGGCACGGTGAAGACCGAGATGCCCTCGCGTCGCAGGGACGCGATCAGCCCTGGATCGACGATGTCCTGGCTGCGTCCATCCGTGAGCACCACCATGGAGCCGACCAGTCGACCCTCCATGGAGCGCATGGCCTCCTGCAAGGAGGCGGAAAGCAGGGTCCTGCCACCTGTGGCCGGAGGAAGCTTCAGTGGATCGGAGATCAGGCTGGTGGTGCCCGTGAAGCCGACCCACTGCAGGGGGTGGGATGTCTTCACACGCTCCCACACCGGATCCTTCAGGATCGCCTGCAGACGCTCGTCACGGGAGCTCCGGCCATTCCCGGTGGTCCGCTCGTCGCTCACCATGAGACTCCGGCTCCGATCCACCAGCACGACGACGCTGTCGGGTTCCTTTCGTTCGCGTGGCCACTCGATGACAGGCTGCAGGCTGAGTGCCACCACCAGGCCAATCGAAGCGGCTCGAGCGCCGGCAAGGAGCACTCTGGGAAGCCGCGGTCCACGCAACCTGGCGTATCCCCAGAGAGGAACGGCCAGACACCCCAGCACCAGCAGCAGGATCAACCAGCCCGGCGGCTGAAGCCTGAACACCAGCTCCCATGGCTGGTCCGCCAGATCGGGTGGCACACCCAGGATGTCCTGCACACCCGACGTCATGCCCCGACGGCCTCCATGGTCCGGCGTGGACTGCCGCGGCGTGACCACGGCGTCTCGATCAGCAGACAGAGGAGTCCGATCAGCACCAACGACCAGGTCCATGGCGATTCAGTCCGGGTGGTCCCGTCCGACGGCATGACCGGTTCGTCGCTCCAGGTCCATTCACCCAGCGCCTGCTCCCATGACAGCAGATCGCTCCGGGAGAGGGTCCCGATGTCCGCATCGGCCGGATCGAGACGTACGGCGTACCACGCTTCGGAGCCATCCTGCTTCCGAAGCTTCCAGAGTCCTGGGGACGGCAGCACGCTCCGTGACCGGCCTTCACCATCGATCTCGATCGACGGTCCCATGGTGCTCGTGGCTGGAATCAGAAGTCCGCCGGAGGCCGAGGGGCCGAGCGACGCCACCTGGGCCACCATCAATCTTCGTCGGTTCGCCGACATGGACATGCCTGCCCGGACCGTCTCCTGCATCAGCGGGACCATGAGTGGCTTCAGTGGAAGATCCGTCCAGGAGAGATCCGGAGGCATGGCCATCATCAGGAGCGTGCCGGAGGTGGACGCTTCCCGAAGCATGATCATGGCGGGTGCACCGTCGTCGAACCGCAGGATCACCTCTCCGGACGCCGAGAGTGGCTTCAGATCAAGCCGACGACTCACGGAGACCGGTTCCGCAAGCTGGTCGACCTCGGCTCCAAGAAGCGAGAGCAGTTCGGTCCGCGGCTGCCGGGGCGAGAGTTGATCGGTGGCGTCCGCCACCGAGCCGCACGCCGCCAGGTCCACCCGAAGCGATCGAGATGCGTCCACCAGCCATGGCTGCTCCGCACGCTCCGCAGCCGGCATGAGAAGCAGTGTTCCACCATCGCTCAGGAACCGGCTCAGCCAGGCCCAGCCCGCGGCATCGATCAAGTCGGGACGGCCGACCACGATCGCGTCCGCACCTCCCTGGGATCGGAGCGCCAAGGAGGCGGGGTCCACCACCAGAGGATTCAGTCCCGTGCTCTCGATCGCTCGAAGGATCCAGGTGGTGGCTGAGGTTCGATCCACCGTCTCCTCGTTTGCGGAACGCCCAACCAGCCAGACACGAGGGACCGGCTGGGGTTCCCAGGTCACGGCACATGCGTCGTCCAGGGGTTGGGCGTCCGGAGGCATGGAAACCGTGGCGGCTCCCGCGTCCGTCTGGCGCAGGTCGATCACCGATTCCATCTCCTCGGTGTCGGCGGACCATGCCAGAGGCGTCTGGTTGATCACCTCGCCTGTGGGCAGGGCCACGCGGATCGCGTCCGTTGTCGCAGAACGGGCGCCGGTTCGAGCCACCTGCACCTTGAGAATTCTCTCCCGTGGATCCAGCGACTGGGCCACCGTGCGATCCACCTGAGCTCGGGCCAGACGCCGGTTGTCCGCACTGATCTCCAAGGGTGTGGTGGCGATCCATCGCACCCGACCCATGCTCTGGGTGAGCGATCCCAGTGCCGCTTCGGATCCACGGATGGTTCCTCGCCGCCATCCGGAAGCCAACAGGACATCCACCGGCATGGTGTCCTCGGGCACCGGTGGAGTGAGGGCCATGGCACCTGGAAGGTCGGTCGGCACGGCCCGTGGCACCAGGTCCTGCACGGCTCTCCGCACCCGCTGCAGGTCGGTGGTGGGTTGCACGAGCACCCGTGACGGTCGACCTGCCACGGCCACCGCCGCCTGATCGCCCTCGTGAAGCTGATCCACACGGCGAACGGCTTCTCGAATGGAGCGATCCAACGACGTCCCGCCACTCGGCAACCGCTCCGCGGACGTGGCTCCATCGTCGATCACGATCCAGAGCCTTCGTGCTCCTGGTCCGGCCTCGGAGGCGCCGACGAAGGGTCCTGACATGCCCAGTCCGATCAGCAGCAACGCGAGGGTGCGAAGCGCCAGCAGCAACCAGCGATCCAGGGTTCTCCGTCGCCGCATGCGATCCAGGGCCCGCTGCAGGAGCATGGTGCTGGGCCATGCCGTGACCTTGGGTCGCCGCAGGAGCAGATGAAGCACCACGGGCAGCGCGGCCACCAGAACCGCCGCCAAGGCGAGGCCTGGATGAAGGAAACTCAAGATCGCCTCCGGGATCGCCACGCGGCTTCACGCCGACTCAGCAGGGCGGCAAGCGGGGGACCGACCGAAGCGTGACTGTCGACTTCGATGATGTCGTAGGCATGGGCCCGCGCCACACGCTGCAGATCGGCCCGGTGCCGGGCCAGCTCCTGCAGATAGGCCTCCCGCAGGACCTCCGCGTCCGCGTCGACCGGCGAACCGCCCTCCATGTCCTCGAATCTCCTGAACCCCTCCAGCGGAAATCGGATCTCCTGTCGATCCAGGATCTGCACCAGCACCACGTCATGGCCTCGGAACCTGGCCTTGGCCAGACCCTCCTGAAGGTCCTCCAGAGGGTGCAGGAAGTCGCTCAGGATGAAGAGCAGCGCCCGTGTGTCCGTGGTGGCCAGGACCTGATCGATGGCGCGGGCGGGTCGTGAAGTTCCGCCCACCTTCACGGTGGCGAGCGACTGCACCATGCTCCGCCACTGGCCCTTGGCTCCACTGCGACGGACCATCGCCCGGACTTCGTCGGCGTAGACCTCCAGGCCCACACGATCCCTCTGCTCCAGGCACAGGTGAGCGATCGCCACCGAGATGGCGGCGGCACAGTCGAACTTGGTCCAGGTGCCGGAACCGCGTCCGGCATCCGTGCCGCCCCAGCCTGCCTTGGTGCCCAGGCTTCCAAAGCGCATGCTGCTGCTGGCGTCCGTCAGGATGAGGACATCCAGGTTCGTCTCCTGCTCGTAACGCTTCAGGTAGAGCTTGTCGCTCCGGCCGAACACCTTCCAGTCCAGGTTGCGCAGGGATTCGCCGGGCGTGTAGGGGCGGTGTTCGGAGAACTCCACCGCCTGACCTTGTCGCGGGCTTGCATGCATGCCGCTGCCCAGTCCCTCCACGAGCATGCGGGCTCGAAGCTCGAAGGGCGCCAACTGCGCCAGCGTCTCCGGCGCGAGATACGCCTCGGCCCGGAGCGGCACCGTCACGACAGCAGCCGGTCGAGCGGACGGCCTTCCGCCGAGGCGTCCACCGGAACGCCCTCGAGCAGGCTCCGGATGATGCGCTCGCTGTCCACGCCATCCGCCTCGGCGTTGAAGTTGGTCACGATCCGGTGCCGGAGCACCGGAAGCGCCACGGCGTGCAGGTGCTCGGGCCGGACATGCAGCTCGCCGGTCATCAGCGCCCGAGCCTTGGCCGCCAGGATCAGGAACTGGCTCGCCCGGGGTCCGGCGCCCCAGGCCACATAGTCACGGACCAACGGAGGCACCTCGCCCATGGTTTCGCCCTGTCGGGCCACACGGGTGGCGCGGACGATCCGCAGCGCAAGCCGCGTGACATGTTCGGCCACGGGGACGGCACGCACGATCGACTGCACACGGGAGAGCTCCTCCGCGTCCATCACGGCTTCCGTGACCACCGCTGCGGAACCGGTCGTGCGCTGCACGATCTCCAGTTCCTCCGCCTCGGTGGGGTAGCCGATCCGGATGTTGAGCATGAAGCGGTCGAGCTGCGCTTCGGGAAGGGGGTAGGTGCCCTCCTGTTCGATCGGATTCTGGGTGGCCAGCACGAAGAAGGGGCTGGGGAGCCGATGAGCCACGCCACCCACGGTGACCTGCCTCTCCTGCATGGCTTCCAGGAGAGCGGCCTGGGTCTTGGGCGGTGTGCGGTTGATCTCGTCCGCCAGCACCAGGTTGGCGAAGACCGGACCACGGACGAAGCGGAGCGACCGTGTGCCGCTGGCGCGGTCCTCCTCGATCACCTCGGTGCCGGTGATGTCGCTGGGCATGAGATCCGGCGTGAACTGGATCCTGCTGAACTGCATGCTCAGGCTTCGGGCAAGCGTGGCGATGAGCAGCGTCTTGGCCAGGCCAGGCACGCCCTCGATCACGGCGTGACCGCCGCACAGCAGCGCCAGCAGCGTCTCGTCCAGCACCCGGTCCTGTCCCACGATGGCCTTGTGGACCTCGCCGCGCACACGCTGGACGGCTTCGGCGGCCCAGCGGGCATCCTCGGGACCGATCGAAACCTGCGGCGATTCCTGCATGGGGCGAGTATAGAGTTCAGGCGTGCCGGAACTTCCGGAAATCGAGAGTCTTCGGCGTTCACTGGGCCAGCTGGTGGGCGCACGGGTCACTTCGGTCAAGGTGCGTCGAACCGACATGGTCGTCCCTTCCGGAGCCGTTCCCCTGCCTCGCGGATCGACCGTGAAGGCCTTGCACCGACACGGCAAGCAGCTGGTGGTCGAATCGGCCCGGAACGGTTGCCTGCTGGTGCATCTGGGCATGAGCGGTTCGCTTCGCCTGGTCCACGGATCCGATCCTCGATCCGATGATCGCCATGTGCACGCCGAGTGGCGTTTCGACCTGCCCGATGGATCCGAGTTGCGACTGCTGCATCGTGATCCTCGCCGGTTCGGCTGGCTCGAGGCGCATGAGCATCTGCATTCGGTGCGGCGTGCATGGGCGGACCGCCTCGGCCCCGACGCACTGACTCTTGAAGGCCCGTGGCTGCACGGGGTCCTTCAACGCACGCGAAGGGCCGTGAAGACGGTCCTGCTGGATCAGGCCGTGATCGCCGGCATCGGCAACATCTATGCCGACGAGGCGCTCTTTCGCGCCGGCGTGCATCCGCTCCGTCCGGCTCGGCAGGTGAAGCTTCGGGAATGTGTGGCCCTGGCTCGGGCGATTCGACAGGTGCTGCAGGGAGCGGTCGAGAAGGGTGGCAGCACGATCCGGGACCATCGGACTGCCGATGGTGCGTGGGGTTCGTTTCAGCGAATGCACAAGGTGTACGGAAAGGCCGGTCTGCCGTGCACCCGCTGCCGGACATCGCTCAGGGGTGTCCGGCTTCAGCAGCGTGCCACGGTCTTCTGTGCCACCTGCCAACCCAGGAGGCCCCGAGGGCTGCCGGGGGCTGTCGATGGATCCTGAGGGCTTGTGGGCGGTGTGGACGGTCTTCCGAATCCAGGCAGACTCCGGAGGTTGGTCCGCCATGAAATCCCCTGATCGGCACGGGGGTACGGCCTTGGAGACACCTCGGCGGATTCATGGTTCGGAAAGCTGCTGAGAGGATCTCTTTTCATCGTCATAGAAGAGAGCCCTGTCAGAGTGTGGATAAATGAAATAACCAAACATAAAGCCCGCCACCACAAGGCTTGAAGCACAGGCGGCATGTTGAGAGCCTGTCGAAAGCGATTCACCAGGCGCTGAATCACGACCCGTGGCGAAGACACGCATCCGTGGCTTCCACCGATCGCATCCTCGCGACCCCCGCACCAGGCTCTTTGACGGCGCCACGTGACAGATTGACCACACCGCACTTGTCGCCCAAGTGATGGTGAACAAGCTGTGGATAACCGGATCAGGCCTGATCTTCGACGAATCGCAGGACCTGCTGCAGGCGATCGACATCCGCCTTCAGCCGCTCGTCCTGGATCTGCCGAGTGTCGACGGTCCGGATGGCGTGAAGCACCGTGGTGTGATCTCGGCCTCCGAGATATCCGCCGATCTCCTCGAGGCTGTATCGCGTGTGTCGCCTGGCCAGCCACATGCACACCTGTCGTGGCAGCGCGACACTCTTGTGCCGACGCTTGCCGAGCAGATCCGTGAGTTTCACGTCGTAGTAGCGAGAGACCGCGTCCAGGATGGCCTGGATGTTCGGCTGGGGATTGCCTTGGCTGATCGGATCACCACCGATTGCCTCCTTGGCCAGTTCAAGATCGATCGATCGACCCGTGGCCAGTGCGAGACCGCGCACCTTGGCCAGGGCGCCCTCGAGTTCACGGATGTTGGAGTCGATCCTTGCCGCGATGTAGGCAGGAACCTCCTCCGGCATCTCCAGCTCGTGCAACCGGGCCTTGGCCTTCAGGATGCTGACCCGCGTCTCGTAGCAAGGTCGATCCACACGAGCCACCAGACCGCTGTTGAAGCGGCTGACCAGGCGCTCCTCCAGATCAGGAATCTCCACAGGAGCCGCGTCGGAGCTCAGCACGATCTGCCGCCCGGACTGGTGAAGGGCGTTGAAGGTGTGGAAGAACTCCTCCTGCGTCTGCTCGTGCTTGGACAGGAAGTGGATGTCGTCGATCACCAGCAGGTCCACATTCCGGAACCGGTGCCGGAATTCGCTCATGCGTCCAGCCTTCACACATTCATGGAACGCGTCCATGAACGTGTTGCAGCTGATGTAGGAGACTCGAGCGGTCGGCTGCTGCCGGAGCACCTGCTGACAGATGGCCTGAAGCAGATGCGTCTTGCCCAGACCCACACCGCCATGGACGAAGAATGGGTTGTAGGCGCGACCCAGCTTGGAAGCCACGGCCATCGCGGCGGCATGAGCCAGCCGATTGCCCGGACCCACCACGAAGGATTCGAACGAATAGTCGGGACTCAGCACCACCTGCTCGTCCCGGAGCACCGGACTTTCGTGCGACGAACGATCCGACGAAGGCTCGGTCTCGGGCGAAGCCCCATCCGGACCGATGAAGCGGACCGCGAGAAGCCGACCCGTCACCGACTGGGCCGCCTCGGTGAACGGCGCCACGCAGGTTCGCTGCAGATACTTCAGGCGGACCGGTTCGTCCACGAGAAGTCGAAGCACGCCACCCTCGACACCGAGCACGGAGATGCGATCGAACCAGTGCCTGCAGATCTCCGGGTGATTGCGACGCAGATACGCGTGCATTCCACTCCGAAGATCGTCATCGTTCATGCGCATGGGTCGGAAGGCCTGGGGACGGAGCTTGAAGCATGCGACACGGGAAACCCACGAGTGGCATGCGGGACGGAAGCGGACGGAACCTCGACCAGCTCATGGACCTGAGCCGGGGGGGCGAAAATAGGAACGATGGGCAGGACCGTCAATCGGCAAGGATCCGACCTGCCCGATCCGGACAAAATGCAAGAAAACAGAGTTCTTTTTGTCAGGAACTGGAGGTCGCCGGACCCGGCTCCGGGTTGGCCGGCCGTTCGGTTTCAGCCGCCTGTCGCTCGTACCGTTGCCGATTCGTCCGATGGTCCATGAGCAGGTGGATGCGTCCCACGTGTTCACCGGCCGCCTCCGCCAGTCGCTCGCGGGCATACGACATGTTGGTGCGGCGGCTGACATGCACCACAACGATGTCCGGAGCGTTCCAGGCCCGGATCAACTGTCGAAGGTCCTCGACATGGATGTGCTTTCCGACCCGGGCCCGGTCCCGGTGCTCAGGATCGAAGAAGGTGCACTCGGTCACCACGATTCGGGCGTTCACGAACTCGTCCCGGAGAAGGAACGGTCCCATTTCAGTGTCCCCCGTGTAGGCCACCAATGGGATTTCCGCGGTTCGGGTGATCTCCGTGCCCTCCATCTTGAGTTCTCGGAGACGGTCCTGGGGCAGGCCCAGAAACTCCTCACGGAGCTTGCTCCGGCGTTCCAGGACGACGAAGGCCAGGCTGGGGGCGGAGTGACTGACCTCGATGCCACGGACGAACATGTTGGGCCGCAGCTGGAAGTCCTGGCCAGGTTCCAGACCGATGATCTCGTGAGGTGTTCGCTGCCGCTCCAGGTCGACCCAGGTGGCCATCATGGCCTCCAGAGGCTTCACCAACCGCGGATGACACAACACCCTGCCCGTGCCCAACTTCTGGAAGTTTCTCTGGCTGAACCAGTAGGGGAGGCCGGCCACATGATCCATGTGGGCATGGCTCAAACAGACCGTGCCTGCCGTCAGGACTGGCCGGGGACAGAGGCCGATATCGAAAGCCAGGTCCAGTTCGGGAATGTGCACCACCGCCTCCTCGCCAGCGACGCTGACGCCTTGGACGCGGAACGGTGGGATGAAGAGGAAGCCCAACTGCCCCTCACGGGGCGGCGGCTTTGGAACCATGTCGGAATCTCCTGTCGCGACGCTTTCGCGTGGCGAGGGTGCGGAAACCGTCAAGTGTAACCCAAGCCCGGGTGTCGGAGTGATTCAGGGGCCGATGAAACGACAAATCTGCCAATTCGGCGAGATTTGGATTGGATGCAGGAATGAAAATGGGAGTTTGGGAGGTTCAGGGCACACCTCGATGGTCAAGGAATCCAAAGGATCAGAAGCCACGACCGGGGAAGGGCCTCTTCGGAGCACCTTCATCGACGATCCCGACATGGTCGAGATCGTGAACCTTTTCCTTGAGGAACTCCCGATCAGGATCAATCTGCTCGAGGGCTGGTTCCTTGCCGGCGATCTTGAATCCCTTCGCGGGCTGGTGCATCAAC
>CAIOKD010000141.1 GCA_903858835.1 uncultured Verrucomicrobiota bacterium
CGGGCGATGAGCTTCTTCCAGTCGGTCTCGATGGACTCGTAGCCCCATCGATCGGCGAATTCCTGGGCCTTGGCCGCGTCGCGCGCGCAGACCGCCTTCAGGACGATCTGGTAACTCGACGGGAAGAAGTGTCCGACCTGAGCGAATGCATTGGAATGGGCGCGTCCCATGAAGCCGTAGCCGATGAGACCGATGCGAAGTTGTTTTTTAGCCATAGATACCCGTGGTTGGGAGGTGTGATGAGAGGATAGGGCGCGGGCCATGTCGGCGGCAATCTCCAGTTGCGGATTCGCGGGTTCCTGGGGCCAATCCCTCCGGACAAGGCGGCCCCATGAGTTTGATCACCCCACGTTCTCAACTGGTCCGTTGCGCCAACCGGCATTGCCGTGCGGTAGTGCGCTCGGGGGACTCGAGCTGCCCACGTTGCGGATCGGGTCAAGGCGCCCGACCTCCGCTCCGTGCGCAGGCCCGGTTGCGCCGTTGCACCAACCAAGAGTGCCGGGCATTCATCCTGGATTCCGACACCCGCTGCGGGCACTGCGGATGCGAGGCTCCCGCATTCATGGCCTTCCGCTATGGAGCCACCCTACTGGGTCGCGGGCTCAAGGCGGGACTGGCCGCAGGGGCGATGATCCTCCTGGTGGTCTGGATGCTGAGGATCGGGAGAACCCCCTCGGAGCCCCCTCTGCCGCAGCCACCCACGGGAAGCTCCTCCCCATCCCAGGGTGACGGCTCCGGCGAGGCCGGTCGCTGAAGGAGGTGTTCGTCCGGCGGAGGGCCTCTCGGGCAGCGTGAACGGCGGTTGCGAGCACGACCGGGGCCCGCACCGGGGATGGTGTTTTCCGGGGAGATGGGCCAGCATCCGGTTTCACGCCATGAACCAGACCCGCGAACTCAGCCTGAATGATCTGGTGTCGACCACCGAACCCGGCGTGGTGCAGGCGATGGCGCGGGTGGAGGATGAAGCGATCTGGGACAGCGTCTATCAGCAGTTCCAAGATCCGGTTCGGCGACTCTGCCTCAAGAGTGGCCTTTCACCGACCGAGGCCGAAGACGTGATGCAGGAAGCCTTCCTCCGGCTCCATCAATTGTTGCGACGAGAGACTGACCCTTCCTCCGTATTCGGTTTGCGGCGGGTCGTGGCCGACCTCGTCCAGCAACTCATCGTGGGCCTCCATCGCGACAGGCGGTCATTCTTGGAGGGAACGCGCGGCCTCATGGCCACAGCCCGGCTGGTTTCGCCGGTGCAAGATGGAAGGCAGCCCTCGGAAAGCGAGGCTCCGCTGTGGTCCCTGTGCATCGCACGCGTCCGTGAACAGGTCAGGCCCAGCCATTGGCAAATCTTCGAGGCCTATGCTTGGGACGGACTCAGCAGCGTGGAAGCGGGCCGACGCCTGGGCGTGACCGCCATCGAGGTCCGGGTGGTGCATCACCGCATTGTCAGTCGCATCCGCAAGGAATGGCAGCGTCTGCTCTCGGCCGAGAATCTCGAGGCGCAATGATTCCCAACCTCCCGATACCCGCAATCCCGCCCGGCTATGCGCCGGCAGAAGTGAGGTTCCTTGGGGCCTCCGGCTGGGGTTGCCATTCGGTCAATCCCTCCGGCCAGGCATGTTTCCTGAAATTCATCCGCTTCGCCACGGACGAAATGGCAAGCGCCGCCTACCGGGTGAGACTGGACCTGCTCGACCTCGGATCGATTCCGGGATTGATCCGACTGAGGGCCTGTGGGCTGGAGAACTCCTCCCGAACACTCTGGGAGGAATTGGAGCCCGCCGACCCCGCACCGACGGTCCCAGTCGATGGCCAAAGACGAGGCACCGAAACCCTAGCCAATCATATCCAGTCGGGAGGGGCGTGGTCCACCGAACGAGTGATCCGCCTGGGCCAGAGCCTCTGCAAGACCCTGGACCGACTCCACCGTGCGGGACTCATCCATGGCGACATCAAGCCGGCCAATCTCCTGTTCCGCGGCGGAGAACCCGTCTTGGCCGATTTCGGTTCCCTTCACGCCCTCGACTCGAAGCTCCCCACGGGAAGCACCCCGGGCTATCGGCCTGTGATCGCCGATCAACCCGCGTGCCTCGACCTGGTGGCTCTCGGCAAGACCCTCTACGAAACCTGGACGGGCGAGAACCGGTATCACTTCCCCTCTCTCCCTTCGGCCCTGCTATCGTCGCCTGACTGGCAGCGCCTGGGCTGGCGTTTGAATCGGGTGCTCCTCGAGGTCGCCGATGCTCGACCCTCGAAACGCCCGAGGTCGGCCACCGAACTCGAGACCTTGCTGACGTGGGCGGCCCGCGGTGGACGCCGATGGAGCCGTCGGGATGCGGTCGCTCTCGGAATCGCCGCCGCCGGCGTCGGCCTTAGCTTCCATGTCCTGAGGAATCGCCCCGAATTCGCCATCCGATGGGAACGCTTGCCGCCGGTGAAATTCGGATCGGAGACCTGGATCGGGTCGGCCCATTCGGTGGATTGGAAGACTCGACGGATCTACTCCCTCAATACGAACCAGAGGATCGGACTCTGTTACCAGGGATATTCGCTGCGCACCTGGGAGAGGGATGAACGCTGTTGGAAGCGCCTTCCGCCCGTCGGCCACGGCGTCATGGACCCACTGACCGGGCATCTGTGGGCGTCGGCAGACAACACCGGTGAACTGATCCGCGTCGACCCCTCGGATCTCCGTCCGGAGGAATTCGCGGTCGCGCCATTCGAGCACCTCAACTTCACAGGCCCGGGATATTGGAATCCGATCACCCATCGCCCGGGTCGTTTCGCCGGATACGGAGACTACCGCCTCATCCAGGGCCGCTGGGAGTGGGATCGTGCAACGCGACTTTGGCAGGCACAGGGAGATGCGGCCCCAGCACCCTGGCCGAGGAGATATCAGTTGGTGGTGCCTGCCACGGACCCAGGGCAGCTCTGGTACTTTGGCGGTCGCGGCAATCGAAGCGGCATCCAGGGCGAGTACGACCCGCAACTGACGGGCTTCGATGGCAACTGGAACCTCCTCGACGATCTGTGGCAACTCGACCTCGCGACCGGTCGATGGACCCTCCATTTTGGATTCGGCACGTTTGATGCGCGTCAAGTGGCCGGCCTGGCCCCCATGGTTTCCGGCGACAGGATTCTGTTCGTGGAACACAGCGTCGAAGGGTCTTGGTCTTCGCCAAAGGTCTTCGTCGGCAGCACCCGACCGAATGACCGCCCGCCCGCCCCCGCGATGCACTACGGGAATCCCCCCTCCCTGTTCCGGATCTGGACAGTCCTGGCAGAACCCGATCGTGAAGCGGCTCTGATCTTCGACAACACGGGGATCTACCGGGCGTCCCTTGAGCGTCTTTGAAGCGATCGGCCGGCCACTTGGGCCTCACGACCGGGACGGCGGCAGCAATACGGCTCGGAACCCCAGGTAATCACCCCGAAGCTCCGGGGTCATCGCCCCGCGGATGGCCGAGCGGGCGCGACGGGCCCCGTAGATCCGACTGCCACCGCGATAGCACCGGAAGGTCCCGGCCGACGGTCCAGTGGGATCGGTGACCGAATTCGTCGGATAATCACCGTACCAGTCGCGACACCATTCCCAGACATTTCCATGCAGGTCGTGAAGGCCCCAGGCGTTGGGTTGACGGGTCTTCACCGCATGGGCTTTGCCGTCGGCATTCGATTCGATCCAGGCCATGTCGGCCAAGTTGCCGGCGAAGGCCCCGGTCGTGCCGGCCCTGCAGGCGTACTCCCACTGGGCCTCGGTGGGAAGGTCCCATGCCCAGCCCTCCGGGATCAGTCCTTCGGTGCGATGCTTTTCCGTCAATCGACGGCAGTATTCCCGAGCCTCTGGCCACGCGACCTGATTGACCGGTTGGTCGGCCGCCTTGCCATGGCTGGGATTGGAGCCCATGACCGCCTCCCACTGGGCCTGGGTGCATTCGGTCTCGGCCATGAAGAAGCCCCGCGTGAAGACCACCTCGTGAGGGATTTCGTCCTTGTCCCGCAGCGCCTCGTCGACGGGACTGCCCATGCTGAAGCGTCCCGCCGGAATCCAACGCACCGTCCAACGTTGACCCTTCAGCGTCACCGAGACCGGCGTGCCCTCCGCCAAGCCCTTGGGATCCTTCCACGCCATTTCCGGGGCCACTTCGGTGATCGGTGTCGCGGCGGGTGCCACCGCCGAAGAAGAAGGCGGGGTCTCGGCAAACCCCACGAGGCTGACCACACCGATAGTGGCCCATCGACGCAGGAACCCATGGACACTTGGCATACGATGGGAATGGACACCAAGGCCGCGGAGACTTCAATCGCGATCAGGCACCCGGTATCCATCCCGGAATCGGGATGAGTCCGCTGGGCGGCTTTACCGAGTGCCGCTTTGACGGAATCTTCTGCCGTGAGGACACTTTGAGGACGTTTCCATGACTTTCGTGCGCCTGATCCTCGTTGTTTGTCTCCTGGTGCTGCTACCGGGTTCGAGCCTTGCCCAGAGCGGGCCCCGGATCGTGGCGGTGGATCCGCCTGCGGGCAGGGTGGACACCCTGGATCGAGTCAGCGTCACCTTCAGCGTCCCGGTCAATGGGGTCCGTGCGGTCGACTTCCTGGTGAACGGGGTTCCGGCCACCTCGGTCTCCGGTTCCGGAACGACCCATCACTTCTTCTTCAAGCAACCGCCCTTCGGCACGGCCACCATCACATGGGGGCCATTGCACACCATCCAGGATCTGGCTCAACCCCCGGTCCGGTTCGATGCCTCGGTCGCCGGGGCCAACTGGAGCTACGAATTGATCGATCCTCGCCCCCCGGAGTTGAACTCCGTGCTGCCCGCACCCGGCGTCACCCTGAAGCGACTGTCGGAGGTGCAGCTGGTGTTCCATCGTCCCGTGTCGGGTGTCGATGCGGCGGACCTTCGCATCAATGGGGCCCCGGCGCTCGACGTGGAGGGATTGGGAGCCGGCCCCTATCGATTCCGCTTCAACCCCGCGACCACTGGTCGGGCCGAACTTTCATGGGCGCCCAACGCGGGCATCCGGTCCGATGACGCGGCGGCACTGCCATTCGACGGTGCCGCTTGGTCTTACCGGGTCGACCCTCAGGGACCGGATCGCCGGGTGATCCTCCGGGAGATCCTCGCGGAGAACCTCTCCGGGCTGAAGGATGAGGATGGCGATCCCGAGGATTGGATCGAGGTGTTCAACGCGGGTGATACCGAGGTGGACTTGGCCGGATGGAGCCTGAGCAACGACCCCGAGACTCCGGACCTCTGGGTGTTTCCCAGCCTCGTGCTGCCGCCGTCGGGTTCCACCCTGGTCTGGGCTTCGGGCAAGGACCGAACGAACCAACCACTCAGTCGCTACCTGCACACCTCCTTCAAACTGAACCCGAACGGAGGTTCCCTGCTGCTCTCGGGACCGGAACTACCCCGGACCAGCGCGGATCGTCTCGAGTTTCCCCGGCAGGCCCCGAACCACTCCTACGGCCTGAGCGGGCCGGAGTCGAACCGCGTGTTCCGGTATTTCGCCACACCGACTCCCGCGCAGCCCAACGGCACCAGCAGCCTCACCCAGGCCGTACCCGACCTGCATTTCAGCGTGCCGCGGGGGTACTTCGCCGCCCCCTTCTCGCTGTCGATCGCGTCGCCGCAGTCCGGCATCACCATCCGCTACACCACCAACGGCAGCATCCCCACCCTGACCAACGGCATCACTTACACCCAACCCATCCCGATCCAGGCCCACCGGGTGATCCGGGCCGCTGGTTTCGCCTCCAACCTCGTCCCCTCCCGGGTCCAGACCCATACCTACCTCTACAACCTTTCGAACTCGCGACGACTGTTCCCGGCTATCTCCCTGGTCACGGCGACGAACCATCTCTACGGCCGCAATGGCATCATGGAGTTCAATCCACGCAACACGATGAACCACGGCATCGCCTGGGAACGGCCGGTGTCGGTGGAGTGGATTCGGCCCGAGGACAACGGCGGGTTCCAGGTCGATGCGGGAATCCGAGTGGCCGGCGGCGATTACATCCGAGGCATCTACGCCTACAACACCACCGTGCTCCCGCAGAGCAAGTACTCCTTCCGATTGTATTTCCGGGGCGAATACGGAGAGGGACGCCTGCGCTATCCGGTCTTTCCAGGCACCACCGTCTCCGAGTTCGACACGCTGCACCTGCGAGCCGGAATGAACGACCACAGCAACCCGCTCCTGAAGGACGAATTCGTTCGAACGCTCTGCGATCAGGTGGGGATCGTGGCCAGCCACGGCACCTTCGTGCACCTGTTCCTCAACGGCGTCTATCGGGGCATCTACAATCCTGCCGAGCGGGTGAACGAGGATTTCCTCCAAGCCTACCACGGGGGCGGACCGCTCTGGGATGTCATCGGTGTGGGCAACGTGGCGCTCGGGGGCGACAGCATCGCGTGGACCTCCCTGCGCACCACCGCGAAGAAGGACCTGACCCTGAAGACCAACTATCTCGATGTGGCTGCACGGATGGACCTGACGAACTTCATCGACTACCTGCTGCCCCACATCTGGTCCGACAACGACGACTGGCCGCACAACAACACACGGGCCGCCCGTGAGCGGGTGGCGGGCTCCCGGTTCCGGTTCTATCCCTGGGACGCGGAGTTCTCCTTCAGCTCCCATCCCGTCACCTACGACACCATCGCCAACACCCTGTCGACCACATCACCCCCGTGGGGCACCACCGACTACCAGCAATTGTTCAACGCGCTCAAGAGGTCACCGGAGTTCCGGTTGCTCTTCGCCGACCGGGTCCACCGGGCTTTCTTCAACAACGGGCCCCTGACCGACGAGCGCATCCGCGCCACCTACAACGCCTTGAAGGCGAGGCTGGCTCCCTCGATTTCCGGGTTCAATGACGTGGTTACCCCCTGGATCAACAGCCGGCGTCAGTATGTCACCAATGCCTTCTTGAAGGCCGGGTTTCTTGCCTCGTCGAATGCTCCGGTGCTCAACGTCTTCGGCGGCCGGGTGGTTTCCGGAACGCGCCTGACGATGACGCGCAAGACGGGCACGATCTGGTACACCACCAACGGCGTGGATCCCCGCATCCCCTTCACCTCCGAGGTGTCAGCCCTGGCCCGACGGTATGCCGACGCCCTGTCCATCCAGCCCCCATTGCGCATCCAGGCACGAACCCTCGACGGCACCAACTGGAGCGCCCTGGTCTCGGTCGAGTTCCTGCCCGCGGCACAACCCATCACGGTGGCAATCTCGGAGATCCAGTACCACCCGATCGGGGGTGAGTCCTACGAATTCCTCGAACTCTGGAACTGGGGATCGCTTCCGGTGGACTTGTCGGGCCATCAGTTCACCGGCATCGATTTCCGTTTTCCCCTCCCGACCACCCCCATTCCGCCGGGAGGACGAATCATCTTGGCCAACGAGGCGCGGCCCGAACTCTTCCAACAACGTCATCCGGGCGTGGCCGTGGCCGGATGGTTCGGCGGCAGCCTCGATAACGGCGGCGAGCGCCTCGAACTCAAGGATCCCGCCGGCCGAGTGGTCACCTCGGTGGAGTACGACGACTCGCTCCGCTGGCCCCAGGCGGCTGACGGTCGGGGCGCCTCGCTCGAGTTTCGAGACCCGCTGCAAGATCCCGACGATCCTGCGGCCTGGAGCACCAGCATCGCCGGGGGCACTCCAGGAGCGGCCCCGGCTCCCCTGCCCCCGCCTGCCGTGCGCATCCACGAAATCATGGCCATCGGGAACCCCGACTGGGTGGAATTGCACAATCCGGGCCCTGCGACAGTGGACGTCGGGGGCTACTCGCTGACCGACAACGATGATCGCCAGCGGTTCGTGATCCCGGCGCGCACGACGATCGGACCTGGGGCATTCCTGGTGTTCCAGAACCGGGACGCGGGCGCGGGCGGGGCCGATCGGCTCACCTTCCCTCTCGATGCCGACGGCGAGACCCTGGTGCTGCTCTCACCGGCCGGCGAACGGGTCGACGGGGTCCGCTACGGGGCGATGGTCAGCGGGTTCTCCCTCGGGCGCGACGGCACCGGCGCATGGGTGTTGTCCCGGCCCACCCCGGGTTCGGACAACCAACCGCTGGCCCCTGCCGAACTATCCACCGCCTTGACCCTCAATGAACTCCAGGTGCTGCCCTACCAGGGTTCGCCCTGGATCGAACTGCACAACCCCGACGCTCGGCCGGCGCCCGTGGCGGGCTGGAGCCTGGCAACTTCGAATGCGGTGGTACGCCTTTCGGGCCCCGCGTTCCTACCGCCCGGCGGCTTCTTGGTGCTGAAGGCCGACCGAGGCAATGGGCTCGACCACCTCGAAATGGATCTCCCGAATACGGCGGGCTTCGTGGCACTCCAGGACCCCAAGGGAACCGAGATCCAACGCATCACTTATTCGACTTCCACGCGCGGCGGTACGCTGGCCCGGATCCCGGACGGCAACGGCGCGATCCAGAACCTGGCCGCCAGCGAGACCCCGGGACTCAGCAACCGGGTCACCGCATTGGGCCAGACCTTGCGGATCACAGCCTTCGCCACGAAATCAACCCGGGATTGGATCGACCTGGAAAACATCTCCAAAAACGCGATCCCTCGGACGGGCCTGCGATGCGTCATCGATCCGTCAGGCTTGCCGGCGGTGTCGATGCCTCTGGATGCCGTCGCACCATGGAGCTCTGGGGAGCGGATCCGAGTGTACTGCGGGACCCCGCGACCGGTGACGGTGGATCCCCTGCGTGAGGTCTTCACCGATGCGGCGTTACCAGACGACGGCGGCAGCCTGCGGATCGAGACCGCGGAAGGCCGGATCCTGGACCGCATCGACTACGGCGCGCAGGTGTCGGCCCGTGCAACCTTCCGCAGCGGCGAGGCCTGGTTCCTGAGCGTCGAATCGTCCGATCTGCCACCGCCGTTCACCGCGACGCTCCTGTCGGACGGTTCGGCGATCCGCATCAACGAGTGGATGGCCTCCGGCGGTGAGGACATGGAATTCGTGGAACTGCACAATCCGGACCCGCTTCCGGCCGACATCTCACGCTGGGTGCTCACCGACGACCCCAGCGTTCGAGGGGCCACCAACCGGAGCCTGCCCACGCCAAGCTTCATCGGCGGCCGAGGATTCATCCGCTTCCGCCTCGGAGGCAGTTCACCACAGGTGCCGGGCGCCCCCCTTGCCTTCCGACTCAGCGCCCTCGGCGAGACGCTTCGTTTGGTTGCTGGATATGGCGCCGTGATCGACACGGCGGATTACACCGTCCAAGAAGACGCGGTTTCCGAAGGTCTCTATCCCGACGGCTCCAATCAGCGTGCAAAGTTTCCGGGCCGGGCCTCGCCCGGACTTCCCAACCCATCGCCGGACCCCGATTCGGATGGAGACGGAATTCCCGATGCCTGGGAATCGGTCCATGGACTCCGCCCCGATCTCGCTGCGGATGCCGCGGAAGACCCGGATGGCGATGGGGCCTCGAACCTGGCGGAATATCGGGCAGGCACCGATCCCCGGAATGCGGCCAGCACCTTCCGGCTCAAGGTCGTTGGCGATGCCGTCGCCGGGTGGACGCTGCACTTCATGACCCAGCCCAACCGGACCTACGAGCTCCAGACCTCCGAGAGCCTCGGCACCGCCTGGAACCGGGTGCAGGAGTTCACCGGCGGAGCCGAGGCCCGCGAGGTGTCGTTCTCCCTGCCCTTCGACGCGGCCCAGCGATGCTACCGCGTGGTCCTGCGATGATCGGGAAGGCCCGGGTTGCCGTCGTGCGGCCACCCCCAGAGGATGGCATCAGGCGAAGATTTCCTCCACCACACGGCCGTGGACGTCGGTCAGGCGGAAGTCGCGGCCGGCATGGCGGAAGGTCAGGTCTTCGTGGTCGAGGCCCAGCAATGCCAGCAGCGTGGCATGGAGGTCGTGGACATGGACCTTCTGGTCGACGCAGTAGAAGCCGTAGTCGTCGGTCACGCCGTAGCTGAAGCCCGGTTTCACGGCACCGCCCGCCAACCACATCGTGAAGGCGTGGGGATGGTGGTCCCGGCCGTCATCGCCCTGGAGGGTGGGCGTGCGCCCGAACTCGCCGCCCCACATCACCAGCGTCTCGTCCCAAAGACCGCGGGCCTTGAGGTCCTCGAGCAGCGCGGCGATGGGACGGTCCACCTCGGCGGCCAGCCGGGCGTGGTCCTTGGTCAGGTCGGAGTGCTGGTCCCAGTAACCATGGGTGGCCTGCACGAACCGGACCCCGCGTTCGCTGAACCGCCGGGCGAGCAGGCATTGCCGGGCGAAGGAGGCGGTCTTCGGATCATCCAGGCCGTAGAGCTTTCGGGTGGCCGGAGACTCGCGCTCCAGGTCCATGGCCTCCGGCGCCTCCGACTGCATGCGGAAAGCCAGTTCAAAGGCCTCGATCTGAGCCTCGAGCACCGCATCGGCCCCCACCACGCCGAGGTGGTCGCGGTTCATCTCGCCCAGCAGGTCGAGCTGGGCCCGTTGGGTCCGAGCATCGCCAGCCGGATCGTGGAGATAGTGGATGGTGGCGCGATCGACCGGCACGCCGCCGCCGATCGGGGTTCCCTGGTGGACTGCCGGAAGGAAGGCGCTGGACCAATTGCCCACCCCGCCATGACCCAGCGTCGGATTGATGGTGATGAACCCCGGTAGGTTCCGGTTCTCGGTGCCGAGGCCGTAGGTGATCCACGAACCCATGCTGGGACGCACGAAGGTGTCGGAACCGGTGTGGAGCTTGAGTAGGGCACCGCCATGGGCCTCATTGGTGCCGTGGACCGCCTTGAGGAAGCAGAGGTCGTCGGCGCGCGCACCCACCTTGGGAAACAGATCGCTGACCATCGCGCCGGACTGGCCATAGGGCCGGAATTCCCAGGGCGAGCGCCGGAGGTTGGAGGTCTTGGCGAATTGGATGCGGGGCTTGTCGAAGGGCAGCGGCTTGCCGGAGTCCTTCACCAGGCGCGGCTTCCAGTCGAAGGTGTCCACATGCGAGGGCCCTCCGTGCATGAAGAGGAAGATGATCCGGCGGGCTCGGGGCCGGAACCTCGGAGGCCGGGCCGCCAGGGGACTGGGGGGCGCGACGGCGGCCCGGAGTCCTGAGGACATCAGTCCCGCCAGGGCCAACTGACCGAAGCCCAGGGCCGAGTTCTGGAGGAGCCGCCTCCGGGAGATCCGCGGAGGGTGTGTGGGGCGCATGGGAGTCATTCGCGGTATTGGAACTCGGAACTGGCAAGCAGCACCTGACACCATCCCGCCCAACGGCCTGGAGAGTCGGGCGCGGCGGCCGTCACCCCCTCGCCGGTCAGGAAGGCGACGGCCCGGGCGGCCTCAGCCGGGTTCGGCGGCCGACCCAGCACCCGCTCGTAGGCCATGACCACGCGGTCTGCCACCGACGGGAATACCCCCGATGACCCACTCCCTAGCGAGGTGGCCAAGGCCTGCGAGAGATCGCGGACCCAGGGACTGTTCATCCAAAAGAGCGCCTGATGCGACACCACGGTGGGCGTGCGTCGCGAGACGCCGGTGCTCGGGTTGGCGAAGTCGAAGAGGGTGAGCAGGTCATAGACCCGGTCGCGGACCACCGGCAGGTACAGGGTGCGCCGTCGCGAGGCCTCGGAGACGTCGTCCTGAGGGGTGTATTCGTCGTTCTTCCAGGAGACGAGGGTGCCGCCCATGGAACGGTCTAGCCGACCGGCGACGGCCATCACCCCATCACGGATCATCTCGGCCTCAAGCCGTTGCCGGGGGAAGTGCCAGAGCCATCGGTTCTCCGGATCGGAGTCGACGCCTCTGGGATCACCGAGGATGCGGCCCCCCTGGCGCCAGGTCGCGCTGGTGAGGATCTGACGGTGGAGCCGCTTGAGATCCCACCCGTGATCCATGAAATCGCGGGACAACCAGTCGAGCAATTCGGGATGCGTCGGCCGCTCGCCACGACGACCGAAATTGTCGGGGCTGCGCACCAGGCCGTGCCCGAAATGGGCCTGCCAGACGCGGTTGACAAGGACGCGTGCGGTGAGCGGGTGATCCGGCTGGGTCAGCCACCGGGCCAGTTCCAGTCGACCGCTCTGCTTGGCTGGAATCGCCGGCGACCGGGCCACGCGGATGGCCTCGGGAAAGCCCCGGGGCACAGGATCGGCGGCCAGTTGGAGATGACTGCCGCGGATGTGGATCGGCAAATCGGCGACAGTGCCCTCATCCACCGACAGGGCCATCTCCGGGGCGCCCGGGTCGGATCGCTTGAGTGCGTCGCGCTCGGCCTCGATGCGGGCCAGGGCTTGGCGGACCGATTCGGGATACAGGGGCTTCGGATCCTTGGGCAGCGCCACGGCCTCGTCCTTGCTTGCGGCCGCACCTGCAGACTGCGAGCGCTTCTCGGCCTTCAGTCGCTCCAGCAGCGCGGCGTTGGCGTCCCGAACCAGTGCGTCCTGCTCCTTCTGGAGACGCGCGACGGCGGCTTTGTGGGCCTCGATGGCCGTCCTCCGCTCGGCGCTCGCGATGGCGCGTTCGTTGAACTTCGACACGAACGCGAGGTTCTCCATGGTCTTCGTGCTTCGGAAGATCCCGGCCAGGGCGTAGTAGTCGCGGGCGCTGACCGGGTCGAACTTGTGATCATGGCATCGCGCACACTGGAGGGTGAGCCCGAGGAAGGCCCGGCCCACCACGTCGATCTGCTCATCGACCATGTCCATCACCAACTTGGGCTTGTCCTGCTCGGCCAGCATCTTCGGCCCCAACACGAGGAAGCCCGTCGCGGTCCATCGCCGGAAGACCTCCGACTCCGGCACGCCCTCCCGATTCAAGAGATCTCCCGCCAACTGCTCGTGGATGAAACGGTCGTAGGGTTGGTTGGCGTTGAAGGCACCGATCACCCAGTCGCGATAGCGCCAAGCGTTGGCCATGACCTTGTTCTCGTCCTGGCCGTTGGTGTCGGCGTAGCGGGCGAGGTCGAGCCACCAGCGAGCCCAGCGCTCGCCATAGGCCGGCGAGGCGAGGAATCGGTCGACGAGGCGCTCGAAGGCGTCGGGGGTTTCATCGGCCAGGAAGGCGGCGACCTCGTCGAGCGTGGGAGGCAGCCCGGTGAGGTCCCAGGCCAACCTGCGGACCAGCGTGCGCCGCTCCGCCTCCGGGGCCCGGCGCAATCCATGCCCGGCCAACGTGGCATCGATGAATCGGTCGATGGGGTGTCCTGAACCCCGGGACTCGGGGATCGGCGGATTCTGGGGAGCTTTCAGGGACCAGAGGTCTGCCCCTCCGGAGGCGGGAGCTTCTGCCAAAAGCCGCCCCCCCGTGCCCCACCAGAACACCAGCATCACCGCCCAGGCCACCCAGCAGGTGCCCACGCCCCCGGTCAGCGCCTTCTTGACGCGCCCGGTGGGCTTGTTGAGGGGGCTTGTGACCATGGGATCTTGAGACAAATCCTGCCATCGAACTCACCCGCGGTCCAAGCCCCGACTCCGGTACGGCACCCATCGCACGAGGAAGTTCGAAGGGATCCATCGAAAAGTGCCGCAAGGGTTGGCCCTTGCCACGCGAGAAGCCGTCGGCAGAAATGCACCCCGACAGGATCTGCATCGCCCCATGAACACCCCCTTCCGACTCGGCATCATCGGTGCCGGCTTCATCGCCGACGTCATCGCCCGCGCACTGCAAGGCACCCGTGAAGTGACCCTGGGCGCGGTCGCCAGCCGGCGGGTCGAGACGGCGCGGACTTTTGCCGAGAGGCACGGCGGCGTGCCGGTCTTCGAGTCGGCGGAGGCGCTCTTCGATTCGGGTTCCGTCGATGGGGTGTATGTGGCCACGCCCACCGTGGCCCGCGAGGCCCTGTGCCTCGCCGCGGCGGCCCGAGGCTTGCCGGTCCTCGCCGACAAGCCGTTCCTCAACCTCGAATCCCTGCGCAGGATCACCGGGGCCTGCACCCGGGCCGGGGTTGCATTCCTCGACGGCACGCATTTCACCCACCATCCGCGGACCCGCGCCGTCCGCGAGGCGCTGCCCCTGAAGACAGGCAGGCTGCAGGGCCTGCGGACCTCGTTCTTCTTCCCGGCCATGGACCGGAACAACATCCGCCTTCGACCGGACCAGGAGCCCACCGGGGCCATCGGCGACATGGCCTGGTACTCCATGCGGGCCGTGGTCGAATACTCGGGCAGCGAGACCCCGGTAGCCGAATGCCGGAGCTGGGCCGACCGGGATCCGGTGACGGGGGCGTGGATCCGCGGGGCGGGCATGCTCCGTTTGGCCGATGGATTCACGGCCACCTGGGACGCCGGTTATTCGGTGGGCGCCTGCCTGATGGACCTCGACCTCATGGGCAGCGACGGGGTGATCTCGATGGACGACTTTGTGCTCGATTGGGACGGCGGATTCGCCAGCCCCGACACCACGCGACCGGTCGGGTACACCCATCGGTTCGGCATGGCCAACCCGGCCACCTGGGTGCGAACCGAGACCCCCTCCCCTCGGCGGCAGGCCACTTGCATGCTCGAGGCGTTCGTCGCCCTTGCCCGGGATCCCGCCGGTGTGGAGGCCGCACGAAGCATCCACCGGAGCCTCCGCACCCAGGAACTGGTCGATGCCCTCGTCGCTTCACTGCGCGACTGACCCCAAGCCCGCCAAGTCGATGCACCCGACGATCCAGGCGCTCATCCAACGCCACCGCCTGCAAGCGCTGCCGATCGAGGGCACGCTCTTCGCCGAGACCTATCGAACACCTCTGGAAGTCGGACCTGGGCGACCCGCGGGTACGGCCATGATCGGGCTCTACTGCGACGATCCGCCGAGCCATTCGTTGTTCCATCGGCTCACCGTCGACGAAGTGTGGCACTTCTACAGCGGCGACCCCTTCCGATTGATCCTCCTCCACCCGGACGGATCTTCCGAAGACGTGATCCTCGGCCCGGATCCCCTGCAAGGGCACCACAGCCAGCATGTGGTGCCTGCCGGAGTCTGGCAGGCCGGACACCTGCGGCCTGGGGGCCTGTATTCGCTCTACGGCTGCACCCTGGCCCCGGGCTTCACGCCCGACATCTTCGAAGGCGGCACCCGGAAAGCGCTGATTGACGCCTATCCGTCGCGCCGGGCCGATATCGAGCGGTTCGCCTGCCCGGAAGACGAGACACGGATGTCCGGGTGAACCCAGGGCTGTCATCGCGCCCATTGACCCGGTCCGCATTTCAGAGACCTTTATCGGGCACCGTCCCCGGGGATTCGTCCACGCCCGCGATCCAGCACGTTCGCTCGGCGGGAAGCCCCGCACCGGTCGGTCCGATGATGAACTTTGCTTTGGAACGGTGGATTCCCGCGGCGGCGGGACTGGTCGGCCTCCTGTTGGCCGGGTCGGCGATGGCCATCGAACTCCCCGCTCGCGTCAGCGCGGCCCCGGTCGTCACTCGACCCAAGGCGCTGCCCGTGAGTGCCGGCCGGGATCTCCCTCCCCAGGTTCGTGTGCGCCTCGACGCACCCGACCTGTCCGTGGTCCGGGCCGAGGATGCCCTCGAATCCCGTCGCAACGCCAAGGGACGAGCCCGGGTGGGCATCCGCCGCCGATTGCCCGAACCGGTCCGCCTGATCGGAGCCAAGGCCTCCTGGACCCTCCAGCCTGACGGAACCCGGGTCTGGAGCGCCCGCCTCGAATCCGACGGGGCCGAAGGGTTGCGGATCCACTTGGAATCCCTCCAACTGCCGGAGGGGTCCGAACTGCGGGTGTTCAATCCCGACGATCCCTCCGAGGTCGTTGGCCCGTTCGATGCGGCAACCCTGGAGGGCCGCGTCGATTTCTGGACGCCCAGCATCTTCGCTCCCGCCGTCATCCTCGAATGCAG
>CAIOKD010000142.1 GCA_903858835.1 uncultured Verrucomicrobiota bacterium
CCCCTCGGCCTCGGGCTCCTCTTCGGTGAACAACCGGTCGTAGAGGCGCACCTCGGCGCGGATGGCGTGGGCGGCGCTGACCCAATGGATCGTGCCTTTGACCTTCTTGGCGGCGTTGGCACCGCCGCTGCGGGTCTCAAGATCGGCCGTGCAGCGCAACTCGACCACTGCTCCGGAGGCGTCTTTGACGACCTCGTCGCAGCGGATGATGCAGGCATACTTCAGGCGGACCTCGCCGCCCGGGCGGAGTCGGAAATACTTCGGCGGCGGCACCTCCATGAAGTCGTCGGCGTCGATCCACAGCTCGCGGGTGAAGGCGATCTTGCGCGTGCCGAGCTCGGGCTGCGACGGGTTGTTCACCGCATCGAACCAGTGAGTCTCCCCCTCGGCGATGTTGGTGAGCAACACCTTGATGGGCCGCAACACGGCCAAGCGGCGCAGGGCCACCAGGTTCAGGTCATCGCGGATGCAGCCCTCGAAGACGGACACCTCGGTGAGGCCGTGGTACTTGGTCACGCCGATGGCGGCGGCAAAGGCACGCAGCGCCTCGGGCCGGACGCCCCGTCGGCGCAGACCGCTGAGGGTCGGCATGCGCGGATCGTCCCAACCGGTCACGAGGCCTTCCTCGACCAACTGCAGCAGCTTGCGCTTGCTCATCACCGTGTAGCCGAGGCTCAGACGGGCGAACTCGATCTGGCGAGGCAACGTGCGCGGGAGATCGAGCGACTGGAGCACCCAGTCGTAGAAGGGCCGATGGATCTCGAACTCGAGCGTGCAGATCGAGTGGGTGATGCCCTCCAGATAATCGCTGATCGGGTGGGCGTAATCGTACATCGGGTACAGGCACCAGCGGTCTCCCGTGCGGTGGTGCGTGGCGTGACGGATGCGGTACAGGGCCGGATCGCGCAGGTGGATGTTCGGCGAGGCCATGTCGATGCGGGCCCGCAGGGTGCGGGTGCCGTCGGCGAACTCGCCCTGCCGCATCCGCTCGAAGAGGTCGAGGTTCTCCGCCACCGACCGATCACGCCAAGGGCTCGGCTTTCCGGGCCGTTCGGGCACGCCGCGGTACTCCGACATCTGCTCCGGCGTCAGGTCGCAGACGTAGGCCTTGCCGCGACGGATGAGCTCCACCGCGAAGGCGAGCATCTGCTCGAAATAATCGGAGGCGAAGAACGGCTCCAGCGCCCGCCCGGAGGACTCCGAGGGCAACACCGCGGTACCGCTGACATCGCCGGGCACCTTGCGGCCGAGGCGATCGTCAGCCCACCCGCGGATCAGCCAATCGACGTCGGCCTGGATCGACTCCACGTACTCCACGTCTTCTTTGGTCGGATTGGTGTCGTCCATCCGCAGGTTGCAGCGCCCCTGGGTCTCGCGGGCGATGCCGAAGTTGAGGCAGATCGACTTCGCGTGACCGATGTGCAGGTAACCGTTCGGCTCCGGCGGAAATCGGGTGACACTGAGCGGATGCTTCCCGGTCCGCAGATCGTCCGCGACGATGTCACGGATGAAATCGGCGGGCGCGGGGAGCGGCGTGGGATCGGATTCCGACATACGAGTTCGACCCGGAGTCTTACGGCCGCCCCCGGGGAAGTCGAGAACCTCGGACGAGGCAACCCGGGGAGAACCTGCCGGTGGTTTCAGCCGAAACACGGGCACCAACCCATCATCACAGACACGTCGTGGATCCACGATCGCAGGCAACGTCAGCGGCCGCCCTCATGCTCTTGCAGGGGTTGGCAACCGTTCATCCTGCGAAAACGACCGTCCGTCGCTATCGGTTGGAGCCCTGGCTGGATTCGGGGTGATCCTCTGTGCGCTGATCTTATGAAACGTCACCTGCTCATTCTTTTCGCCATCGCTGCCACAGCCGCCACAGCCGCCCCGGTCCAGACGGTCTGCGAACCCCGCGCGGTCAAATCGGTCCAGTTCTCCGTTTTTTGGGGACTGATCAGGTTCAACAGCGGTCGATCACCGGAGGAATGCAAGGAGCGCTGCAACGCTGGGCGGGAGGACCATTCCGAAAAGGGCTCCCGCAGGTCGTTCCTCGGTGGAGCCGTGCAGTGGGAGAGGTCCCGCCCCAATTCCCGGAGCCGTGATTGAGGCAACGGGTCAGGGGGTCAGGGAACGATTTCCGATTTTGAGTCTACCGGGTATTGCCATCGGCGCGCGGGCGACGGATGCGCGGTAAGTCCGACAGATTCTTCGCGGTGTCCGCGGAACGAATGCAATTTCCTCGCCTTGGCAACAGCTTGAGTTCCATGGGGAAAGTTCCGCCAAGCATCGGGCTGTGGATGAGGGAGGCGGACCGGGTGCATCCAATATCGGAGATCGTCTCCTACCCCCTTTTGCTTGTCACGGAGCGGGATGGATGACGATGCCGACTCGGCGGATGTGCTCCAACAGGGGGCCGTATCGGATGTGGGCCAACGGTTGCACCTCGAAACGGTAGGGCAGCGGCAGTTCATCCAGTTCCGAGGCGATCGCCTCGGCGCGCAGGGGGTCGACATCCCCGTTCACCACAAGGTCCACATCGGAGCGTGGGCTGTGGGTGCCCTTGGCCCGCGAACCGAAAAGCGTGGCCGAGGTCACCTCCGGATGACGCTGGAGGATGGACCGCACCAGATGCAGTTCCGACGTCGTGAGGGGCGGTGGCTTCATTGAAGGCTCTCCGGTTGGAGGCGTTCGTGAAGCTGCTCGAAGGCGGCCAGGTAGCGGGTATGGATGGCCTCGACCACCTTTTCGAAACTCGCCTGGTCGTAAGTGTGGGACAGCAGATTGCGGTGGTCCAGCATGTCGAACCAAACCTGACCATCCGGAAGGATCTTCGCAGCGAACGCCTCCTTGAGCACCTGCCGCGGGGTGACCGTGGCAAGGACGATCCCCCCGGACTCCAGGTGGTCTTTCACGCATTTCCAGGCGAGTTCGAAGCAATATTCGAATCGCTGGATCACGCCCTCTTTCTCAAAGGGATTCAGGGCGGAGGGTCCATTTTCCATCGCATCGCGCAGCAGCACAAAAGCACGGTCGAAATTCTGGAAGTGCTGCTTCCACCGGATGTCGGGATTCGGGTTCATGGAACAACGAACGTAAGGACACCGACACCAGGAGCCTCGGCGTCGGAGAAGGACGCATGGGACGTCACGAGGTCCGCGTGCAAGTTTATGCATGGCACCTGGCCACAATCTCCCATCGTTCGAACCACACCCGAGCGAATGATCACCAGGGATACCATGGCAACGAGGTGAACATATCCTCGCCGGAGGTCGCAATGATCGATGCCCCCCCGACCGGAACGCACCACGGCGACCCTCGCCCATCGTCCCGTTCCACTGAAGCCTCTCCACCACCGTGGCCAGCATCGGGTCGGACCGGAGTGAACACTGGGAGTAATCAACATTCAGGGAACCACCGCCACTCCGCGCGAACGGGCGGCTTCCCGCAGAGGGCCGTCTTTGCAGGCGATGGGTAGTTTCAGGCGCTGGGCCAACTCCAGATACACGGCGTCATAGACACTCAAGGATAATTCCGTGGCGAGGCGAGACAGGCGTGTGAACGCCAATGCGGACATCTCGTGATCCACCTCGAAGCCGAGGGATTGCAAGGACTCCAGGGCCACCGCCCGCTCCTCGCCCGTCAACCTGCCGCGCCGCTCCAGAACCAACAGCGCGTTCGAGACCTCGGCGAACCATAGCGCGGGCACGATCACCGACGTCCCACGACCGATGCCCTCGAGCAGCAGATCCGACTCCGGAGTCGCCTGCCCCGGATGCACCCAGGCGATGGCCATCGAGGCATCCACGATCAACCGTTCCATCAGCGCCGCCCCTCCTCGATCGCCGAGCGGACCTCCGCATCGGCAAGTCGGCTACGGCCTCGGCCTCGAGTGCCCACCTGACGCCGCAGTTGCTCGAGGGCGGTCACGGCCTGTCGGACCTGGGTCAGGCTCCGCCTCCCTTCCGGAATGATGCGGGCCACCGGCTTCTCATGACGGGTGATGACGATCTCCTCGCCGCGAGTCACACGTTCCAACAACTCGCCAAAGCGAGTCTTGGCCTCGAAGGCAGTCATGGTGTCCATGGGTGACCTTGTTCAAATCGACCAGTCGTTGACCAGTCTAAATCAGGGCGCCCCCCCTCAGCAACCGCCGAAGGCTGGTTTCTCAAGCAACCCTCCCCTCGGTAAACTCTGCCCACCTCACCAGCAGCCGATGGGGCAGGAGCAAGCTCTGGAAGCGATCAACCCTCCCCCTCGCGCGCAGCGCGAAAGCTCGTCCTCGTTCGAGCTTACCTGCGCGCGATGGCTCCATCGGCTGCCCACTCACTTGCCACTAGCCACAAAATCCACCGTGGCGGTGAGTTCCGGGGTCAGGAACCGATCAGGCTCCAGGATCTGCACCTTGACCTGCACCGTCCCCTTGGCCCGGTTGGCCTCGGGAGCGATCTCGGCGACTTGGCCCTGGTAACGCTTGTCGGGATAGGAGACCGGGGAGATGACGCAACGCTGGCCCAGCGAGACTCGGGCCAGCTTGGATTCGTCGATATCCACCTCCACCTGGAGGTCTTGGAGGTTGGCCACGGCGACGAGCGACGAACTGGGCCCGCGGGTGCCCCCGAAGGTCTGGGGCGTGACCAATTCACCCGGGTCGACCAACTTCTCCAGCACCACGCCGGTCACCGGAGAGCGGATCACGCACCACTCGATCACGGTCTCGATGCCCTTGCGGGCACCCAGCACCTGGGTCCGCTGTGCCTCGGCACTCCGGACCGCCAACCGCGCGTCATCCAGCGCCTTCTGGGTCTCCACCCGCTCCGAGACCAGCGGTTCGGCACGCCGCAGATCGACCCGGGCGCGCTCCAGCGCCACTTCGGCGACGGCCAAGGCACCGTCGTTCTCGGCCAGACGGGCCCGGTACTCGGCATCGTCGAGACGCACCACCACCTGCCCGTTGGTCACCGCATCGCCCTTCTTCACCCCAATCCATTGGACCACCCCCATGAACCTCGGACTGATCTCGATGCGCTCGCGAGCGATGATGTAGCCCGAGACCGTCAGGACCGATCCCGGAACCCCGGTCGCGCCTGCCCGCTCTGCTCCGCCAGAACCCGCACTCGACGCATTGGTGGCCGTCGCCGAAGTCGAACGCCCCAGCGGTGCCCCGGACTCGGTGCGGGTCGCCTTGGATCCGGACTTCATGCCCGAACGTACGTCGTCGCTGGCGCGCGGGATGGCCCACCAGGCGATCAGGCCGGTCACCAGCACGACCCCGCCCAGAATCAGCGCGGTGGGCAGCCCGGAACGGCGTTTCTGATGCGAGGCGATCCGAAGGCGTTCAAGACGGTCGTCGTTGCTCATAGGGATTTGAGGGCGGAGATCACCGGAAGTCGGGAGGCACGCAGGGCCGGAAAGAGGCTGCCGATCAACCCGATGACGATCGAGAACAGCAACCCGAGCCCCATCAGGTCGGGCGTCACCCGGAACTGGTACACCGTCTCGGCGAACGACTGGAAATCCATGGAACCGAAGGTCACGCCCCGGGCCACCACATACGTGTAGACGCCCAGGGACAGGCCACAACCGGCAAGGCCTCCCAGGCCCGACAGCAACACGCCCTCGATCAGGAACGAGACCACGATGGCCCCCCTCGAATAGCCCAACACCCGCAGCGTGCCGATCTCGCGGGTGCGCGAGGCAACATTGGCGTACATGGTGTTCATGGCCGCGAAGACCGCCCCCACCGACATCGCCGTCCCGAGCAAACCGGCCAGGATGTTGAAGGGCACCGCCGTGGCCGTCTGCTTGGCGTAGTATTCGGTCTCGGGCTCGGCCCGAAGCCCGAGACGCTTGTCGCGGGAGATCCGGTTGGTGAGGGCATGCATCGCGGCCTCGTCCCGCGGACGCAGCAGGATGCTGGAGTACATCTCCGAACGGTCGAAGATCGCTCGCGCCTCGTCGGCATCCATCCAGGCCTCGGAATCGAAGGCGCTGCCCCCCGCCTCGAAGAGGCCCACCACCCGGAGCCGATCGGGACCGGCGCGGATGATCCCGCCCACCTCGAACCCCTCGAACCGGTCGGCCAGTTTCTTCGATACCGTCACCTCGCGCTGCCCCGGTTGGAACCACCGACCCTCGACGAGCCGCACCTTGGGGCGCAATTCCAGACCCCGCGGTGTCACCCCTCGGACCAGCGTGTTGGCCGCTCCGGGTGCCCCGCGCCGCGGCGCGTTGATGATCATCACCAGTTCCGCGGAAACCACGGGCTGACCGGCCGCATTGCGGTCGATCTCCTCGAAATAGCGGAGCGTCTGGAACTGGTCGCGCGTCACCAGGCTTCCCGACTCGGCCTGGGATCCCTTGCGCACCACCAGCAGGTTCCCGGGCTCGCCCGTGCGGGCACTGCTGGACTCGATGCCCTTGGCCAAGGCCTTGAGCAGGATGACCACCGATACCACCGCCGCCACACCCACCACAGTGAACAGGGTCGTCCGCCATCGAATGAGGACGTTGCGGTAGTTGTATTTCAGCGGGAGGGCCATGGGGCGGATGGGGCGCTGGGGTGGTCCAGGATCAGTCGAGAGTCTTGAGGCCCGAGACCACGCTCATGCGGGCCACCGAGATCGAGGGACCGATCGCCGCCACGATCCCCAGCAGCGCCGCCACGATCCCGCCGGTGGCCATGATGCGGGGCGTCACCTCGAAGTAGACCAAGAATCCCTGGGTGAGCTTCTGCAGGTTGATGGTGGACCAGAACAACCAGGCGCCCCCGATGCCCACCAGGGCCCCGACCATGGAGAGACCGAAACTCTCGGCCAGGATGAACGCGAAGAGTTCGCGACGCCGGAACCCCAGCGCCTTCAGCACCGCCAACTCACGGAACCGCTCGCGGATGGCCATGCTCATCGTGCTGACGCACACCAGGATCAGCGTGAACACCACCACGGCGCTGATGCTGCCGAAGAGCAGCTTCACGTTGCCGAACATGCTGACGAACCCCAGCTGGAACGCCCGCTCGGTCTCGGCACGGACCTCGGCCGAGGTGTTCTCGAAGGCGGCGTTGACCCGCTCGATGACGCCGTCGACCACCTCGGCCGAATCGGCCATCATGTACCAGGTGCCCACCATGCCCCAGTCGTCCATCAACTGGTCGAGCAGCGCATGGTGGAAGAAGCAGTTCCGGTCATCCACGGTTCCGGCATAGACGGCCGCGACGGTGATCTGGAGGTCCACAGGATAGAAGGTGCCGGTGAAGCGCAAGGAATCCCCCACCTTCAGGCCATAGCGGCGCATCGTGTCGGCGCCCATGAGGCACGAATTGCGATCCTTCACCCAGGCCTCGTAGGTGCCCTCGATGATCTTGCCCTCCAGGATCAGCTCGCGGAACCGCGCGGGATCCACGGCGAATTGCGCCCAGCTCGTGGTGGTCTCGTCGCGGAACAGTCCCCCGAAGAAGGTGAACGGCGACACCTGCCGGACCCCGGGGATCTTCTCGATGGTGGTCCGTTGCCTCGCCGGCAGGGGCTGGGCCAGGGACACCTTGTTGCGGGCGATGATGCGGAAGGACGCCGCCTCGCTCTCGGGCGGCACGGTCAATTCGCGCTGCAGGGTGAGCAGGGTCACTAGGAGCGCGCAGCTGATCGCCACGCTGAGCACCGTCAGCAGCGCCCGTCGCCCGTTGCGGAGGGCGTTCTTCAGCACGAAGCCCGGAATGGTGATGCCCGAGACCCGGTGGCGCCCCGGGGAGACCGCCGGCGGACGGCTGGGCTCGGCGGGATTCATGCCACGAACTCACCCTTCTCGAGGTGCAGGCTGCGGGTGCCGTAACCGGCAGCCTTCGGGTCATGCGTGACCATGACCACCGTCTTGCCAGCATCCCGGGCCAGCGATTTCAGGATTCCCAACACGTCGGCCGCCGACTTGGAATCGAGGTTGCCCGTGGGCTCGTCGGCGATGATCAGCGTAGGATCGGTCGCGATGGCCCGCGCAATGGCCACTCGCTGCTGCTGGCCGCCGGACATCTGATCGGGCCGATGGTGGCCTCGGTCGGCCAGACCCACCAACTCGAGGGAGGTCTCGACCTGCCGACGCCGCTCGGCCCGCGACAGCGCCGTGAGCAGGAGCGGCAACTCGACGTTCTCGAAGGCCGTCAGTACCGGGATCAGGTTGAAGCTCTGGAAGACGAACCCGACGTTCTGGTTGCGCCAATCGGCCAGTTCCGACTCGTTCAATCCGGCGACATTCACCCCCTGGACCTCTACGGTGCCGCGGCTGGCGGTGTCGATGCCCGCCAGGATATGCAGGAGGGTCGACTTGCCAGATCCCGAGGGCCCCATCAGGACCACGAATTCGCCGGGGGAGATGTTGAGGGAAACGCCGTTCAGCGCGGTGACATCGATGTCGCCCTGCCGGTAGACCTTGAACAGGTCGCGGATCCGCACGATGGGCTGGGAGGACTCCGGCATGGTCGGGGCGTCCGGAGCCAGGTCCGGGGATCGCGATTTCAGGCGCTGAAGCTCTCGCCGCAGGAGCAACTGGTGGCTGCGTTGGGGTTCTTCACCTTGAAGCCGCCCTCTTGGAGAGCGTCCACGTAGTCCAACTCGCTGCCGGTGACGTACAGGGCGCTCTTGGGGTCCACCACCACGCGAACGCCCGCACTTTCGACGAGAATGTCGCGATTCTGGGGCTTGTCCTGGAGGTCCATCTTGTACTGGAGGCCGGAGCAACCGCCGCCGACCACCGAGACCCGGAGCACCCCCTGCGGGCGCCCCTGCTTGGTGAGCAAACCGCCCACCTTGCGACCGGCGCTCTCGGTGAGTTTGATCAACCGCTCGTCACCGACCCGGAAGGACGGTTGCTGGCTGGCGGCGGCTCCAATTTTTCCTGCGATCATCGTTGGAAGGCCAACCTACGAACGGACCCCGGCCAAGTCAACGCACCCTCCGATCCCGGCCACCAGAACGATCCCCAGGCGCCCCAAAAACGTGACTCGCCGACCACCGGATCTTGCCTCAGATTCCCGGAAAGCCTCTCCCCCACCCACGCCTCGATGACCTCTCGCCACTCCACCCGACCGGCCGCCCAACGCGGTTTCACCCTCATCGAATTGCTGGTGGTGATCGCCATCATCGCGATCCTGGCGGGCATGCTCCTGCCGGCCCTGGCCAAGGCCAAGTCCAAGGCCACGGGGATCCAGTGCATGAACAACGGCCGGCAATTGATGCTCGGTTGGCGCCTGTACGTCGACGATCACCAAGACCGCTTGCCCCAATCCTACGGTCCCTATGAGTGGGTGCACGGGTCCCTCGATTTCAATGGCGGCAATCGCAGCAACTGGGATGTCGACCAGGATGTCTCCAAGGGCCTGCTCTGGTCCTACGTGGGCAAGTCGGCCCAGGTGTTCAAATGTCCGGCCGACTTGAGCACGGTCCTGGTCTCCGGAGCCCGCAAACCCCGCGTCCGGAGCATGTCGATGAACGGGTGGATCGACTCGACCGACGTGACCTCCTTCGGCGGGGCCTTCCGGGTCTACAAGAAATACTCCGACTTCAACGACCCCGGGCCGTCGATGACCTGGGTGTTCATGGACGAGCGCGAGGACAGCATGAACGACGGCGAGATGATCGTCGGCATGTTCGGATACCCGAGCAACCCGGGCCTTTGGAAGATCGTCGACTACCCGGCCAGCTACCACAACCAGGCCGGAGGGTTGTCGTTCGCCGACGGGCACTCGGAGATTAAACGGTGGGTCGATCGACGGACCTTCCCCGTGCTGAAGAAGGGCGTGGAGATCCCGCTCAACGTGTCCTCGCCCAACAATCCCGATGTCCTGTGGCTGATGGAGCGCACGACACGCCCGCTGTGACCGCGGACTCCTAGCCCTTGTAGCCCAGCAGGTGTCGCTGCTTGATCAGGGCGGCGACTTCGTTGGGCACCATGGGTTCCCAGCCGGGTTCGTTGTTCTGGAGCATCTTGAGCACGTTGCGGCTCATGACGGTCATGTTGGCCTCGTTCACGTCGCGCAGGCCCTGGATGAAGAAGTTCTCCATCAAGAACAGGTACAGGTGTCGCAGGTGCGGGACCACGCGCAGATTGCCCGCGGTGATGATCGCACCGCTCTCCGGATCCTTGTAGGGATAGACGAAGAGCTTGAGGTCGTTTTTGAACATCCGACCGAAGCTCTCGAGGATGCCTCCCGCCAGTCCAGAGTAGTACCGCTCCTCGAAGAGTTCCTTGAGGGTCGGGATACCCATGACGAAGCCCACCGGGTTCTTGGTGAACCGGTGGAGATAGGCGGCCAGACGGTGGAACTCGCCGTAGTTGGAGATCAGCACCGGGTGGCCGAGCGTGGCGAGCATGTCCACCCGGTCGAGAAAGTCCTGGTGGTCGATGCGGCCCTCGGAACTGAGGTTCTTGAGGGTCATCTCCATGAGCACCACCAGGTTCTTGCCGTCGACGTGGGGTTCCTGCACGAACTGCGCCTGGGCGTAGCGGAGCATGTCGACCGTGACATGGGTGACGGGGCGGAAGGAGCCGCGCTCGACCAGGATGCTCTTCTTGTAGAGCGCGTCGGCGGGTTGGACGATGCGCCCGTCGGGCATGAACATCGCGGCGTTGGTCAGGCCCTTCTCCACCAACTGGAGGGCCAGGAGGCGGTTGTCGACCGAGGCGAACTCCTTGCCCCGGAACTCGATCATGTCGACCTCGATGCGCTCGATGGAGAGGCTGTCAAGGAGGGCGTTGACGATGGCCTCGGGGTGCCAGTTCAGGTACATCGCCGCGTGGATGAGGTTCACCCCCAGGATGCCGATGGCCTCGGCCTGCTGGAGGCTGTCACGGTCCCACATGGCCACGTGAAGCAGGATGTCGCTCGGCTCGGAACCCGGCTCGCTCTGGAACCGGATGCCCATCCACCCGTGGGTCTCGTCCTTCCGCTGGAAGCTCTTGGCCGCCACGGTGGTGGCGAAGGCGAAGAACTTGGTGGTCGCGCCCCGCTGGCCCTTGAGCCTCTCCACCAGGAGCGGGTACTCGTGGTCGAGCATGGCCAGCAACCGCTTGCGGCTCACATAACGGTCGCTCTGCCCGTAGATCGCGTCGCTGACCGTCATGTCGTACGCGGAGATGGTCTTGGCGATGGTACCGCTGGCGCCACCAACCCGGAAGAACCACCGCGCGACCTCCTGCCCCGCGCCGATCTCGGCGAAGACGCCGTACTTGGTCGGATCGAGGTTGATCTGGAGGGCCTTCTGGTGGGTGTCGAGTTGGTCGCTCATTCCTTGAGTCCTATAGAAAACCGGTTTCTGCCGGGGCGCAACCTCGCCGGCGGCTGGGGAATCACCCGACGAGTCGATCGTCATCGATTCCCATCGGCAGGAGCGTGCTCGATCTTCACCCAACGGAGGTAGCACAGGGTATTGTCATAGACATAGATCCCCAGGTAGCAGGGATCGTAGACCCTCGGAACCCGCCCCCGGGCGATCTCCAGTCCGGCGCATTGGACCGACCAATCGACCTCGCGGGCACCCACGGTCATGGAAATCCAATGGGTCTGAAGGGAATTGGTGTGCACGAGGGGTGTCCAGGCATCAGTGGGAAGAGCGACCGGGATGCCCTGATCATGGGCCGTGGGCGCGACCAATTCGTCGCCATCGACATGGAAGAACAGGTGGTGGGACAGTTTTCCAAAGTGCTCCCGGTGACCGAATTCGGACTCCGATTCTCGGAAATGGGGTTGTGCCGACAGGTAGACGCCCACATGCCCCCGCCAGGCGTCCTTCCGCAGGCCCAATTCGACCCGATCACCGACCCGGAGGGGCTCCACCCGGGTAAGGTGTGAGTTGAACAGCATCAAGGCCGGCACCTCGCCCAAACCAGCCGGCCTCACATAACCGTCGTTCTCACCCTTGGGGTGACGATAAAACGCCGCCACCCATTTCTCGCTCTGAAATCGCAACGCCATCAGCCTTTCACGCGTCGACAGCCAGAACGACACCGCCGCCACGGCTGCAATCGAGACGCCTCCCGCCAGCATCCAACGCCGCCGGCGCATGGCGTCGCGTCGGGAAATCCATCGATCAGCCCGGATCTGGTCCGCCTCGGAACCGGACACGAGGGCCATCAATACCGACCGGATCATCCCCAGGTCCGACAACCGCTGGAGGCCGACCGGGGAGCAGAGCGCATTGATGAGGTCGTTGAGCAATCGTTCGCCCCGTGCCCAGCGGTTCCTGGAGACGCGGCTGGGGGGCAGGTTCGGGTATTCCAGGCGATCATTCCCCGTCCACAGCTCGTACAGCACCTTGCCCAGGGCATAGGTATCGCACTCCAATCCCTGGCCTCCCCCGGGAGGTCGGTATCCTTCGGTCGAGGCGGTCGACGGCACCCGAGCCTCGATCGGCACCACCGAATCATAGTCGCCCAGCACCCACTTGGACCGGTGCCGGAAGACGTTGGATGGTTTGACATCGCCATGGACCAGACCAGCTACGGAGAGATGCTCCAGCGCTCGAAGCAGTTCCAGGCCCACGGACGCGACGCGCTCCACCAGGCCGGACTCGTCTCCCACCCCGACCGTTCGCAGCAATTCAGGGGAATAGCTTTCGAGCGTGAAGGTTCCGGAATCCGCGTGATCGACCAACGCCAACTCCTCCCAGGCGAGCCCCGCCTCCGCCACGGTGCCATGGGACAGCACCGGGAGGAGCCATGGGCATCGCGAATCCCGGGCGAGACGACACCGGACCTCATCGAAGCGGGCGAGGTCGGCCGCGGACTGGTGCCGCAGAATTTTGAAGACCCGGAAGGCTCCGGAGGCGTCCTGGATCAGGTACACCTGCCGATGGCCGCGGTCGGAAAGGCAGCGGACCGACGGGTCGGGCCCGATCCCGGGAATCAGGTCCCGAGGCCATGGCGGTTCAGGAACCGCCTCAGAAGGGTCCATGGTGGAGGAGCTTCCATTGCTGTCGGATGCGATTGCGCACCCGGAATGCGCTGACGCGCACGAGCACGGGGCTGACCCCGATCTGGCGCGCCACCTCGGAAGCCGACATGCCGTGGAGGACGAACGCCTCGAACAACTGCCAGTGCTGGGGGCGCACGGCGGCCTTGACCCGCTGGAAGGCCATCGACAGCAGTTCGTAGTCGTGACCGGAGGGTTCCCGAGGACCGGCCAGTGAAGGTTCGGCCAGGTCTTCGAGCATGTCGGTATAGCGGCGCTTGAGGCGCTCATCGCGGACCCGGGAGCGGAAGCATTTCCCGATCTGCTGGTTCACGGTGAGGTTCAACCAGGATCGGAAGCGTCCCACTGCCTCCCGGTACTCGAAGGTGGGCAGGTAGCGGAAGCAGATGATGAAACACTCCTGGGCCACCTCCTCCGCCTGCTCGCTCGTGAGGCCATACCCCCGGCAATGGTCGAGGATGGGAGTGCGATAGAATTCCACGAACCGCGTCCAAGCCGCCTCGTCGTCGGTCCTTCGGACGCGCCTCATCAGGTCGGGATCGGTGGTGTCGCAACGCATGGGATGCCCGGGGGGCGGAGCTTCGAAAACGGTAATCATCGACCGTTCCGATCCGCAAGATCGCGGTGGGTAGGCGCCATACGGCCGACGCCCACGGGACGGTTGGATCCAGACCTGCGTCGCCGGCAGATCGGCCGACGGGCCAGGAAGCAATTCCCCAACTCTTCCTGCCTCTCCGTTCTTTCAGCGGCGAGACTCTTCTGGCATTGTCCACAACTCCTAACCGCATGCCGCACACGCCCATCAGCATCGTCATCCGGACCCTGGATGCCGCAGAGACCCTCGGGGCCGTGCTGGCGGGGCTCGACTGCGACATTGGCGACCAATGCATCGTGGTCGACTCCGGTTCCACCGACGGCACCGTGGAACTGGCTCGCCGCCACGGAGCGGAGATCGTGCCGATCCGGAAGGACGAATTCACCTACGGTCGAGCCCTCAACCGGGGATTCGCGGCCGCCCGTCACGACTGGGTGTTGAGCCTGAGTGCACACACCGTCCCAGCCGACCTGGGCTTCCTCGCGGCCTATCGTCGGGCCGTCAGACGCTTCCCGGACGCGGTCACGGCCGCCGTCGGTCCGATCCTCGGCGAATTCGACGCCGCTCTCAGCGGGGGCATCACCTATTTCGAGGGCGACGACCTGCGCCGGGGGTTCGGGTTCGGTGCGGGGAATCCCAACAGTCTCTATCGCCGCAGCGCATGGATCCGACGTCCCTTCGATGAGGAGATCGGTGGAGGTGAAGATCTCCAGTGGTACTTCGACGCATTGAAGGCCGGGGAGCAGGTCGCTGCGGTGCACGCGGCGCGGGTCCACTACCGGAACCGTCGATCGATGCGGGCCTTCTACCGGAAGGGCCGCGTCGACTACCGGGCGATGGCGAGGTTCTTCGAACCGCACCGCCCCAGCCTGGCCGGGATCGTCGTCCGGGCCGCCAAGCTCGCGTTGTACGTGCCCCTCGGGCGGGTCGACTGGGCCGGTGCCAAGGGCAGCCTCGCCCATTGCGTGGGCAATTGGGTCGAGGCGCGGGCCTTGGCCGCCGCGCCGTCGACGACCCGCTCCCGGTGATTGATTCATTCGGGCCGAACGGCTAGGACTGGACGCACACCATGAGCGTTCTCCCATATCGCGCCCTCGCGACCTGCCTCGCCGCCACCCTGTTGGGGACGATCCCCCTCGACGCCGCCCGCCCGGACGTGGCCGCCGCGGCCCTCAAGCCGGCGAAGCCCGCTCCCAAGTATGCGACCACCGGCCGCGTGGAACGCCTCGCCCCTGAGTTCGATACGCTCATCGCGCCCGGCACCGAGATGGAACTGCTCGCCGAGGGCTTCGATTGGTCGGAAGGGCCGGTCTGGATCCGCAAGAACCAGGAACTGCTCTTCTCCGATGTCCCGGTGAACAAGGTGTATCGCTGGAGCGAGAAGCACGGCCTCGGCGTGGCCCTGAATCCCAGCGGCTACACGGGGCAGGCCCTGAAGTTCCGCGAGCAGGGTTCGAACGGCCTGACCACCGACCGCGGCGAACGGTTGATCCTCTGCCAGCACGGCAATCGGCAGATCGCCCGGCTGAACCCGGACGGCAGCTTCACTCCACTGGCCGAACACTACCAGGGGCGCCGGTTCAATTCGCCGAACGACCTGTGCCTGGCCTCCAACGGCAACCTGTACTTCACCGACCCGCCCTACGGCCTCGATGGCATGAACAACAGCCCGCTCAAGGAACTGATGTTCAATGGCGTCTATCTCCGGCGCCCGTCGGGTGAGGTGGTGTTGCTTTCCCGCAAGATCGACTTCCCCAATGGCATCGCCCTGTCGCCCGACGAGAAGACGCTCTACGTGAACCAGTCGGACTCCAAGGCCGCCACCATCACGGCCTTCCCGATCCTGCCCGATGGCACGGTGGCCGGAGGGCGGATTTTCTTCGATGCAACCCCGAGGGTGGCTGGCAACAAGGGCGTGCCCGACGGATTGAAGGTCGATGAACGGGGCAACCTGTGGACCAGCGGCCCGGGCGGCATCCTGGTCATCTCCCCCGAGGCCAAGCTGCTGGGGGTCTTGAACACCGGCGAAGCCACGGCCAACTGCGCCTGGGGCAACGACGGGCGGACCCTCTACATCACCGCCGACAGCAAGCTCGTGCGCATCCGCACCCTGACCCGCGGCGCCGGTTGGACCCGCTGATCCGATCACGAGGCGCCCCAAAGACGGGGTTTCCGGGGCAATCCCCGGTGAGCTTCCGCGATTGTTGCCGTTCCTGAACTTGCCCAATATGGGTTGTCTTCCCGGGACGGATCTCCGCCGCCGGGAATCGACCGAACCCGGAACCGAGGGCCCTCGGGTCATGCCAAAGCCAGCCAAAAAACCCTTCAAGACCCTCCAAGGGCAGCTCCTCTTGGATGGGGGAAGCCTCGGAGGGTCCTGCTTCCATCGATCCGTCGTGCTGGTCTGCGAACACACGCCCGAGGGAGCGCTGGGATTGGTGCTGACGCGGCCGGGAAACCTGCTCCTCGAGGATTCCCTGCCGGGTGAGGTCCCGCTGGCCTTCCGGGATGTCCGGCTGTTTGAGGGAGGGCCCGTGCAACCCACCGCCCTGAGCTATCTTTACAGCAACCCCGGGCATCTCCTGGGGAACGTGTTGCCACAACTGACCGTCGGTCACCAGATCGAGGAACTGCAGGACTTGATGACCTCGGGATCTCCGAACCTTCGCCTGAAGGTGTTCTCGGGCTACGCCGGATGGGCACCCGGCCAGCTCGACAATGAGATGCGCCAGAACAGTTGGCTGACCGCGCCGGCCGATCTTTCCCTGGTGCTCGAGGTTCCACCGCGCGATCTCTGGAAACGACTGATCCGCCAGAGGACGCAGTGGCAGGAGCGGATCTTGGCCGACGCTCCTGAGGACATCACCTTCAATTGACCGTGGCATCCACCCTCCTTTTCTTCGCGCTGCCGCAGGAGGCCGCGGCCTTCGTGGGGCTTGCCCGCAGTCGCGGCTTGGCCCTGAAGCCAGCCGAATCTCCAGCTCCCCGCGCCGCCCTGCAACGGTATGCCGCCCGAAACCTCGAAGTCTGGGTGACCGGGATGGGGCCCGGAAATGCGGTCCGCAGCGGCGGGATCGCCCTCGAAACCCTCCGCCCCGACAGGGTCTTTACCTGTGGCGTCGCCGGCGCCCTGAATCCGGAGGTCCGGGTCGGAGCCGTCTTCCATGAGGTCGACGACGGATTCCCCGGGGGCGATCGCCTGGTGGCCCTGGGATCGCGCCCCGGACGGATGCTGACCCTCGACCGCGTCGTTGTGACTCGCTCCGAAAAAGCGCAACTCCGGACAGAGACCCTGGCGGACCTCGTCGACATGGAATCGGCACCCCTCCGGGACCTGGCGCGTTCCCAGGGGGTTCCCTCGGCAACGGTGCGCTCGGTCTCCGACACGGCTCACGGCGACCTGCCGCTGGATTTCAACCGGGTGTACACCGACGAGAAGGCCCTCCACCCCGGCCGGCTCGCCTGGGAAATCGCTCGGGCTCCGTGGAAGATTCCCGGGCTGCTGCGCCTGGGCGGCGACGCCCGGAAGGCCTCGATCCGCCTGGCTGAAGTCCTGTGGGAGACCGTCGGTTGATGGCCCGGGCGGCCGGGGAAATCCCGGTCCGGGATCACATCCCCAACTGCTTCAGGAGGTCGGGAGCCATGCGCTGGATGGCTTCCTTGTTCCGAACGATCACGGCCAGAAGCACGAAGGTGCTGGCGTCGAAGAACCCGTGCGCGATGACGGCGGCCCACAGGGATCGGTGGCCGATCATCACCATCGCCAGGATGAACCCCACCACGCCCGTCAGAACGACACCTCCCGGCCCCTGCGGCAGATGCCCCAGGCCAAAGACCACTGCGGCCAAGAACGCGACCAGGACGGTGGGGCCCAGGCGCCTGACCTGCCACCGCCACCACCCCTCCGAGGTGGCCCTCGGGCGCGGGATCCACCAGGAGCGGGGCAACAGGTCGCGCACGGCGGCCATGAATCCGGCCCGCCACAACTCCTCTCGAAGGCCCGCCGTGATGAAGCTCAGGAGCGTGACGGCCAGGAGCAGGTAGACCGGATCACCCAGCGCATCGAATTGCAGCAGCGACTCGAGCTTCGGGCGGAATTGCTGGAATCGTTCCTCCATCGAGGGCTGCCCGGCGGCGGGTCCGGCGGCCGCGGAGCGCAGGCTTTCGACCAGCCAGAAGGGGATCAGCGCCCCGTACACCATGACCACGGCCCCCAACCGCACCCCGATCGACCAAAGGGCTCCCCACAACCAATCCCACAGCCGCATCGGGCTCCAGAACAGCTCGCGGCGTGTCGGGCGGCCCAGCCACACGCCGACTCCGAAAATCAGCGCGAATACGGCCACGCTTTCGACGCAGACGGCGATCAGTCCGGTGACGGTCGATGGCAGGGCCGGCCCCCGCGAGGGCGTGTCGCGATGGAGCCAGGCTCCCAGGAGCCCGACCATCAGGGGATAGAACCCCACCCAGAGCAGGAAGGCCACCGATCGCCAACGCGGCCGGACCGGGCCGGACTCGCCCGGGGAGTTTCCGACCGGCACCTGCGGCACGACCGAATGGTGAGGCATCACCGGAGGCACTCCCAGAACCGGAGGCGCACGGAGTTCCGGAGGCGCTGGCGGAATGGATTCCGGAGAGTCCATGGGGTCAACGGGAGGGCACTTTGGCGGAGGCCTCGGCGGCCCGACGACAGGCCTGGGCGACCACCTCCAACTGCTCAAGAAATCGCTCCCGCTCGGATTCGGGAAGGTCGGCGAGCACGTCGGACTGCAATCCCACGGCCAGGTCGCGGACCTCCCGGTATTTCTCCTGTCCCCCGGGCAGCAATCGGATGCGATAGGCACGCCGGTCGCTCTCGTGAGGCCGGCGTTCGATCCAACCGGCCTCCTCCATGCGCTCGAGCAACGAGGCCACGGTGTTGGGATCGCTCGACATGGCCTCGGTCAGGGTCCGCTGGGTCATTCCCAGGGAGTCTCCCTCGAGGAGCGTCCGCAGCGCCGTGAACTGGTCGGGGGTGACCCCGGTGTGCGCGATCCGGCGGCGAAAGGTCTGGTTGAGGCTGTACCAGGCCCGGCGAAGCAGGGGCGGCAGGCGACGGCGGCGGGGTGAATCCAGGGGAATCACCGGTCCGGGTCGGGGAGAATCGGGGCTGGGCTCCACGCGGGAGGCGTTTGTCGCGGACGGGGTCGGGTTTGGCAAGGGCCGTTCCCCGACAAGTCTCCGGTCCGCAGGCCCGCGGCCACACGGTGTTTCGGCCGCCGAGGTTTTCCTGGTGGCGCCCCTGAACATTCCTCCTAACTTCCACGTCAACCAGAGGCACCGACATGTCCACGCCCCCCATCCCTCCGGGTTCCGCATCCCTGCACCGACGGGAGTTCCTGCGCAGCTGTGGCATGGGCATGGGGTCGGTCGCTCTGTCGTCGCTGATGGGCTCCCTCGGCCTGCTTACGCCGCACGCCCGGGCCGAGACCGTCTCGCTGCACCCGCTGTCGCCCAAGGCCCCCCAGTTTGCTGGCCGCGCCAAGCGGGTCATCCACATCTTCGCCAACGGCGGGCCGTCGCACGTGGACACCTTCGATCCCAAGCCCTCGCTGGATCGCTGGCATGGCAAGGAAATCCCCATCCATCACAACACCGAGCGCAAGACCGGTGCGGCTTGGAGATCGCCGTTCCGGTTCAAGAAGCACGGGCAGAGCGGCATCGAGGTCAGTGAACTCTTCGAGAAGACGGCCGCCTGCGTCGACGACCTATGCGTCATCCGTTCGATGAAGGCCGACGTGCCGAACCATGAGCCGTCGCTCCTGCTGATGAACTGCGGCGAGGCCCGTCAGGTGCGACCTAGCTTCGGTTCCTGGGTGACCTACGGACTGGGCAGCGACAATCAGAACATGCCCGGCTTCGTGGTGATGTGCCCGGGCGGCTACCCGATTCAGGAATCCCAAAACTGGCAGAGTGGCTTCCTCCCGGGGGTGTACCAGGGCACCTACATCAATACCCAGCACACCCGGATCGAGAAGCTCATCGAGAACATCAACAACGCCCGCACCTCGCCCGAGGCCCAGCGGGGGCAGCTGGACCTCCTCCGCAGGCTCAACGAAGAACACCGCCGGAAGCGCACCATCGACCCTCAGCTCGATGCCCGCATCCAGAGCTTCGAGCTGGCCTACCGCATGCAGATGGACGCGGCCGACGCCTTCGACATCCAGCGCGAGCCCGAATCGGTGCGGAAGCTGTACGGCGAGGGCACGCAGTCCCGCCAACTGCTCATCGCCCGACGTCTGGTCGAGCGCGGCGTGCGCTTCGTGCAGGTCTGGCACGGGGCGGGCCAACCGTGGGACAACCACGACGACCTCGAGGTCAACCACCGCAAGCTGGCCCGCGAAAGCGACCAGGCCATCGCTGGCCTCCTCACCGATCTGAAGCAGCGGGGCATGCTCGAAGACACGCTGGTCATCTGGGGCGGCGAGTTCGGGCGGACCCCCACAGTGGAACTGCCCACCCCGGGCGCCAACTCCGGCAAGATCAACGGCCGCGACCACAACAACCACGGATTTACGATGTGGCTGGCCGGGGGTGGTGTGAAGGGCGGCACGGTGTACGGCGCCACCGACGAATTCGGTTTCGCAGCGGCCGAGAACCCGGTCCACGTGCACGACCTCCACGCCACCCTGCTGGCGCTGCTGGGCTTCGACCACGAGAAGTTCACCTATCGCCACGCCGGCCGCGATTTTCGGCTGACCGACCTGCATGGCAGGGTGGTCCGCGAGCTCATGGCCTGAGGCGGATCGGCCCGGGCTCCGGACCCGGAAGAAACTTTTCAGCGACCGTTCGAGGCGTCACCGTCCTCACAAGGAAAGCCCATGTCCGACACCCCTCCCTCCGATACCCTGACCGCGGATCTGTTCGCGACGGAACTCCGGGCGGCCCTCCGGAGCTACGAGAGGCACATCGTCTGCATCGAGCAGGTGCCCGACGAGACGGAAAGCATCCTCGAATCCCTGATCGAGAAGGCCATCCAAGCGTACCAGAACCGAGCTCCGGGGCTCAAACACGGCATCGCCCTCAACCGGCAGGTGACCGTGATCCTCAGCGAGAGTTCCGGCCCCCGGCCCCTCTGCGGCATCTATTTCAATCTCCACTCCCCCTACGCCCGGAGGATCTCCAAGGCGCAGGCCTCCCAAGGATAGGTCCCCGTTCACCTCGCCCCCAACTCCATGAAACCCACGCCTCGGGCCTCCGGATTGTCGACGCTGATCGGATCCCTCCCCAAACTGGCCTTCGCGCTGGGAGCCACCGCGCTCGCGGCCAGTCCTTCCGGCACCACGACCCGGCAGATCGGCCCCCACACGTTCACCCTGCCTGAAGGCTTCCAGATCGAGGCCGTGGCCACGACCGACCAGGTGGCACGGCCGGTCAATGGATCGCTCGATGACCAAGGGCGCCTTTACGTCACCGACTCGAGCGGGTCGACCGAGGCGCCGGCGGTCCAGGCCAAGAACCCGCAATGGCGGGTGATCCGACTCGAAGACACCGATGGCGACGGCCGGTACGACCGATCGGTCGTCTTCGCCGACAAACTGCCCATGCTGCAGGGCATCCTCTGGCATCAAGGCTCAGTGTATGTGGGCGGCACCCCGGCCATCTGGAAGCTGACCGATGCCGATGGCGACGGTCGGGCGGACCGTCGCGACGAATGGTGGAACGTGGGGCATCCCTCGACCCATTGCGGCAACGAAGTCCACGGCCCCTATGCCGGCCCCGACGGCCTGATCTACTGGACCAAGGGGGCCTTCGAGCCCGTGCGCTGGACCAATGGCTTCACCGGCACCGTCCATCAGGACAAGGCTTCACACATCTTCCGGGCACGCCCCGACGGTTCGGCCCTCGAGTCGGTGATGACCGGCGGCATGGACAACCCGGTGGACGTGGTCTTCAACGCCGACGGCGAGGCCTTCTTCACCAGCACGTTCATCGATTTCTCCCAACCCGGATTCCGCGACGGTGTGGCCCACGCCTCCTACGGTGCGGTCTTCGGCAAGGCCAACTCGGTGCTCGAAGACCGGGCGGTGTTCCGGCCCGGCCCTGCGCTGGCCCATCCCATCGCACAACTCGGAGCCGCTGCCCCGAGTGGCTTGGCTGCCTACGACCATGAGGCGTTCGGCCCAGGATTCCGGGGCGACCTTTTCGCCTCGGCGTTCAATTTGCGGAAGATCTCCCGCATTCAACTGGAACGCGAGGGAGCGTCATTCAAAGCCAAGGACAGCGATTTCGTGGTGAGCAGCAGCCTCGACTTTCACCCCACCGACGTGCTGGCCGATGCCGACGGCTCGGTGCTCATCCTCGACACCGGCGGTTGGTACAAGCTCTGTTGTCCCAGCTCGCAACTCTGGAAGGCCGACGTGCTGGGCGGCGTGTATCGGGTCACGCGCGTCGGCGCAAAGCACACCCGCCCCACGACGCCCGCGTCCACCATCCCCGAGAGTGAACTGGCCCGCATCCGCCGGCTGGGCGACCGGCGTGACCCGGCTGGCATTCCGGCAGCGATGGCTCTGCTGAACACGTCGCTGAAGTCGGGGCGGCGCGACGGCCAACTGACCGCGATCACCGCCCTGGCCCGCCTGCGTCATGCGGCCGCGACGCCGCTCATCCTCCGCACTCTGGAAGGCCCCGACGACGAAACCCTGCGCATGGCCGCCACGGCGGCGCTGGCCGAACTGCGGGCCACCGCCCCCTTGCGCCAGGCCTTGGAACATCCGAACCCCAAGGTCCAAGCAGCCGCCCTGCAGGCGCTCGAGCAGATCCCCGACGGCGGATTGCGCGCCGAGGAGGTCGGTCCCGCGCTGTTCTCGGATCGGCCGCTCGCCCGTGATGCGGCCCTGTGGGTGGCCCAGCGCCATGCCGACTGGGGAGAGGCCCTGGCTGGATCCCTGCGGCAACGCTTGATCGCCGGCACCCCTCCCCCGGGTGGTCGCGCTGGCCTGACCGCTTTGTTGGGAGGACTGATCTCGTCACCGGCCGTGCAGACGCTCATGGCCGATCTGCTCACGGCGCCTCAGGCCCACCTGGAGACCCGCCACGGAATTTTGGACGCGATGGCCCAACACGCCCCGAAGAATCCTCCGGAGTCGTGGGGACGGGCCCTGACGGCCTGGCTCGAAGTGCCCTCGGCGACCGTCTCCGCGGAGACCCTGCCGTCGGTGCTGCGCGCGGCCCGATCGCTGACCGGTCAGGCTCCCGTCCGCGAGGCCCTCCTGAAAACCGCCAGGAACCCAGCGTTGCCTGCGCCCCTGCGCCTCTCGGCCTACGCGGCGTTGCCGGCCGGCTGGCAGGCCAACGCCGCCGACCTGGGGCCGCTGCTCGCAGGTCTGCGTGAGCGTCAAGGATCGGCCGCCGAAGCCCTGGCTCGCGCAACTCTCGAACCCGACCACCTCGACGAGGTCGCCCGCGCGCTGCCGGAGATCGGCCCCCTGGAACTCACCCGCGTATTGCCGGCCTTCGAACGCGGCCCGAGCGCCCGGACCGGCGAATCCCTGCTGGCAGCCCTGGGCAAGTCCAAGGCCCGAACCGCCGTCCGACCGGAGATGCTGCGTGCGGTCCTCAAGGGCTACCCGGCCGAGATCCGGGCCCGGGCCGACCGTTTCCTGGAGACCCTCGACACGGGATTGGCCGGCCGCCGGAAGCGCCTGGAGAAGATCCGTTCCGAGCTACCCTCGGGGGATGTCCGCCGTGGCCAGGCAGTGTTCAACTCCCCCAAGGCCGCCTGCATCCAGTGCCACCGCCTCGGCTACCAGGGGGGCGACGTGGGCCCTGAACTCACCAGCATCGGCACCGTGCGCTCGGCCGACGACCTGCTGGAAGCCATCGTGGAACCCTCGGCCAGCCTGGTTCGGAGCTACGAACCCGTCTCGGTCACCACCCGCGACGGCGAGGAACGCCTTGGCATCCAGCGGCGCGACGATGCCCGTGGGATCTCGCTGGTGACCGGCCCCGGATCGACCCTGCAGATCGACCGCACCGACATCACCGCGGTCACTCCCTCGACCGTCTCCCTCATGCCCGCCGGCCTCGACGAACAGATCACCCGCCAAGAACTGGCCGACCTCCTCGAGTTCCTCAAGAACACCCGCTGGGGCCGGTGATCGGCGGTCATTCGGGGATCGGGCGGTGGCAGCGGTTCAATGCCGCAGCACGTGCCTCAGGAAAACCGGGTCAGGGAACGATTTCCGAATTTGAATCGACCTGGAACGGAGCGGTTCGGTTTGAAGGGCGGGCGCATCAAAGGTTTTCTTTTGCTTCCGAGCGAGGATCTGAAGCGCGTGGGCAGGGGCAAGCCGTGCAAAGCCACACCTCGCTGCGGCAATCGTGGATCGTCGGGCGACTCGGACTGAGGAGCGACGACAACGCCTCGGCGCAGGTGAGGAAGATTCCCGTTCGATCCCTCAGGGATCTTCCTCAAAGCACCTAGGCATGGATGGGGTGGTTGAAGGACCGAACCCAAATTCGGAATTCGTTCCCTGCCCCCTTCTACTGCCCCCTTCTACGGCCGAGGGTTCATTGCCTCAGACAACACCGGCGGCAGCGGGATCGGGTCGGAGCGAGCTCTGGAAGCGATCACGCTCCACCCTCGCGCGCAGCGCGAAAGCATCCCCTTGTTCGAGCTTCCCTGCGAGCGCAGGCCCGGTCCCGCGGAGCCCTGCCCCAGGACGCCGAAACTGTCCGAAAAAACCGGCATCAGGACAGCTCACCCCCCGGCCATCCAAAATCGGTAATCGTTCCCTGACCCCGTTCCCGTTCCTGATCCTGACCCCGTTCCTGATCTCAAAACTCGGCCCAAGGGAGATTCAGTGAAGGTGGCTTGGAGACGAAGGGTTGATAAACGGTAATTCTTTGAGGTGTATCCCTCGCGCCGTTTGAAAAATATTCAAACTAATACTGAAGCGATCTATAGGGATTGGTCGGGACATAAACTCGGGCTTTATGGGTATCGGTTTACAGTCTGAATTCTTCTCAAACAATCAACTTTAATTTTCTCTGCATCGGCAATACAAGCGATTTTTTGACTATACGCCAAGTCATCAGAGATTTTGAATTCGTTGGTCGCTAATTTTACAGATAGGTTGTATTTTCCTTCAGCTGACACATTGCTGATATTTGCTGTGTCTGATGCGGATGTTCTGCAGTTGCTATCGTCTATGTATGCTGCAGCGGTCTGTTGTGTTGCTCTAGCTGCGATTGCAAACCTCGCACCACTGTATGCTTTCAAAGCAACAGCCTCACATTGAGCCACTGCTGGACCACTGAGGAGGGGGCAGCCGACGACAGCAGTGTAGTAAACTGCGGATGCTATTGCTACTTCAGTAGTTGCTTCCAATGCGATCTTTGAAAGGCGTGCTTCTAGTTCTCGTTGACATTTTTTTGTTTCATTAATTTGC